>JBODRP010000135.1:0-13473 GCA_050633005.1 Trichormus sp. | reverse complement strand
AAGGCGATAATTCTCTTTTTTGTGGGCTAGTAACATGACTTTATTGTGTTAAATTGAATGAACTTATTGCTGGAGGTAAGCACATGGTAAAAATAACAATATCTGACCTTTCTCCCAGTGACCATAGGAAGTTTCTGAATGAACTTACAGCTTGGGAGATGACGAATATATATGCTGGTTCGCAAAGAAGATATGGCAGAAGGCAAGCAATGGAAAATATGCCAGAAGCACCAACAGCAGAATCAGTAACTGACACAACTGAAATTCTAAACCGATGGATGAGTAATCTAGAAGTAGAAATTCAAGACTTGCGAAGTCAGCTTGGTATTCGTTAATAACCGTCGATGAATCACAAGTTAAATAGAAATCGTGTGTTGTAATCCAATTTCTGATTACACACACGATTTTTTTGCATCTTTTTAATTGCGACTTGATATAAGTAGTGGCGTGTCAAGGCTAAAATATTGCATGGAAAAATTGTAGGTTGGGTTGACGTAAGGAAACCCAACATGGATATCGGTGTTGGGTTTCGCCTTGCTCAACCCAACCTACATTTAATGCACTATTTTCGTCTAGACAGTCCACTACAATTCACTGCAAACTTGGGTTAAATGAGGTACAAAATTTAGGAACAAAGTCTGATACTAAGAGGCTTTTAAAGCCCAACTCTGTTCCCCCAAGCCTGTTATCTGCTGTAAGGTCATCTCTAACAGACATATTTATTTTTCTACTACATAAAAGTATTGCAAACAGACAGATATAACTAATTTATGTCTTGAAAAGAGATTTTTTAAGCTTGATTTTCTGCGAAATCATAAATAAAAATTGAATCAACGGTTAAGCAAAACCAAGCTTAATCGCTTGAGATTCACAAGCAAAAAAAATAATTGTTTTAGGAGTTATTTATGGCGTTTATTGCTGTTAACGAATTACGTGCTACTGGTGCAGAATTGTTCCAAGATTCTGAAAGCTTCCTCAACGAGTTGAACAATCTTGATGATGTTCATGGTGGTTATGACTATTCTAATGGTACACAAGGAGTTCTAAGCCTACTCAACAAAGGATTTGAGTTTGGTGTCATCACCTACAGTATTGATGCTATCAACCATTTAGCTAAGTCCTACAGTTCTGCTGGTGATGGTTATTACTACTAATTTCTAATTAGTATCTGAGTGCAATCGGAGCTAAATGGCTCTGTTAAAACTGTGGCATCAGCGATTAAGCCATCTGAGATTATTCAACTTAATCGCCTGCTATTTCTACTAAACACAAGACTTTTTTAGGAGTCAATTATGGCGTTTATTGCTGTTAACGAATTACGTGCTACTGGTACAGAATTGTTCCAAGATTCTGAAAGCTTCCTCAATGAATTGAACAATCTTGATGATGTTCATGGTGGTGGTGGCTATTCTATGACCGCAGGAACAGTTCTACCTCTAGCTGAGAAAGGATTTGAGTTTGGTGTCATTACTTACGGTATTGATGCTATCAACCACTTGGCTAAATCTTACAGTTCTGCTGGTGGATATCCCTACTAATTTCTGATTAGTTGCTGAGTGAAGTCGGAGCTATTGAGCTTCGTTGAAATTGTAGCATGAGCGATTAAGCAATCTCATATATTCTGCTTAATCGCCTGCTTTTGATACTGACACACAATTATTTTAGGAGTTAATCATGGCATTTATTGCTGTTAATGAATTACGTGTTACTGGTGCAGAATTGTTCCAAGATTCTGAAAGCTTCCTCAACGAATTAAACAATCTTGATGATGCAGTTTATGGTGGTGGCGAAGACTATTCTAATGGCACAGCAACAGTTTTAGCCTTAGTCGAAAAAGGATTTGAATTTGGTATCATCACTTACGGTATTGATGCTATCAATCACTTAGCTAAGTCTTACAGTTCTGCTGATGGCTACTAATTAGAAATTAGTAGCTGAATGAAGTCGGAGCTATTGAGCTTCACTGAAATTGTAGCATGAGCGATTAAGCAAT
This sequence comes from Trichormus sp., assembly GCA_050633005.1. Classification (GTDB taxonomy): domain Bacteria; phylum Cyanobacteriota; class Cyanobacteriia; order Cyanobacteriales; family Nostocaceae; genus Trichormus. Next base: position 11,480 of record JBODRP010000135.1, on the reverse strand, counting down.
CTCATATATTCTGCTTAATCGCCTGCTTTTGATACTGACACACAATTATTTTAGGAGTCAATCATGGCATTTATTGCTGTTAACGAATTACGTGCTACTGGTGCAGAATTGTTCCAAGATTCTGAAAGCTTCCTCAACGAATTGAATAATCTTGATGATGCGGTTTATGGTGGTGGAGAAGACTATTCTAATGGCACAGCAACAGTTTTAGCATTAGTCGAGAAAGGATTTGAGTTTGGTGTAATTACTTATGCTATTGATGCTATCAATCACTTAGCTAAATCTTACAGTTCTGCTGGTGGCTACTAATTTCTGATTAGTTGCTGAATGAAGCTGGAGCTATTTAGCTTTGTTGAAACTTTAGCATGAGGGGTTAAGCAATCTCATATATTTTGTTTAATCGCCTGCTTTTGATACTTGCACACAATTATTTTAGGAGTTAATCATGGCCTTTATTGCTGTTAATGAATTACGTGCTAATGGTGCAGAATTGTTCCAAGATTCTGAAAGCTTCCTCAACGAATTGAACAGTTTTGATGATGCGGTTTATGGTGGTGGACAAGACTATTCTAATGGCACAGCAGGAGTTATAAGCTTACTTGAGAAAGGATTTGAATTTGGTGTAATCACTTACAGTATTGATGCTATCAATCACTTGGCTAAGTCTTACAGTTCTGCTGATGGTTACTAATTTCTGATTAGTTGCTGAATGAAGTCTGAGCTATTGAGCGGGCAATAAAGCGAGAACTCAGAGCGGCGGAAGCCGCCGCTCTGAAGTTCGTTAGGGAGGAAAATCCACACCGCTTTTTGCCTCCCCTACAATATGTCAGTTGCATAAGTAATAACCACAAATAGAAATCTTTTAGGAGTTAGTTATGGCGTTTATTACTGTTAATGAATTACGTGCTACTGGTGCGGAATTGTTCCAAGATTCTGAAAGCTTCCTCAACGAATTGAACAATTTCGATGATGCGGTTCATGGTGGTGGACAAGACTATTCTAATGGTACAGCAGGGGTTATAAGTTTACTTGAGAAGGGATTTGAGTTTGGTGTCATCACTTATGGTATTGATGGTGTCAATCATTTGGCTAGGTCTTACAGTTCTGGTGGTGGTTACTAATTTTTGATGAGTTTGTGAACGGATTTTAAACAGTTATTTTGAGACTGTAACATCAGCGATTAAGTAATTCTATATATTTAGGACTTACGCAACTGGCATATTTTTTCTGTAGGATGCGTAACGCAGCAAGAATATTGGAACTTAGTTATCAGACTTATAGCGTCACGCACCAACCACCAATTCTGACACTTGCCTAAGTCCTGATATTCTGCTTAATCGCTTGCTATTTCTAATTAATAGTATTGAACATATAGGAATGATATTTGATTTTGCAAAGATCAGTAGTGTTAGCAGCGAGAGTAGGAAAGCAGAGTCAAAATCTTTGGTGCGTTACGGCTTACGTCTAATACACCCTACATATACTACATATACTTAAATTTTTGCAGAAATTAAATCGGATTCCTATATTAAATAATTCACTCGTAGAGCAATATTATTTTTGCAGATAACAATAGTTCTTGATGTTGTATTCATTGTAAAGCCATGCCACCATTTATCCTCAATTCTCAAAACGTATTTGAGTACCTAATTTCTCTGAATTTGTGTACTTCTGAACAACAATCATTGAGTCAAGTTGAACTCAAACCTGCTAAAAACTTTAATTTATTAGTAACCTTTCCAGACGGCAATAAATTATTAGTGAAGCAAGAACGTCATAATTTAGAAGGTCAAACCAGTGGTGAGTTTTTACTAGAATGGCGTGTTCATAACTTTTTACGTCAATTTCCAGAACTTAGCCATATCAGTTCGCATTTATCAGAAGTAGTACACTTTAATCAGGAAAATTCTGTCATTATTTTTAACTATCTTGATAAGTATCGAGATTTGATGGATTTTTACGTCAAGGAAAATTTAAGCATATTTCCTATAAACATTGCCAGAGCAATTGGCAGTAATTTGGCATTAATTCATGGTGTCTCGATTAACCGTGAGGAATATCGACAATTTTTTCAAAGTCCTACTAGTGATATATTTAACCAAAAACCTACTAACCTGACTAATTTACATCGGGGTTTAGATAGGCTAAGTCCAGAAATTTTTGGTAAAGTGCCGGCTGATGGTATTAAGTTTTTTACTTTATATCAACGTTATGATAGCTTAGGTCAGGCGATCGCAGAATTAATCAATTCTTTTACTCCCTGTTGTCTCACCCATAATGACCTGAAGTTAAACAATATTCTAGTCTCCCTCGATTGGGAAACCGCAGATGATGATCATATTATCCGTTTGATTGATTGGGAGCGCGGTAACTGGGGAGATCCCGCGAATGATTTGGGAACAATTATCGCCAGTTATCTGCAAATCTGGTTACACAGTATGGTGACAGGCAAATCAATGACAATTGATGAGTCTTTGCGTCTGGCTGCTGCTCCTTTATATCTTCTGCAACCTTCAATGCGAGAGTTGCTAACTGCTTACTTAACTCATTTCCCGGAAATTTTAGAACACTGTCCCGATTTCTTAGAACGGGTGATGCAATTTTCTGGTTTAGCGTTAATTACCGCTATTCAAGCGCGACTCCAGTATGAAAAAACCTTTGGGAATGTCGGTATTTGTATGCTGCAAGTTGCCAAGAGTTTGTTATGTCGTCCACAAGCATCTATCCCTACAATTTTTGGTGTGGAAGCAACAGATTTTTATCCTCAGCGTTTGTTGGTTAATTCGTAATACCTACTCATTAATTAGTTACGCCTAATCAGTGTTTGTAGTAAGGACTTTAGTCCTTAAATCTTCCAGCACTAAAGTGCTTACTACAAACTTAATCATCTCCTCATTTACAGGTCACTATCTATGCAACTATTAGATTCTGTCCAATTGTCTGATATTTCTGAATCACTGCAAGTATCATTGCAAGATATTATTCATAATGTTGAGATCCAATCCGAGTATTGTATTAAACATCCAAACTACAAACCTTTAGAATTACCAGAATCTTCAATCTCTCGCTTTCAAAAGTTATCGCCAGATTTACAGAATAAGTATTTGAGTCAGCAGTTGCGTACTTTTCTCTACGGTATCTATTACAATGGCTCGTTACAGAGTGTTTTGGCATCTGATGCAGACATATCTAATTTAGCCGTCAACCAAAATCTAGAAAATAATACTTTTTTAGGTGTAGACTTAGCTTTTTACGATCGCCTGCATGAAAATAACAGAGGTACAGGCTATTGGAACTATGGTTGGCAGGTAGTCAGAAAAGAAATAGATGGTAGTGTAGCAGTTCATCGGGATGGTTTGACGTTGTATGTTGAACCAGAAGCCTTACAAACCCCGGCTGAGGTAAATCATTTCACCGCTATCAAACTACCGAAAAATCTTGTCCAGAGCGGATTTTATATGGCAGTGGCTAATGCTGGTGCATCACGACATCATCAAACAGATAATCAAACTCTGGTACGTGTCTACTTTAATGTCACTCCAGATGGTGCGGTTGCAGTCATGGATGGTTTGACTACACAACTGAATGCTTTATCTCTAGAGTTTACCTTTAAAGCTTTATACAATCCTGCTGATTATCGGCGTTATGACTCAGCAGTGCTGTATTTTGACAAAAATCACTATGAACAGATTCAACCCATCTTAAAGACGATTTATACAGAGCATCAAGCTTATTTTCAGGAGCAAGTCCCCCTATTTACTAAGCCTATCGCACCAGGGTTAGCGATCGCAGAAGAGCCTAAACATAGATTTATGGAAAATCAGAGTTTTGGTACACATCGTTGTCAAATTGTAGCCAATGGTTTGTTAGCGGCTTGGCAAGAAGGTAATCATACACCCACAGGTAAGATGACATCTATTTTGCAAGAATTCTCTGCATTAAATATTAAGTTGCAGTCTCCTTATCTTAATGCTGATTCGGAAGATATATATATGCCTTTGAGATAGGATCAATTTGTAATTGAGAAAGTTTTAAATGAGTAATAAGTAATAAGTAAAGGCCTATTATTTATTACTTCATAAACTAAAATCCCGGTTGATTGAAAAGACCGGGTTTTGTATTGCTATTTTCTAAGTAGGGTGTGTTACGGCTTTGTCAAGATTTAGGCGTATGAGCAAATAATATATAGCCGTAACGCACCACTATCATACGGTGCGTTACGCTTTGCTTTAAGCCGGCTTGGGTAGTTCCTCAGATAATTGAAAGTTATCTGGCTGATGCAAATCGGCTACAATTTCTACATTATTTATTTGTTCTTCTAACCAGACTGTAAATAAATCTTTCGCAATTTGCATCCGTCGTTGTTCATCTAATTCTGGGGTAATTATTTCCTCCACAGCAATGATATGTACTCCTTTTGGGGTGACTATGGGTTTGAGAATTTGGGGAGGAGTGGCAGCAAAAACCGCTGCCGCAATTTCTGGCCTCAAGTCTCGGCGATAGCGAATGCCTTGATAGCCGCCAGCCCTTCTAATTTCAGGGTTTTGGATGTATTGACGAGCAATTTCTTGGAAGCTGATTTCACCTTCTGTTAGGGCATAAAATAACTCTAAAGCCAAGTCTTCATCATCTAATATCACTTCATAAGTTACAGCCCCAGTGTAATCAATTTTGTGGGCATAAAAGAATGGTTCAACTTTATCGGCAAATAAATGAGCAGCTAACTTAGCAGATAATAAGTTGGTTTTAGCCATATCTTCAAAATCATCTAGGGAAAGATAATATTTTTTCAGCCAATTCCAAGTATCTTCTGCTTTGAACAATTGATGAGTAAGGCGCATACTATCTGCGGCTTGTTGGAGTTCTTCAATAGTGATTTCAATGCCTGCGGATACGGCAGCATCAGTAATAATTCTAGAAGTGGCGATCGCTTCTAAAATTGTAGGTATTTGGCAAGATAATTTTAGATGATAAATAATGTCTGCAATTGATAGTTCAATAATTTTCGCCATGATCATATGCTCCCTTTAAATTAATTGGTGGTGGGAAAATAGCATTTAAGTAATAAGTAATAAGTAATAAGTAATGATTATTTACTCATTACTTATAGCGATTCCTATTCAAATGAGGTACAAAACTAATCTTTTTAAACGCAGAGGGGCGCAGTAGACGCTTTTGCGGCTTGCCGCAGGCTGGAAAACGCGGAGGGCGGGGAGATTGCCCAAATTTATTAGTAGTGTACTCAGTACCTAAGTAGAGTAATAAACGCTATATTACCCATTACTTATTACTCATTACTTATTACCCATTACTTATTACTCATTACTTATTACTCATTACTTATTACTCATTACTCATTACTTATTACCCATTTGTTGACCCCAAAACTGTATGAATAAAAAATGGGTAAATCTTATCAAAGTTCTAAACCACCTTTTTGTAATTTCTTGAAGGGGTCTAAAACAAAATCAATTACTCGCCGTTGACGAATAATTACCTCTGCTGATCCTGTTTGTCCTGGGGTTAAGAAAATACGTTTATTGCCTGCTTGGATATATGGTTGATCTATAGTTATATCCATCTCGTAGGTTTCTACGTTGCCTTGACTGGTGGTTTGGATTTTCGAGTCGGGAGAAATCCAACTAACACGCCCTTGTACGACACCATAATCTTGGAAAGGATAGGCATCAAATTTGATTTTAACTGGCATTCCTACCTTCAAGAAACCACTTTGTTGACTCGGCATTTGAGCTTTCAGAATTAAAGCGGCGTTTTTCGGTGCGATTTGGGCTACTATCTGTCCTGGTTCGACTACGGGGCCTGGTTTTTCTACAGGTAACTCAAAAATTATGCCATCAATAGGCGATCGCACTATTCTCTGTTGTAGTTGTAGTTGCAATGATGCAATCTGGCTCTTAGTCTGGGCTATTTCCGATTGCAAGTTAGTAATTTGGCTTTGCAAGTCTTTTAGTTGTTCCTGACTTTTTAAGATTGCCAATTTACCAGCTTGCACTACACTTTGATAACTACTTAACTGCTCTTGTAGACGTAGTTGTGCTTGCTCAATTTCGGCGCGAATTTGAGTAATAGTTGCTTGGTAGCGGCTCACTTCTTCCCTTAAGCGCAACTGAGCCTGCATAATCTCTGCCTGAGCTTGCAGCAAAGAGCGTTGACTATCTTCGGCAGAGTTTTCTAATTCGACAATTTTAATTTGGGGAATTGCACCTTGTTGTAACAAATTACGATAGCGTCCAACTTCTGTCAAATCTCGCTGTAAACGCCTTTGAGCTAAATTGTGAAGAACCTGACTAGAATTAATTCTCTGCCTAGCCTGTTCTACCAGAGCTTTTTTTTCCAGCTTTTGCAGATGATAGGTACTTTCTTTACTATCTAAATTCTGCTGTGCTTGATTAACTTGTGCCATTTTCTCCAAAGCTTGGGCTTGGTTTTGCTGCTCTTGGATATTAATGGCTAGCATTAATTGATTTTTCAGTAATTCCTGCTGTGCTTGCCGATTAGTTAATCCTTCTAATTTACTTTCGGCTTGTTCTATTTCTTTTTGAATAACATCAGCATCTAATTCTAATAAAACTTGTCCAGCCTGAACCGTCGCCCCTTCCTCTACATTCACAGTTGTGACTTTACCAGCGACGGGAATACCTAGTTTTTGCGTTGCCCCCTTGGGTTCTAAACGTCCTCTAGCTGTTCCTGTTTCATCTACTTTACTCAGAGATGCCCAAGGGATAACAATCACAGCAAAGCTCATCAAGAGGTAAAGCATAGAACGAGTCCAGCGTTTGGGTAAGGCATCGAGTAATTCCTCAGTGCCATAAAACCAATCATTAGACTCGCTTACCCCTAAAATTTGCTCACTAGGGACATAAGGCGATGTTTCAACAAGTTGTAGCTCATCTGGCTGTGATTTCACTAGCACAGATGATGAATTGTGGGATATGTGTGGCATAAATTACTCAATCAATTCAAAATTCAAAATTCAAAATTCAAAAGTTTTTGAATTTTTTCTATCATGTGTATTTGATTTAGCAATTTCCCAGTTTCAAAGCAAAAAATTCTTAATTACGAATTACGTTAGCGTAGCGGGGCGCAGCCCATTACGAATTACGAATTACTTGCCAATTGCTGTTGGTTTAGATAAAAGTAATGGCCTTTTCGTGTGATTAGTTGATCGTGAGTACCGCTTTCGACTAGTAAGCCACGATCTAAGACTAAAATTAAATCAGCATGACGCACGGTGGACAGGCGGTGGGCAATAATTATACTGGTGCGTCCTTGGAGAATTGTTTTCAGGTTATTTTGAATCAGACGTTCAGATTCAGAATCAAGATGACTGGTGGCTTCATCTAAAAGTAATAAGCGGGGATCACCTACCAAAGCACGGGCTATGGCTAGGCGTTGGCGTTGTCCGCCAGATAACATTCCGCCACCTTCGCCAATTTGGGATTCGTAACCCATTGGCAATCGTTGTATAAAATCATCAGCCCCAGCTAATCGCGCTGCGGTTATTACTTGTTCTAAGGTAGCTTCAGGGTGAGCAATGCTGATATTTTCGCGGATTGTACCACCAAATAGAAAGGTATCTTGGTCAACCACACCGATTTGAGAACGGAGCGATCGCAGGGCTATACTAGTCACATCGTTACCATCAATTAAGACTTTGCCATCTGTCGGCAGATATAGCCCTAAAATTAATTTAAATAATGTGGTCTTACCAGAACCGCTACGCCCTACAATAGCAACGGTTTGTTCTGGTTTAACTTCAAAGCTGAGATTTTCTAGGACATTAATATCACTCTCTGGATGATAGCGAAAGGTGACATTGTCAAAGCGGATATTACCACTCAACCGAGATAACAATTGCCGGGGGTGATGTTGTAAGTCTTCTTCTGGTTCGGCTTCGAGAATATCATTAATCCGTTCTGTGGAAATTGTCACCTCTTGTAATTGATTCCACAGCACGACTAGACGCTGAAAGGGTCGAATAATGTTACCCAACAGCATATTAAAGGCGACTAACTGACCAATGGTAAGTTGATTTTGAATCACCAACCACGCCCCTAACCATAATAAGCTGGTGGTAACTAGGGTTTCAATTGCTGAACTAAAAATCTGTAACTGGTTACTGATGATCTGCCCAGCAAATGTCTTCCTAATCACATTATTGAGCAGTTCTTCCCAATGCCAGCGCACACTCTGCTCAATAGCCATTGAACGAATTGAGCGAATACCAGTTAAGGACTGAATGAGATAACTGTTTTCATTGGCGGTAGCACTAAAAACTTCTCGGCTAATACGGCGTAAAAATGGTGTAGCAACCAGTGCCAGTAAGACAAATGGCGGTACGATCGCTAAACTCACCATTGCCATAGCCGCACTATACCAAAACATCAACCCCACGTAAACGAATACCGTCAGTAAGTCCAAAATAATTGACAGGGCTTCCCCAGTCAAAAAACGCTGGATTTTTTGGTTTTCTTGGACACGGGAGATAATATCCCCCACATAACGGGATTCAAAAAACGCTAAGGGTAAACGGAAGGTATGTTTAATAAAGCCTACCAACAATGAAACACTAATCCGGTTGGCTGTATGATCTAGTAAGTATTGTCTGAGTCCGTTGACGGCGACGCGAAACAACCCAAAAATCATCAACCCTAAACCCACAGCGTTTAAAGTCAAGGTACTACCCTGGACTATGACTCTATCTAATAACAACTGGGTAAATAAGGGTGTAATCAGTCCTAACAACTGAATTAATACTGAAGCCCCAAATACTTCTAGCAAAACTCTGGAGTGAGGTCTAACTAACTCCAACATCTGCCAAAATGGGGTACTGGTTTCTTGTGCCTCTTGTAGTTGAGTAGTGGGTTGTAATAATAAAGCGTAGCCAGTCCAACCTGCTTTAAAGTCTGCTAGTGTTAGTTTACGTTGTCCAATGGCTGGATCACAGACAATAACGTGTTTTTTGGTAATTTCGTAAACTACAATGTAGTGCTTATTTTCCCAGTGGGCGATCGCAGGTAAGGTTTGTTGTGCTAATTTATCTAAACTAGCCTTGACAGGACGGGTAGTAAAACCTATTGTCTCGGCGGCTGTGGTTAAACCTTTGAGGGATGCACCATTGCGGCTGACATTAGCTAAATCCCGGATGGGGTTCACACTCAAGTTTTTTCCCCAGTAACGGCTAACCATGACTAAACAGGCTGCACCACAGTCAGCCGCACTTTGTTGTTCAAATAATGGATAGCGTTTGGTAATTTTTCCCCACCAATGTCCGACTCTCACCTTGGGACTTGGGAAATAGGTGCGGCGCGGTTTAGCCGTTTGAGGAGGGGGGGGTTGTAGAGATGCGATATATCGCGTCTCTACAACCGGGGATGGGGAGGGGTTACTATCAATAGTAACATTAGTTTCTCGAAATGTTGTCAACTGCGGCCAATATTCTAAAGATATTTGCCAATTGGTATTTCTGAGGATGTAGACAACGCCTGACTGGGTAAGTTGACAATCAGCTAGTTTTGCTGGTGTGGTGATTGTACCAGGTGTTAGGATGTGTCCTTGGCTATCTGTTAATTCTCCTCGCTGTAATAGCCAGAGTTTGGTGTCTTGCAGAAGTGACTTAGGAAGTGAGCCACGAGCTAAAGTATGACGCTCGAATAAAAATAATACTCTCAAGGCATCTTCGATGGAGATATTGTCAGGCAGTAGGGTATTTTGGTTACAGAACGCCAATAAATCCCAAGTTTCTGCCCGTTTTTTTAAGCGATCGCCAATGCTAGAATCTTCACTAATCAGCTTTTGTAAGCTAGATTGCGATAAATAGCCAAGTTTTAGATTCACAGAAGCCCTAGCCACATAAGGACTAAATTTCTGTTCAGGAAATAACGTCAGTTCACCAAAAGAACCTCCTGTAGACAGTGTGGTGATTAAGTTTAAACCACTATCGAGTAATCTGACTTTCCCCCCCAGGATGATGTAAATTCCCGGCGATGCTGTAGCAGCTTGCCAAAACTGCTTGGCAACAGCCGGGGTAATAATTTCCAACTGTGGGATTAAGTTTTCAATTGCCATTTCTGACAACGACTCACCCAAAACTTGAGTAACTTGTTGTCCTAAATATTGCTGGGAAAAACCTGACGGCATTCCCTCACCTCCAAACCCAAATATTGTGATTGCCCTAATTCCCCATCGTTCTTTGAATTATGAATTACGTAGCTTGCTGCCGCATAGCGGTATTACGAATTACGAATTAAATTAAACGACCAATTAACAGCTGATTCTGATTGAGATTTCAGGTCAGAAATTGTAATGTTATTATCTGCTTCTGGTGCAGTTAATTGAGGAGGATTATTTTTTTGCTTGGTAGAAAGTCCCATTTGTTTTAATAGCCGATTGATATGGCGATCGCTAATAGTAATTCCTAATTCTGCTGCCAAATGTTTACTTAACCATTGTGCTGTCCAATTCGTAAAAGCATAACCATAATCACGGGGACTATGTGTTACTAACTCCTTCAATCTATCCATATATTGATTATTCACAATTTTCGGCCTGCCTATAGGCCGCTCATTCCATTTATGTGCTAAACCCGCTTCTGCTATACCAATCCAATAACGCGCCATTTCTTGAGAACAACCTAATTTTTCACAGATTTGGGTTTGTGATGTCCCCATATCCGCCAATAACATAATTTCAATGCGTTTGCGATATTCTGGCTGTAAATTACTTTGTAAATGTTTGAGCAAAGCTTTCCGTTGAAACTGAGTTAAAAACTTGCTCTCCTGTAATTCATACCCTTCGATAAATAGTTCTTGATGCAAATATTCAGACATAATTACTACCAGGTAATGTCTAATTTATGTGTAGTTAGAAGTCTTCTATTGATCAGGTTTATTCTATTTTCTGCAAATAACCTGTACCAATTACGAGACAAAATACCTCTAGGCTCTTGCTCAACCTAACCTGCATTTCTTCTTACTGAACCTAAATTTTCTCAAATATGCTGTAACCATACCTATCGTTTTCCCCGATAAACAGCAGTATTTGGTAAAACACCTAAAAAACTTATCTCAATCACTTGATATATTTCTCTAGACAATGGTGTCATGCTGGTACAATTGCAACTACAATAATTAGCTGCAAATTTCCCTGAATTGATCTCAGGTTGGCTAATGATTTTGATGTCAAGATGTTGTTAAAAGCTGGAATGTAGGTAGAAAGTCACTCAGTCTTTAAGTTGGTGATGTTAGTTAAGGGTTGATGGTTAACACTCAACAACCAACAATGTGCTTTCTGAATAGGGTATGGCTTAACCTGCATTCACCTGGCAAAGATTAACTAAAAAGTGACAGTCTTTCAATTTAGTTATTTAACCTACTGTTCTTTTTTTAGAAATTTTCTTAAGGCTAGTCAATAGTTTTTATCCGAAAAAAGTAAACTTCATCAAATCTTCACTATATTTT
>JBODRP010000134.1:0-13665 GCA_050633005.1 Trichormus sp. | reverse complement strand
GATACTTATACTTTCGATCCAGGTTTAGCTGTAGGAGACGTTGTAAAAATTGAAGATTGGAAAGTCGGAGAAGTATCAGATACAGGTACAGAAAATCATTCCCTCTCATTTAATGCAAGTGTCATGGACATACAAAAAGTTATTTCCAGACATCAAAGCTTGACAGTAAATATTGTATTGGAGTCTCCTGATAGAGAAATAGTCATCCGATTGAAAAATCTTTTAAGAGCCAGAAATCCTGGACAATTCTCATAACACCTCATAAAAACCCTGGTGCAGTGGATTGACCCGAACAGCTTTGTGTCGTTGCAAAGTTTCTGGCAACCTCTGATCAGGAGTGTTAGCTGTCTGAGTTATTGGTGATGTTGCGCTCAAAATCTAAACTGGAGATTTTAAAGTAGATGCGAGTGAAATTACCGCCTGTGATTATCTATATGATATTACCCTACCGCTATAAACATTAAATTAAGTGCGATCGCTTATGGCCGTAGCATTGTTTTTCTTTGCCAGCATTGACCAAAAGAGCGATCGCATTTAAGACTGTGACTGTGGAAGCGATCGCCATACTGTTTATGCAAAATGTTATTGGGATAAACTAGAAGCTAGACCTTTTCAATTTTGTGGTATGTCACTCCAAGAAATTTTACCTACCATTAATCAGCTGTCTCATCAGGATAAATTACGCTTGATTCGTTTTCTTCTACTTGAGGTAGCCAGAGAAGATGGGTGTACCTTGGAGCTTAATGATGATGAAGTAACCAAACAAGCCCTTCTCAAGCAACTTACATCAACTGAAGCAGTTGTGTGGTCTCCACAAGCCGATTCTGCCTCGGTTCAAGCCTTATCAGACCTTTTAACTGAGGCTCAGTCAATAGCCAATGCTTGATAGTCAACGTTTTTCATTTACAGAGCGCACCGATAGCCTTGGACGCTCAGTCATCATGCCATATCTGCCCTTGACTATCTCATCTCGCAACTCTTCTGTTGAGGTGATGGCATTGCTTGATACTGGTGCGAGCGTTAATGTTTTACCCTATGATCTAGGCTTGCAGTTAGGGGCTGTTTGGGATGAGCAGACTGTCAAGGTTCAGTTAAGCGGTAATTTAGGTTTCAGTGAAGCGAGGGGGTTGGTACTTTCTGGTACAGTTGCTCAGTTTTCCCCTGTTATGCTCGTTTTTGCATGGACTCAAGTAAGAGACGCACCCATTATTCTTGGCCACATGAATTTCTTTGCAGAATTTAACGTATGTTTTTATCGGCACAAGTTAGCTTTTGAAGTTCAACCCAGATCCAAAGAAAATGTATAAATTCAGCGCGGTGGCGTAACCGTCTAGCGTAGGCGATCGCATTTGAGACTGTGACCGTGGAAGCGATCGCCATACTGTCTGGTGCAAGCGTTAATGTTTTACCTTTTTCAAGAAGAGAACTTTCAAAAAAAATCTCAAAGCCTTAATATGCTCTTGAAAACATATGTTTCTGAGTGCATAATTAATAATGAATTGGGTTGTTGAGTTTCATCCAGACTTTGAACCAGAATTTGATGCTCTACCAGAAGAAGTGCAGAATAAGCTACTTGCTCGTGCTGGTCTATTGGAAACTTTTGGTTCTGAATTGGGACGGCCTCATGTTGACACGCTTAATGGTTCACGACATGGCAACATGAAGGAACTCAGATTTCAAGCCGCAGATGGTGTTTGGCGTGTTGCATTTGCATTTGACCCCAGACGCTATGCAATATTACTAGTTGCAGGTGATAAATCAGGTGGTAGTGAAAGTCGTTTTTACAAAAAACTTATCAAAACTGCTGATGCTAGATTCGATGCACACTTAGCTCAATTAAAAAGTGAACATGAGGAAAAGTGAGGATTATCTATGGGGAAAACTTTGAAAGAGAAACTAGACGAGTTATCACCAGAACGACGTAAAAAGATTGAAGAAGAATCTAACTTGCTAATTGTAGAGGAAATGACTCGACAGCAACTAAGACTTGCACTCAAAATGACTCAGGAACAAATGGCAGAACTTCTCCAAATTGATCAAGGGAATGTTTCTCGACTGGAACAGCGTACAGATTTAATGCTGTCAACTTTGCGGAAGTATATTGCAGCAATGGGAGGAGAGTTACGCCTTGTTGTAGAATTTCCCAACCGTCCACCCGTCAGCCTAGTAGGTTTTTCAGACATCGCCGCACCAGATGAACTAGAAAGTGATGGCTTTGCCAACCCCAAAGGTGATCGCACTCCACCAATAAAATGAGCATTTTTACATTGATAGTTTTATTCAGTAATACCACATATTTTATATGTAATCTAATGTGACTCTATTTTGACTATAATCAGCGACTAAAATAAATGATTTCAACCATCGAGAACCTAATAAAATTTCCTGTATTTCATCTCCAGCAAACACAGGAATTTCCCATTCTCGATTATCTATGATGACTCTACCGCTATAAACATCAAATTCAGTTTCTCCTTGAGCAGTTCTCAATTTATCTTGATTTAAAAACTGCCAATCAAGACTCTCTACATCTTGTTTGTTCATAGCTAAAAACTCAGTAAATCCTGTATCTAGCATTGTTTCTACAGGAAAACTCAAGCTATCCCCGCCAATTAAATCTATTTCAAAATAAATTTGTCCATATTCTCCAAATCTTCCCTCAATCATATTCTGCCACTTACACCTGTTTCATTAATGCCAAAAATATGATGAATCACTTGAGGGTGTTTTTCTCTAGCCATTTTACTAGCTACTTCTTTATCCTGGTCAATAAAATAATCACCGCTATCAGGTTCAATGGCAATATACCAGCCAGAATATTTATCTAGTATTTCTGGTTTTAAACGCTCAAAAATTATCCAACAACGCTCATAAAATGCTTGTCTTCTGGCTCTATCTTGGGCTTTTTGGGCTTCTGTCCACTGAATTTCCGGGAATACTCTTCCACGTCTCACTATTCTTTCGGGTGAAGAGTGTGTCATATCTTTTACATAATGGAGATTTATTTTTCATATTCTATTATAAAGCGATCGCCCCCATGATTCCCGAAGAGCGATCGCACTCCATCTAAGTCCAGTGAATATGTTTAGAACGAAATGCTCTTTCCCAATCATTAGCAATGACTTCCATCATATTGATCATACCTTCATAGCCAAAATATGGTCTATCCAGGTAAGTCTCTCTGTTAGTTGGACTAAATACGTCAAAAGCAATTTTAATTCCCAATTCCTCCGCCATGTATTTTTCCCATGCCGAGCCAATCACAGCATCAGTATCAACATCAGCCAAGGCTTGTTTAATCTGATACCCATCAGCAGAAAATACTACACGGGGAAAAATTCCCATACTTTGTAATTCTCGCTCTAGAATTGAACGAGATTCGCGCATTCCTGAACGGAACAACAACACCTCTGGAATCATTTCCAACTCTTCAAACAGCATTCTTACCAACCCAATACCCATTGTCCCATCCGCAGACACAGCAATTCTACAGTTACGATATCGGGGAATAATCATCAATGCCCGTTTGCGAAGGGTTTCGACAACTTTGTTTTCACCTTCTTTGATGAGTGGTTCTACTCTGTTTTCGTCTATTTTGAAATGGGCTGCTAATGCTTTCAACCAGCGTGTAGTATTCTGCACACCAATTGGTAAAGGTATATCATCCAGAATTAGCGGAATATCATGGGTTTGCTGCATTTTCCGCGCAAACTTATACCCCACATCATGGCTGAGAAGAATATTGGCAGTTGCGTTACCTGCTTGTTCCAGTTCTTCAAAGGAAGTACCATGAGAAATTACTGTCTGTACCTTAATTCTCAAAGATTTTAAAGTCTGCTTCACCCATTCCAAGTCAGCCCACCAGGTAGGATTGACATTTGCTTGGGGTGCAATAATATTGACAATTCTGGGCTTTTTACCGCCGCGTCGCTTCTTTCTTTTGTGGATGAAAGGAAGTAAAGCTTCTAAACCCATTTCTAAGCCATCATAAGCATTACCGCGAAAACCACCAGCCAGCAGAGGTACAAGCTTGGCGTTGATTTCTGGCTGGATATTGTTGCATAGTCCTTGAATATCTTCGCCGATAATATCTGCGGCGCAAGTACCAACGACAAACATTACTTTGGGATTAAAAGATTGATCCGCCTCTTTAATCAAACCTTTGAGTTTCTCAGACGCTCCCATCACAATGTCTGACTCAAAAAGGCGCGTACAGCCTACTTTTCGTTTAGTAAAATCCACCTCATGGTTATCATAACCAGCCGCTACCGTAGAGGCGCAACCTTGGGGAGAGTGAATCACGATACTGACATCTTTAATCCCCGCCACCATGTTGGCGATACCTTCTAACGCACAGCCGACAATGGGGTCTTTGCTGTGGTCACAATTATCAAAGGTTAGTGGTTCTGTGTGGGAGGGTATGACATTGAGTTTCTGGGAGTTTTCACTTGTTATTGCTGACAGCATTTTCCTCTTCTCTGCATATACGGTACTATTAATCGAATTATTACTCGTTAAAACATTTGCCCCGCTTCTTACCTGCATATACGGTGCAATCTGGCAAGTCTTGGGCTAATTTGCCGGTGAGTGATTGAGCAGATGCTAATCCTGAGTTTTTCGGGAATACCATTTGCTTAGTTAGGGAACTGCGGGGTCTAAAACCATATTCAAGGGCGGTTTTAATACACTTAGCAACCTTTAAAGCTCCGCGATAGCCAAATCTAGGACGATTTAAGATGGCGTTTAAATCCACAACGGGGATATGAGGAAAACTCAAGGAAGAACCGAAGTAAACTACAGAATCAGCATCTAAACCACCGATAAATTGTAGTAATTCATCTTCAGTTTGTTTCATTGATTCGTACTTACCAAAAGCTAAAGTCCCCTTGGTAATCAAAATTTCTGGGTCTAACCCCGTTTCTAATAGATAATCTACGCTGGTTTCTCGTGCTTCTGTACTCCAAGGATGGAAGTTATAAATAACAGCACGCATCCCAAAATCGCGTTCCAACATATGGGCGATAGACAAACACTTAATAGCGTCATGTCCTTCGATAATGGCTAACTTACCTTCGATATATTTCTTGGCTGCTTCAAATTCTGTTTTGATGGCTGCATATTCCCGTTCCATCAGGGCTTCTGCTTGTGCTTCCATCTTTAAATATTTTGCCGCCCCACGCAACCATTTTTCTGTAGCACTGATACCATAAGGCAGAATTGTAGAATTTAAAGGTGTACCAAATCTATCTGACATCGCTTTACCGATGGTATAGCCCAGATCCAAACATAAGGTACAGTTAACGGCTGCGCTTGGTGCTTGTTTGAGTTCTTCTAATGTGCAGTCACCAGCAATCACACTGTGAACTCTTGCACCCATTCCCTTAATCAGTCGTTTTAGTTCCTTAACATCTCCTTCTACTTCCGTCCTTTCTGGCCCCATCTTTGCGCCCACAATATTGACAGAATCAGCTAGTTGTGCTTGACGTTCTGGGGTGGGCGGCTCCATGAAGTCTACAATTTGGCGGAAGACAATATCAAAGCCACTACGATACTCCCCTGCGAATCCCTCACAGTGTATCGTCATGATTTCTGCATTGATTTCGCTACGGGCTTTACCCACTACTTCATCTACACAATCGCCAATAATCCCCGACGCACAACTGGTAGCAACAACGATCGCATCAGGATGATATTTTTGATCTACTTCCAGAATCGCACCGCGTAATTCCTTTTCCCCACCAAAAATTACCGCTTTCTCACTCATATTAGTAGTAACAACAGGTTCATAAGGTGAACCACTGTTACGGCTATTAGTAAGTTTATATGCCCGCTTCACCCCATAAGCACAGCCACTAGGCCCATGAGAAATCACGATCGCATCTTTAATCCCACTTAAAATTTTAGTTGCAGTCCAAAACTTACAAGGTCGAGTATGACTACCCTGTAAAGTAGTTTTAATCTTACCTTCCTTTGCCAGTTGATAAAGTTCGCTTAAATGCCCGTAAAATACAACATTCGCATCAATTTTCGCTGCCATAATTCCTCTCTCCCATGTTCTATAAAAACGCAGAGGAATTTATTTAAAACTCTGCGTTCCTCTGCGTAGTACTCAGCGTTCCTCTGCGTTTAGAAACCTCTTACCAAACGTTTAAGATCCACTCACGGTCATGCTTGTATTCCATGTCTGCAAACAAGGCATTAGCGATCGCATCTCCCAAAAATTCCGCACCACGATAACCAATTACAGGATGTTTCCACATACCAGCACGGTCAAAAGTGGGGAAACCTACGCGTACCATTGGGATTTTGTTGTCAATCGCAATATAACGACCTTTGGAATGACCCAAAATCAAGTCGATATCGCCTTTTTCTTTAACGCGGTGTTCCAGTTCCCACAAGTCAGCATTCCAAATCACTTCGATATCATACTCAGCGTGATTTGCTCTCTTTTCTAACTCAGCTAATCTGGGGTCTTTGGAAGGAGCTTGGTTATCATCACCCAACAACAGCAATACTGGCTCTAATTCAACTTCTAAACAGAACTCAGCCAAGCCAATTACTAAATCGGGGTCGCCGTAAATAGCTACACGCTTGTTAGCAAAATACATATGTGCTAAGTCAGCTAAAGCGTCAATTGCTTTACCCCGTTCGATAACCAAGGATTCTGGGATTGCCTTACCAGTCAGTTTCTTGATATTTTGCAACCAGATGTCAGTATTTTTGATCCCGATTGGTGTAGGGCCAACGATCGCAGGAACGTCAAATTCTCTTTCTAAGAACTGAGCCGCGTTACCACCTTCATATTTGCACAGAGCGATCGTTCCTATCGCATTAGCAGAACCAGCAATATCTTCAATGGTAGTATTACCAAAGGTGAAGCTGTTTCTATCTGGCATTGTAGGAGCATTGAAGGTTTCGGTATCGAGTAAGATGTTACCTTCAACACCCATTTCGCTGAGGATGTGCTTAACTTCAGTCACATCACCAGGGTTAACCCAACCAGTAATAATGTTTAACTTACCATTGGGTTCACCTTTTTTCGCCAAGTTAGTAATCAAGGAAGTGACACCAGCATCATATCCTGTCACCTGACTACCACGGTAACTAGGAGTATGCACAGGAATTAGCTTAACTTGGCGGTTAGGATACTCTGTCTTTAAGAACTTGTTGACTTTGTTGATTGTACCTTCTACGTCATCCCCAATGGTTTCAGTGGAACAAGTGGTGATGATGGGAATCAAACGCACATCAGGATAGCGTGCTACGATGGTTTTCACGCCTTCTTCGATCCGTGGCATCCCACCGAATACCGCACTAGCTTCATGGAGTGAAGAAGATGCAATATCAAAGTTTTCTTTCAAGTGTTGAGCAAAAATCAGGCGGACAAACATACTGCAACCTTGTCCACCATGCACCAAGGGAATACAATCTTTAACACCGATGGTTGCATATTCAGCACCCGCAGGCTGACAGGTAAAGATGGGATTGATTACCCCAGCACGTTCTTTCTTACTTACAGCTAAAGTCATCTAAATTGCCTCCAGAATAGGGTGAAATATGGGGAAATAGAACTCAGAACCGATATTTGAATCGAATTTCGCTTAAATTTTGCAGTTCTGAGTTCCAGGTGAGTGAAGACTTACGTACTCCCAACAAGGATTAAGTTGAGAGCGATCCCTCCGATTAGATAAATCGCGTCGTAAGTCTTTGTGGTTGGTGTGCGAACGGCTTGGGGAAGAGAGAAATTGCTAGGAGATGAAAGAGAACTACCAATTTCTAGCGTTGCTGAATTGAAATCACAAATCTTTTTTCGCACTTGTAGCGTATGTGCGCCAGATTCATACCTGGATTCAGTAACGCCGTCTAATTTTAATAGAGAGAGTGGTGCAATTCACCGTTGAGAGAGCCAGAAATAGCGATACCGACTAGATTTTGCTTAACTGTCTCTAGCACAGACTTAACTTGTGCCTTGTTCAAATCTTTGATCCAAGGTAAGTTGCGCTTGAGTTCAGACACCAAAATCTTCGCATCTGCATAGTACAGTTTATCAGTCAGAGTTTCTTGAGAAGATTTTTCTCCGTTCAAGAGTTCAGTGGCTTTTTTGATTACACCATTGATATTTTCTTCTCTGTCCCATGCACGGGAGTGGAATTGCCACAAGCAACGCTCTTGAATGTATGTGGTGATGCTTTGAACTTGACCACTCAAGTCCTCAGACTGTTTGCCATTTGTAGTTGCAGCCGCAACTTTAGGCTCATCATCACGAACATCAAAAGCAGCAAGCTGCATCAAAGGAGAATAAATGGCGTTATACAAATCTCTTGCCATATTCACCGCACCCTCAAAGCCCATGTATGGCCCATTGTGATAACCGTGACCATTGATATAAGGCAAGTGCAATTTCTTGACTAACGCACCCACCCGTGGCCCAGTCAACACCACATCAGGACGAATCATTTCTAGGACTTCAAAGAACTCTAGTTCATTACCATCATCAATATAGATAGTTCCTTCTTGACCTCTGGCAATGACTTTCTCAAAGTCTTCTTGGTGTCCGAACTTGGAAGACATGGATACTACTTGCATTCCTAAGTCATCTTCTAGAGCTTTTGTCCAGTGCCATAGTCTGGGGCCACCTGTCCAAATACACACCTTTTTGCCTTTGAGTCGTTCTTTGTACCAATCCATTTTGCCTTGGTATTTGGCGACTTCTTCGGCAATGACGGCTTCGGCTCTGTCTTCAATGCCGAAGAATGCACCGATTTTGCGTAATGCTTCTTGGCAATAGTCAAAACCCCAGGTGTCTACGTCAAGACGGGGAATACCATATCTCTTTTTGAGTTCGTTGGCGATGTAACCAGCCGAACGCGCACAGTTGGTAACGTTGAGTTGCGCTCTGTGCATCCCCCGCAATGAGTCATAAGTCCCATTTCCGGTAAAGTGGGCGATGATTTGTACGCCCATTTTTTCCATGTACTTCTCTAGTACGAAGGTGTCACCTTGGATGTTGTAGTCACCGATGACGTTGATGGTGTAGGGTGAGGTGATTTCTGGCTCTAATGTGCCGACTTTCTCGTTAATCCAAGCGATGTTAAGGACGTGGTGTCCTTTGGATTGGCTCACACCAGCAAATCCTGGACATTCTACACAGAAGATGTCAACGTCACCCAGTTCTTGCTGTGCGCTTTTGACGACGGCGCGGATGTCATCACCAATTAAGGCGGTGGCGCAGGTGGTGTAGACTATCATCCGTTTGATGTCGGGGAACTCTGCAAAGGCTTCGATGATGGATTTGCGGAGTTGTTTTTCCCCACCGAAGACAATGTGGGATTCTTTCATGTCTGATGACCAGACATATTTGAGTTGGAAGTGGCCGTTGTCGCTGGGGTAACGTTTGGTGTGCCAGGTGTCGTAGGCGCAACCGATGGGGCCGTGAATCATTTGGATGGTGTCTTTGAGTACGCCACCGATTACGAGTTTAGCTCCGCAGTAGCTACATCCACGTTCTGAGAGTGAACCGGGGATGGTTTCGATGTTGGATAGGGGCAGAAATTGGGTGGTGTCTTCGCCTTTTTCTTTAATGTATACGTGCTTTTCCCTTTCTGGGATTGATTCGTCGCACTTTAATAGTTTAAGTGGCATTTCTCTATTCTCCTTTGCAGATTTCTTCGCTGTTTCTTCTTGGTTTGATTTCATTTCTGTTTCAAGAAGAAAGCTGTTTCTTTTGTGTTCTTAAACTTTAACAATTCCTCTAATAATTAAACAGTATTTTGGGTGACAAAATCAGAAAAAATATAAATAAAAAGTGAGCATTTTTATTTTATAAAGACAGGTCTGTATACAAATAATAAAGCAACGAATAATTGATTATATTTTTTAGAAAATAGACAGAATATTCTATTTAATATTATGTTTATAAATACAGCTATAGTTTCTTCAAATAGATACTTTGAACTAAGAATTATAATTATTTTTTAGGGTGAGTTAAAGCAACGCGTAACGCACGAATATAATACAGTGCGTTACGGCTATATATAATTTGCTCACACTCCAAATCCTTACACAGCCGTAACACACCCTACTGAATATTTACTACTGAATATTTACTTTATAAATAGGCAATTAGCCGATTAAAGATGTGTTTAACCCATATTTAGCTAAGATTGATTGTCCATCTGTTGAGAGTATGTACATAGCTAATATAACCGCCGCACTATGAAAATTATTGATGACAGTTATGCCATAATTGACATGAACAGCTAAGTTTTCAGGTAATTCTATGATTTGTAAGCTTGGGGCTGCTAAATGGGCTAGACGAGCATCTGTGTAATAGCTTAAAAATATATCTACTTGTTGTGTTTCTAGGATGAAATAAGCAAACCTATTCTTCTTATCGGACATGACTGGATAGTTACTTCCACCGACTAAATGCAAAGCTTTAGTATTGAGGTTGGCAATGCTACCTGGTCGTAATTTCTCGGCTTGATGAAAAACTGCTTGTGCGTAGTCTTCAAACAAGTTTGGTTTAGGTGCTGATATCCCCAAGCGAATTTCTGGATCTAACATCACATCTAATAGAGTATCAGAAGTGACGCTGATTCCAGGTTTAGCGATCGCACATATTCTATTATTAACAAAGTTAATTACTGGGCTGCTTTTACTCGCTTGCATTAATACATTGGGATTGTGCAGATCATCTGCAACAAATATATCAGCCTTTTCACCTCCTAAAATCCGTTCTCGGAGCAAATCAGCATAATCAAACTCAAGTTTTATGGGAATTTTGTATTTCCTTGTAAAAGCTTGAGCTATTTCTGAAATCACGGGTTTTAAACTTACAGCAGCGTATAATCTTACCGATAAGCGATCGTTATCTTCAAATAGAACTACCTGATGACTTGATTGCATAGAAATAACCATAAATAATTACCTCACAGTTGGTAAATGAAACCGGAAAAACTAGTTATTGGCGCAGATTTAGGCAGTACATTTTTTGCGTAATTTTCAGAAATGCCAAGATTCCCAAGATTTCAAAAGGAGCAAAGGAAAATTTTAGACTCAGACATAAGCAAAATAAACCCAGTAAAATGGTAAATAGTTGCCATATTGCATTAAGTATTTTTAAGCTCATCGCTCAAAGACATATTGTTAGCCCTAGAGTAATAAATGAAGTTAGAAGCATAATCAGTAAAGTTAGCGATCGCCAATACAAAATTACCAAAGATAGTCTAATTAGCAATAAAATTTGCCATAAAACTAACTCATGAGAAAATTACCTATAAAATAAAGGACAGATGGAGTGCAAGTTGCAATTCCATCTGTATTATTTCACTTACCAACAAGCGGCATAATAGCCACGAATCAAACTTATTTCACAGGTTTTCACTCTCAAACACTGTGGTTCTTTTGCTGTAGAACCTCACGCAATCAAGGCGGAACACTACTTTTGAGAGTTGACATAAATTGATTGGCAGACGTTATCAGTAGCAAAAGTTTCCAGTTTGTTGTCTATGGCATCTACCACACCACAAGGTGCAGAATGTGGGTTGATAAAAATGCTATTGAATCCAATTGAATTGATGAACTGCAAACAGATTCAAGCTCTCCATATACTCTCCGACTGTCATAGATCCGGTATCTCTGCAAATACCTCCAGAAACTTGCAGAGTCAGATCATCAGTTCATCAAAGATTGGTTAACTGACAGGATTTAAGTCTTGTACTACAACAACCTTAGCACTGCGAGGTCAACATATATGCCAGAATCGACCCGTTAGGCTTTACGCTTTTGATTCCTTATATGTAAAGAATAGCATACATTTTGCAATTTTACTTGCGCTAGAAAAATTTTTTCAGAAACTTGGTTGCATAAGCCCAAATTGCTTTTAATTTGCCACTAACCTACATTTGTATTGCAATATGATGAACTACGCTTATCCGCTTGCATGAGATAAGCGTTTCCAAGACTTATCTCACAGATTCGCGCTTTTGACGTTTCCCATGAAGTTGTAGAATATTCAAGAGTATTAACTCTGGGCTGTGTCAAATGCAAACACTCCACCACAAGTCAACAAAAAGAGCTTGGGCAGGTGCAATGGCTGCACCGGCAAGAGAATTTCCCCGCACCCAATTGCCAATTATTGCGGGGAAAATTCCCGATCGCTTACGTGGTACACTCTACCGCAATGGTGCAGCCCGACTAGAAAGAGGTGGTTTGTCAGTTGGACACTGGTTTGATGGGGATGGCGCAATTTTGGCAGTCACTTTTACTGATGCCGGTGCTAGTGCTGTCTATCGCTACGTCCAAACTACAGGCTATCAAGCTGAAACCGCAGCCGGGAAATTTTTGTATGGCAATTATGGCATGACTGCACCTGGCGCATTTTGGAATCAATGGCGCAGGCCAGTAAAAAATAGTGCTAATACCTCCGTGCTAGCTTTACCTGATAAACTCTTAGCACTGTGGGAAGGCAATCATCCTCATGCCCTTGACCTAGAAACCCTAGAAACCCAAGGTTTAGACGATTTAGGCGGTCTAGATAAAGGTTTACCCTATTCAGCTCATCCCAAAGTTGACCCCCACAAAGGGGAAATTTTTAACTTTGGCTTGACTCCCAGTGTTAACGCCATCCTGAATATTTATAAAAGTGACTACACTGGCAAAATTCTGCAAACAGCCAAGTTTACCTTAGCAGGCTTTCCCGCAATGCACGATTTTGTCCTAGCGGGGCAGTACCTCATATTTTTTGCCTCACCAGTGCGGATAAATGTTTTGCCTGTGCTTTTTGGGTTCAGCACTTACAGCAACTCTATGAAATGGCAACCGGAATTAGGTACGGAGATTTTAGTATTTGACCGTGAGACATTAACTTTAGTCAGTCGAGGTAAAACAGAACCTTGGTATCAATGGCATTTTGCTAATGGTTATGTTGATGCTAGTGGCACTGTGGTTATAGATTTTGCCCGTTATCAAGACTTTCAAACGAATCAATATCTCAAGGAAGTCGCCACAGGTGAAACTCATACCCCGGCTGAGACAACATTAACGCGAGTGCAGCTAAAACCCCAAACAGGTAAGGTGATAGGAATTGAAACACTATTAGACCGCACCTGTGAATTTCCCCTTGTGCCGCCTGCTCATGTAGGACAGGCATCACGTTATACCTATATGTCCATATTTCGCCAAGGTACAGAGATTAACCGAGAAATATTAAATGCGATCGCCCGCTTCGACCACAATACCCAAACCCTCACCGAAGCCAACCCAGGAGAAAATCGCTATCCTTCTGAACCCATTATTGCTGAAGACTGGGTGTTAACAGTAGTATATGACGGTAATTCTCATCGTAGTGAAGTTTGGATATATGATAGCGATCGCCTAGACGAAGAACCAGTCTGCAAACTAGAATTACCCAGCGTCATCCCCCACAGTTTTCACGGCACTTGGAAAAATTAAAACATCCTCTAATCTGAATTAAAATCTGGTGAATCCCTAGATATTCGTAGGTGCGGGTTCACCAAGATCAACCGTTGATTTTTAATCATCTTTGTTAACCCGCCTCTACTATTTACAGGATAAACAAAAAACTCTTTTCTCCCCCTGCCCCCTGCCTAGGGTGTTGACTTTGATGAGATTTACCTATTCTTTATTCATACAGTTTTGGTG
>JBODRP010000133.1:0-13747 GCA_050633005.1 Trichormus sp. | reverse complement strand
GAATTACGAATTACGAATTACGAATTACGAATTACGAATTACGAATTACGAATTAGTAATGATTTTCCTCGCCAACTCTATCGCCTCTTGGGGTGTTGAAACCTTCCCCTCCGCTTGTGCCACAGCAATTTCCGTCAGCAGTTTACCCACTACTGGCGATGGGGGAATATTTAGTGCTATCATAAGATTTTTACCACTTACTAGCTGAGTGGGATGAGCGACCAGATCATCAGGGTTAAGGTAGCGGCTGATCAATGGTGCGTACACCTTAAAAGGATTTGTGCCAGACATCGGCTCTACCAGATTATCTTCTATTAAGGCTAACAAAATTGTAGCCGTAAATACAATCCCTGCTTCTTGGAATAAAAAATACTGTTCTCGCAAGGTATCAGCTAACTTTAGTTGAGGGAACAATTTCAAAGCAGTGGTGACAGATCGAATTTCGGCGCGGCTATAGGTAAGTGCCTGTAGTTCTAATTCCGCAACGGCTGGTTCTGGATGCACGAGACAGGCGAGTTTCGCAATACCTAACCAAGTGGTTTTGACTGTATCGCGGACATAATTTTGTAGTTCTACCCCCTGTTTTGGCCAATGTTGGGTAATGAGGGTAGCTATGGTATCTACTGCGGCTAATTTCTGGAAGCTTTGGTGAGTAGCATTTTTAAAGAATGGTGCAAGTAACCCATCTTCCCCAGCTTTGGTTATCCAAGGTGTACCTTGAGAACTAGCTAGCAAATAACCAATTTCTACCCGGACTCGTTCGGCGGCGACTTGGGAGATTTGCGGTGCTAAGGCACAGATAGTATTGTGAGTATTGGCCTCAATAGTAAAACCCAGTTGAGCAGCTTGGCGATAGGCACGCAGCAAGCGTAGAGGATCGTCTGCTAAATTATGCGGTGATATCATCCGCAACATACCCAACTGTATATCATCACAGCCGTGTAGCGGATCGATGATTTCTTGGGTGTGGGTATTGTAGGCGATCGCATTTATCGTAAAATCCCTTCTAGATAAATCAGTCTCTAAACTTTCCCCCTCCTGTTGAGCAAAATCAGCCGTCGCATTAGGAAACACAACACGGGCAATTTGGCGTTCTGAGTCGAGTAAGACAAAACCAGCTTGGTAATGATGAGCGATCGCTCTAGCTACCTTCACCGCATCTGATGGGATAATAAAGTCAAGATCCCAATATTCACGAGTTCTACCTAAAATGGCATCCCGCACCGCACCACCTACCATGTAAGCTGGTTGGGGCAAGCATTCTAGACTAAAAGGCCAATTTTTTGGAGCTAGACTAGCAAGAACATCAGAAGACATTGTAATAAAAATCAACCCAACAACAGGTGAACAAAGCTTGGGCTTTAAGCTAGATTAACAATAATCAAGGCCTCTGGAGTTGGTTCTATTATGTGTATTTGCGTAAACTGCCACTATGTAGATCGCTGTGTAACGTATCATGCCGTTGAAACACAGCACCAACAGCCCCATTTAACAGAAAATCCCACTTTTGATCCCAATGAACCATCCATCAACGTTAACATTCGTACCAAAGAAGATGTCATTGAGATGGAATGGGATGTAGTTGGTTGTCTGAGTTTTAAACAAGAAACCGGTAAATGGTCAAAATTACGCCCAGGCGAACTAGTGCCGACTTGATGAACAAAGCAATAACTCATCATCACAAAATCGCAAAAGTGTTTCAAATACTTTTGCGATTTAATTCAAACAGCGTCAATTACGAATTACGAATTACGAATTACGAATTACGAATTACGAATTAGTAATGAGACTGATAGCGTCACGCACCAACCATCAATTCGGAAACTTGCATAAATCCTGAAATTTATTTAACACCATTTTCCATAGCCATAACCATAGCCATAACCGTAACCTCCTGAATACCCACTTCTAGGAAATGAATTATAAGAATATTGAGAAGCGGAATTACTATAAGAACCAAATCCTAAAAAGCCGCTATAACCATTACCTATGATCAATTCTATTGTCTGATGAGTCAATTCATTGAGAAAAGTTTCAGTGTCTTTAAACAAATCATGACCTGTCATATAAATCTCATCAATTGTGATATTAGCCATTTTACTTGCTCCTAATTAATCATGTTGAAAAATAAAATTAGTTAGACTTAATAGAATGTAGAGAAAAATCAGATCAACACTTGGAGATGGCTGCATAAAAATAGATATAAATGATGGTAGGTAAGAATCAAATCGCCAAAAATAAATTTTTACAGCCATGTTTATTTGATGATATTGAGTCCAACTAATTCTGATATTATCTAATTAATCAAACATGAGACATCAAATAATTAGACAGAAATCTCTAATTTATGTCTATATGAATTGTGAAATATATAGAGGACTAAAGTCCTCACTACAAACCAAATAAAAAAGAATCCCTCTGTATTTAAGATACGGGGATTCTTTTTTATCTAGATTAGCGGAGCTTGACAGAAATAACTCTTTAAAAAATCAGCGAGTTTCTGTATGATGCTACTACCACTTATCTGCTTGGTCTAGTACGTAAGCTGCTACATCTTCAATTTGAGAAGCATTTAAACGACCGGTAAAAGCAGGCATAGCATTTTTACCCTTGGTAACTTGAGTAATAATTGCTTCTGCTGAGTACATACCGTACTTTTCCAAAGCATCTTTCTTCAAGTTTTTGTCAGCTTGCACTAAATTCTTACCACCTGCATGACAAGCAGCACAGTTAGCATTAAAGATTTTAGCTCCATTGACGCTGTCAGCAGCCAAAGCGGAATTACTGAAGGCAAACGTGAAGATTGCTATGCCTACCAGTAGAATTGAAAAGATTTTCTTCATTTTGTGTTCTCTCTGCAACAAAGGCTTATTTAGCCCAATATCTTCCTTTACAATTGTCAGGCGACTTAATTGCCGTCGTCAAACGACAGGCTGTCAAACTTCATGATTCTTTAGCTGCTAACTGGCTAATTGCTGACTCTGTAACCCGACAAATGCGCCATTCCTCTAAAATGGACGCGCCCATACTGCGGTAAAACGCTTGCGCTGACTCGTTCCAGTCGAGGACACTCCACTCTAACCTACCGCAATCTCTTTCAAGGGCAATTTGAGCTAATTTAATGAGGAGTGCTTTGCCAATACCTTGCCGCCGATATTCTGGTAAAACAAACAAGTCTTCGAGATAAATACCTGGTTTGGTGAGAAAGGTAGAGTAATTATGGAAGAATAGGGCAAAACCCACGGCTTTACCTGTATATTCTGCCAATAGTGCCTCTATATATCTTCGTGAGCCAAATAAATGCTCATGTAATGCGGCAGCGTTGCCCGTAACAGCATGAGAGAGTTTTTCATACTCTGCTAACCCCTGAATTAATTCAAATAAAGCTTTGCTATCATCAGGTTCAGCACAACGCACGATGAGATTGTTAGTCATTATTCCATAGTCATTAGTCCATAGTTATTAGTCCATAGTTATTAGTCCACAGTCAATCAATTTTAGATTTTGGATTTGAGATTTTAGATTGACTGCACCCATAAAACGTCAACAGTTTTTCTACCCCTACACCCCTACACCCCTCTTAAATCAACCACCCCTTAAGCCGTTTAGCAATATGGGGACGGCGTAGTTTCCGCATGGCTTTACTTTGAATTTGGCGGACTCGTTCACGGGAAAGATTAAACATATTGCCCACTTCCTCTAGGGTGCAGGGTTCGCTGGTGGTTAAACCATAGCGGAGAGAAATCACATCTTTTTCCCGTGGGGTGAGGACATCGCCTAAAACTTCCCAAATCTCCTGACGCATCATGTTTTCGTTCATTTTGGCTTCAGGAGACAAGTTATCTTCATCTTCTAATAAATCCATCAGTTCGGTATCTTCTTCTTTACCGACACGGTGGTTGAGAGATAGGGCTTGTCTTCGGAGTTGTTGCAGTTGGCGCAATTGTTGGACAGTAATTTCCAAAGCTTCGGCCATTTCGGCTTCGGAGGGGTTGCGGCGGAGTTTTTGTTTGAGTTCTCGTTGGGCTTTTTTGAGTTTGTTAAGTTTTTCTACAATATGTATGGGTAAGCGGATAGTTCTGGCATCGTTAGCGATCGCTCTCGTAATCGCTTGTCTAATCCACCAGTAAGCATAAGTTGAAAATTTATACCCTTTATCGGGATCAAATTTTTCTGTAGCGCGGTTTAAACCCATTGCCCCCTCTTGAATTAAATCTAGAAAAGGGACTCCCCGATTTAAGTATCTCTTAGCAATTGATACAACTAATCTCAAGTTCGAGCGAATCATTTTCCGCTTCGCTACTCGACCTTGATATAAACGATTTTCTAATTGCTTTTCTGTTATTTCTAATTGTGCCGCTATTTGAGCTTTGGTTGGTTGCTGTCCTGATTCTAATGCCAAAGCATCTTGTAAATCTTTTACGTCTTCTAAAAATTTGACTCGCTTGGCTAACTCTACCTCTTCATCGGGTTTGAGTAATGGATAGCGTGCCATTTCTTTAAAAAATGCCCCGACAGCATCATCATGCTCGGTTTTATTGTAACCAGAAGGACGAGCAGCTGCCATTTGATCCCCATCCCGCTCATCTGATTCTAAATGTTCTTCGTTTGGGGCTTCTTCTATGACTATTTCCAAGGTATCAAGGGTTTCTTCTTCATTTTCAATGTGAGTTTCAAGTATTTCCATCGTTTCCAATTTAGCAATATTCATAGTTTCCTTGAGGGATTGTTGCTTGGTTTGGTACATAATTTTTGGTAGCTGTTCACTACTAATAATTGACAGTTCCCTAAGCAAGAATGCACCTGTTTAATTACAAAACCCAGCTTGAGACAAATTCACTTATAGAAGTTAAATTTAATTTTTAGTGGACATTTATTGATTGTCACTAACTTAAACTTCTAAATCATATTGATTTTGCACCCAATTTTTTTTCCAGTCACAACCAACATATATATACTTATTGTTTTATTAATTTCCTAATCTGTCAAACCCATTCCGCCTTTCTCAACCTGAAGAATTTCGGTAAAATACAATTGGAAATCACGGAATTTGAATTTTTGTAAAATTTTTTGGGTATTTAGTTGAGATTTATGAAATTAATCATCCTATTTGTTGGTCTGGAGTGGTCAGTTGCTTATAAAAATTATTAATGGTAATAATCGGGCAATTTACTATTCCAAAACAAATGTTTGTATAAAAGCATCTCATATACAGAAAGGATTGAATATCTATCAAGAGGCTGAAAAAGGCTATTCCCTATTTAGTAAATAGATAAACTATTTCGGAAATCTTCAGGGATATAGTCTTATTTTTTATAGTAGACTTCAAATATTTATTGCACGTATGGGTGAGATAAATTTGTCTAGTGGATTACATAAGAGGAAACTTATCAAGTATTATGAGTGATAAAAGTATTCTCAAATACAATTTACTTCCACAGGAGGAAAATTTTAAAATTTGCTAATTTTAGGGAAATTTGCAGTGCGATAGTAAACAAATAAGAATATTTATCTTGAGATTTTAGTTACCATGTATCTTAATGACGTAAATTCACATAATTTAGTGGTTCACGAGGCTACAGATTTTTACCGAACAGGAACAAATCAAAATCGTTACGTTGAGGTGTTAGTAGACTGTCCAGGTAATGCTGGACTGTTTATTTACCGTTTACCAGCCCAGCTAGAAATTCAGCCAGGAGATATATTAAGTGTACCGTTTGGAGCGCAACAGTTAGGCGCGATCGCAGTCCGGTTATTGAGTCAACCTAACATTGATATACCCGCCGACAAAATCAGAGAAGTAGAAGATGTAGTAACTTCCGGCTTTTTTAGCAGAGCTTATTGGGAATTGTTAAACAAAGTAGCCTCATATTATTATACACCTTTAATGCAAGTGATACGAGTAGCATTACCGCCAGGATTATTGGGGCGATCGCAACGTCGTATCCGGTTAATTAGCAATCAAAAAGACCAATTAACTACCACTGCTTTTTTAAGTCCAACAGCCCAGCAAATTTTGCAACTTTTACAGACTCAATCAGCAGGGGATTATAGTTTCGCTTATTTACAACAAAAAGTCAAATCTGCCTATCGAGGAGTGCGGGAACTGCTGCGAATTGGTTTAGTAGAAAGTTATTTAGAACCTCCCCACACAACTCGCCCAAAAAGACAAAAAGCAGTGATATTAATTGATAGTATTGAGAGAGATATCACCACACGCCAAAGAGAAATTTTAGAAGTATTAAGAAAACGTGGTGGTGAATTGTGGCAAAGCGAATTATTGCAAATTACTAACGCCAGTTCCTCTATCCTTAAGACGATGGCACAAAAAGGTTACATTGTCATAGAAGAACGGGAAATATTACGAACAGAAAAAGGACAAGCACTAGCTTTAGACACACCAAAATCATTAAATCCAGCCCAAGTAAATGCCTTAGAAACCATTCAAAAGTTAGAGGGATTTCATCAAGTATTGTTGCATGGGATTACAGGCTCAGGGAAAACAGAAGTATATTTACAAGCGATCGCCCCGCTCATCAAGCAAGGTAAATCAGCATTAGTTTTAGTCCCAGAAATTGGACTCACACCCCAACTTACAGATCGATTCCGCGCCCGGTTTGGCAGTAGAATCAGCGTTTATCACAGCGCACTTTCCGACGGGGAACGTTACGACACCTGGAGACAAATGCTCACAGGCGAACCCCAAATTATCATCGGCACACGGAGCGCGATTTTTGCCCCCCTACCCAACCTGGGTTTAATCATCCTCGACGAAGAACACGACTCCAGCTTTAAACAAGACTCACCCATTCCCACCTACCACGCTCGCACCGTCGCCCAGTGGCGCGCAGAATTAGAAAATTGTCCCCTAGTTTTAGGTTCAGCGACACCTTCCTTGGAGAGTTGGGTGAATGTGGCAGGGCAAGAGGTAGAGGGCAGGGGGCAGGGGGCAGGGGGAGACAAGGGAGATGAGGAGCAGGGGGAGCAGGGGGAGCAGGGGGAGAAAAATACAATTCCCAATTCCCAATGCCCAATGCCCAGTCACTACCTTTCTCTTCCCGAACGCATCAATTCTCGCCCCTTGCCGCCAATAGAAATAGTGGATATGCGGCAAGAGTTGCAAAACGGGAATCGTTCTATATTTAGTAGGTCACTACAACAAGCCTTAAAAGAACTACAACAGACAAAACAACAGGGGATTTTATTTATTCATCGTCGGGGACACAGTACCTTTGTTTCTTGTCGTAGCTGTGGTTATGTCTTAGAATGTCCCCAGTGTGATGTGTCCTTGTCCTACCATCAAACTGAGGCTGGCGCGCCGCAACTATTGCGCTGTCATTATTGTAATTATGTGCGATCGCATCCCCAAAGCTGCCCCGAATGTATGTCCCCTTACCTCAAGTTTTTTGGTAGCGGCACTCAGCGAGTCACCCAGGAATTAAGCCAACAGTTCCCAGAATTAACTTACATCCGCTTTGATAGTGATACTACCCGCAACAAAGGCGCACATCGTACCCTATTAACTCAGTTTGCTAACGGCGAAGCAAATTTATTAGTAGGCACACAAATGCTCACCAAAGGGTTAGACTTACCCCAAGTTACATTAGTCGGTGTGGTGGCGGCTGATGGCTTGCTCAATTTATCAGATTATCGTGCCAGCGAACGCGCCTTTCAAACCCTCACCCAAGTAGCGGGACGTGCAGGTAGAGGTGATGATCCTGGTAGAGTGATTATGCAAACATATACCCCAGAACATCCCGTCATTCAGGCAGTGAAAAATTATGATTATCACTCCTTTGTAGAAGCCGAATTACAACAACGGCAAGACCTCAATTATCCCCCCACAGGCAGGTTAATTTTATTACGTTTAAGTAGTCTTGATCCTGTGCAAGTCCAGAATACAGCCCAAATTATTGCTACAGCTTTAAGTAGCAACGACGACTGGGAAATTTTAGGGCCAGCACCAGCTAATGTGATGCGAGTCGCCAACCGCTATCGCTGGCAGATATTGCTGAAATTTGACCGTGATACATTACCACAATTACCCGACTGGGAGGCAGTGCGATCGCTCTGTTGTGATAGCGTTAGCTTAACAATAGATGTAGACCCACTAAACATTATGTAGGGAAGTGTAATAAGTAATAAGTAATAAGTAATAAGTAATAAGTAATGAGTGATGAGTAATGAGTAATGAGTAATGAGTAATGAGTAATGAGTAATGAGTAATGAGTGATGAGTAAATACCCATTACTTAACAATGCCCAATGCCCAATGCCCAATGCCCAATGCCCAATTCCCCATGCCCAATGCCCAATGCCCAATTCCCCATGCCCCATGCCCCATGCCCAATGCCCAATGCCCAATTCCCCTTTCATAAATTTAAGTGTTCTTGATGCAAACTTTAAACATCAACTACAAAATTATCAAGACTGGCATTCGTAAATACAGCTAAAGGAACTAGGTGGTACGAAATATTGCCAAATTGCTCACACTGCTGTAAACAAGTAAGTTATTTTTTATCTCTAAGAATTTAGACAGTATTGGCTGAAAATTGAGTACAAAATAAATGGGACAAGGTTTCTTACAAATTGGCTTAACGCTGTGTATTGTGATAGTAATCACACCCCTTTTGGGTAGATACATAGCTCGTGTGTTCCTCGGCGAAAGAACATTATTAGATCGGTTGATGAATCCAATAGAACGCAGCTTCTACGTTCTGGCTGGCATTCGTCCCAAAGATGAAATGACGGGTTGGCAATATGTAAGAGCGATCCTCTACACTAACCTGTGCATGGGTATTCTCGTATATGCACTGATATATTATCAGAGATTGTTACCTTGGAATCCCAATGGCTTCGCTGCTCCTAGTTGGGATATTTTACTACATACAGTAGTTTCATTTGTCACTAATACTGATCAGCAACATTATACTCCTGAGACAACCCTGAGTTACTTTTCCCAAGTGGCAGCTTTAGGATTTTTGATGTTCACCTCAGCCGCTACGGGTATGGCAGTAGGTATTGCTTTTATTCGGGGATTGACAGGGAAAAAACTGGGTAACTTTTACGTTGATTTGATCCGTGGCATTACCAGAATATTATTGCCCATCTCGGTTATTGGTGCGATCGCCTTAGTGTTATTAGGTGTACCGCAAACATTACAACCCCCCTTAGAAGTCACCACCCTAGAAGGAGGCACTCAATATCTAGCCAGAGGGCCAGTAGCTTCCTTTGAAATGATCAAAATGTTGGGTGAAAACGGCGGCGGTTTCTTTAGTGCTAACTCCGCCCACCCCTTTGAAAATCCTAACAGTGCTTCTAACTTGCTCGAAATCATCGCCATGATTGCGATCCCCGCCGCCATGATTTATGCCTATGGCATATTTGCTAAAAACATGAAACAGGCTTGGCTATTATTTTGGATGGTATTTGTAGTATTTGTAATTCTAATTTGGGTAGCGGCTGGGGGAGAACTGCAAGGAAATCCCCTAGTTAATGGGACATTGGGTGTAGATCAACCAAACTTAGAAGGGAAAGAATTAAGATTTGGTTGGGCCGAAACAGCACTTTGGGCAGTTACCACAACCGCCACTATGACAGGTGCAGTCAACGGAATGCACGATTCCTTAATGCCATCAGGAATATTAGCCACCTTATTTAACTTATTCCTGCAAATTATTTGGGGTGGGCAAGGCACAGGCACAGCTTATCTATTCGTTTATCTAATTCTTACCGTCTTTTTAACTGGCTTGATGGTAGGACGTACCCCAGAAATCTTTGGGCGCAAAATTGAAAAACGCGAAATCGTCCTTGCCAGTGTCGTCTTACTCATTCACCCCATATTAGTATTAATTCCCAGTGCGATCGCCCTCGCCTATCCCTTTTCCCTTTCCGGCATTACCAACATCGGCTTTCATGGCATTTCCCAAGTAGTTTATGAGTATGCCTCAGCTAGTGCCAACAACGGCTCAGGTTTAGAAGGTCTCGCCGATAATACCCTATGGTGGAACTTAACCACCAGCGTCACCATTGTTGCTGGGAGATACATTCCAATGGTTGCCGTCTTACTATTAGCCGATAGTATGTCCCGCAAGCAAACAGTACCCCAAACCCCCGGCACACTCAAAACAGATTCCTTAATATTTACAACAGTTACAGCCGGCATCGTCTTGATTTTAGGAGTGTTAACATTCTTCCCAGTGTTAGCACTAGGCCCCATTGCCGAAGGGTTTAAACTAGCATCTGGTAGTTAGAAGCAGGGGGCAGGCTTGTCCTGAGCGGAGTCGTTGGCGCAGCCTCTCGCAGAGAAGGGGGCGGGGGGCAGGGAGCAGGGGAGACAAGGTAGACAAGGGAAAGAATTTTAGATTTTAGATTTTGGATTTTAGATTGAAATCCAATCCAAAATTTAAAATCCAAAATCCAAAATTGAATTGCCCAATTCCCCATGCCCCATGCCCCATGCCCAATTCCCCATGCCCAATTCCCCATGCCCCATGCCCAATTCCCCATGCCCAATTCCCAATTCCCAAATTATGAATCCAGTTGCACCTACCGCCAAAACTAAATCTCGCCGTCAAGGCCGCAAAAAAGGCCGAATTAAAATTAGAAATATCTACCTTAGAGCAGTTGCGGATGCTTTTATCAAGCTCAACCCCAAATCTGCTATTAAAAACCCAGTCATGTTTTTAGTTTGGGTAGGGACACTCATCACTTTAGCTGTCACCATTGATCCCAATCTATTCGGCACAACCCAACAAAAAAACCCCCAACTATTCAACGGTATCTTAACAGGGGTGTTATTCTTCACTGTTTGGTTTGCTAACTTTGCTGAAGCAGTCGCAGAAGGACGAGGTAAAGCTCAAGCTGATACTTTGCGCTCTACTAAATTAGAAACTCTAGCTAAAAAACTCTCTCCTGATGGCACAATTAGCGAAGTTCCTTCTACTAGTCTCCGGCAAGGTGACACTATTTATCTAGTTGCAGGGGATACTATTCCCGTAGATGGGGAAGTGATGATGGGTGTGGCTTCTGTCGATGAATCAGCCATTACCGGGGAATCAGCACCAGTTCTGAAAGAATCAGGCTCAGATATTGCTAGTTCTGTGACTGGTGGGACACGCATCCTCTCCGATGAATTAATTGTCCGTGTTACTGCCGATCCCGGTAAAGGTTTTATTGACCGAATGATTGCCCTTGTAGAAGGGGCAGAACGCACCAAAACCCCCAATGAAATTGCGCTGACGGTATTATTAGCGGTTTTGAGTTTGGTGTTTCTATTCGTTGTCGCTACCTTACCCGCCTTTGCCTATTATGTAGATAGTCCTGTTAGCATCCCCATTTTAATTGCCTTACTGGTAGCCTTAATCCCCACTACTATCGGTGGTTTACTCAGTGCCATCGGTATCGCCGGGATGGATAGAGTCGCCCAATTTAACGTCATTGCAACATCCGGTAAAGCTGTAGAAGCCTGCGGTGATATTAACACCCTAGTCCTAGATAAAACCGGGACAATTACTTTAGGAAATCGTTTGGCGGAAGAATTTATCCCGATTAATGGTCATTCAATGGCGGAAATTGCTAGTGTTGCTTGGGTGGCTAGCGTCTTTGATGATACCCCAGAAGGTAAATCTATTGTCCGCCTGGCTGAAAAATTGGGTGCAAGATTTGATTTCGACTTTAACCAAGCCCAAGCAGTGCAATTTTCTGCTAAAACCCGCATGAGTGGTACTAACTTACCGGGAGGACGGGAAGCTAGGAAAGGTGCAGTAGGAGCAATTAAAGGATTTGTCCGTTCTCGTAATGGTCAAATTTCACCGGAATTAGATACCGCTTATGAAAGAATCTCCCAACAGGGGGGTACACCCTTAGCGGTGTGCTTAGATAATCGCATTTATGGCGTAGTCTATCTTAAAGATATTGTAAAACCCGGCATCCGCGATCGCTTTAACCAATTACGCCACATGGGTGTACGTACCATCATGCTCACAGGTGATAACCACATTACCGCCTCCGTCATTGCCCAAGAAGCAGGCGTTGATGAATTTATCGCCGAAGCTACACCAGAAGACAAAATCAGTGTCATTCAACGGGAACAAGCCCAAGGCAAACTCGTAGCCATGACAGGAGACGGCACTAACGACGCGCCAGCCCTCGCTCAAGCTAATGTTGGTTTAGCCATGAATACGGGTACACAAGCCGCCAAAGAAGCCGCCAACATGGTAGATTTAGACTCCGACCCCACGAAGTTAATTGATATCGTCAGCATTGGTAAACAACTGCTCATTACAAGAGGAGCGTTAACCACCTTTTCTATTGCTAATGATATTGCTAAATATTTTGCCATTCTCCCAGTCATCTTTATGGGAGCTAATCTGCAAAGTCTCAATATCATGAACTTGACTAGTACGAACTCAGCGATACTGTCAGCCTTGATTTACAACGCCTTAATCATTCCCGCCTTAATTCCCTTAGCCTTAAAAGGTGTCAAATTTAGACCTCTGACAGCTAACGAACTTTTACAACGCAATATCTTGATTTATGGCTTAGGTGGAGTAATTGCACCATTTATTGCCATTAAATTAATAGATATGCTGATTACTTTAGTGGGACTAGCTTGACAATAGCGTTAGTTGTTGACTATTGACTAATATGTTTAGAAAATCCCTGTGTGATTTATTAAACAGGCAAAACTAAAAAGCTAAAAGAAAAGAAATAATTTTATTTTGTTGAGCGGTTATACAGTAAAAACACATGAATAGAGAGATTATACCAATTCTCCAAAATCAAGCTACACATAGATAGCAGGGGGCAGGGGGAGACAAGGTAGACAAGGAGAGAAGGAGAGAAGTCTGTAGCAAGATCCCGTAGGGTGGGGAGGTTTCCTCCGTAGACGCTTTGCGGCTTGCCGCAGGCATCGGAACTTCGGGGAGACAAGGGGAAGAATTTTAGATTTTAGATTTTGGATTTTAGATTGAAATCCAATCCAAAATTTAAAATCCAAAATCCACTCATTGAATTGCCCAATGCCCAATGCCCAATGCCCCATTCCCAATGCCCTTATATTTAATAGAAATTTTTATATGTCTTTAATTCGAGAAATCATCAAAGCAATTCGGATTACCCTAGTACTTTGGTTAATCACAGCTATTATTTATCCCTTAGCAATTTTAGTAATTGGTCAAGGTTTATTTTCCTCCCAAGCTAACGGGAGTATCATGCAAAATATTGATGCTCAACCCATAGGTTCAGCCTTAATTGGTCAGGTATTCACCTCAGAAAAGTATTTTCACAGTCGTCCCAGTGCAGTTAGATACTCACAAGGTCGTAAAGCCAAGCCTGTTGGTATATCTGGTGGTAGTAACCTCGCCCCTGGCAATCCTGAATTAGTTAATAGAATCATCGATACAGCTAATCAATTACGAGACGAAAATATTCAACCTTGGGCTGATTTAGTCTACACTTCTGGCTCTGGATTAGATCCCCATATTTCCCTCAATGCTGCTAGACAACAGTTAGAAAGAGTTGCCCGCGCCCGTGATGTTAAACCAGAGGAAATTTTCCCTTTAATTAATAAATATACTGATGGTAGATTTTTAGGAATATTTGGTGAACCAGGTGTCAATGTCTTGCGTTTAAACTATGCTCTTGATCTCCAAGATATCAATCGGGAAAATCGTTAGGAGTTCAGGAGTTCAGGAGTAATGAGTAATGAGTAATGAGTAATGAGTAATGAGTAATGAGTAATGAGT
>JBODRP010000132.1:0-13748 GCA_050633005.1 Trichormus sp. | reverse complement strand
AGACCAGATATTGGTGTGGCAATTTTACAGTTAATTGATGAACTTGAAGAACTACAAAATCGTGTTCAAGAATTAGAAGCAGAAAAACATCCTGACGGAATGGCAAATTTTTTGAAGTAGAGTCTGACGCTTGTAGTATCCATTGATTTGCTATGGGCTAGTTTAACAAAATTTAGGGGTTTAAATTGTCCGCTTCTATCAAGCCGCAAGTATTGTGGCAGGATCTAGCGCGGGACTTACCCCTCTGGGGAAACAAGCTACACTGTCTTCTCTACGAGACATTGGCGCAGCCTGTCGGAGAGAAGTCCATTACGAATTATGAATTACGAATTACTTTCTCCCATCCCACCGAAAACAGCAGACGAAAAGATTGCTAAATGTGAAAACTTATACGTAAATAAGGTAGCGATCGCTAGTTGGTTGTTAAATTAACAAAGAATCTCTCAAATCAAGCAAGTTAGCGGCAATCAACAATGGTATCTACTACTGCACGCTTCTCGGATGTTCAAAACCATTGGGCGCGTCCGTTTATTGAAGCCTTGGCGGAAAGACGCATTTTGAATGGCTATCCTAACGGTACTTTTCGCCCGGATAACTCAGTCACTCGTGCTGAATTTGCAGCCATAGTTGCAGCTGTCTTTAATGTGGCTGTCAAACGTCCCTATATTTCCTTTAGGGATGTTCCGGCTACTCATTGGGCGGCTGGTGCAATTAAAAAAGCTTATGAAACCGGATTTTTAACTGGCTATCCTAATCAAATTTTCGGGCTGAACGATAGAATTGCCCGTGGTGATGTTTTAGTAGCTTTAGTGAGTGGCTTAGACATTGCTACTAGAGTTAAACCCGATTTATTAGAGAATTTACCCCAAATTTATCAAGATGCAACTACAATTCCTGGTTATGGTAGAAATGCAATTGCGATCGCTACTAGTACGGGTTTAGTTGCTAGTTTCCCCAATACTAAAGTACTCAACTATACTATCGCTGCCACTCGTGCTGATGTCGCCGTTATAGTTTATCAAGCTTTAGTTTATCTTGGGAATGCCCCAAAAATTAACTCTGCATATCTGATAGTTCCCCCCAGGAGTTCTTCTCCCTCAACCGTCAAAGTTAGTCATCAAAGAGAGTTTCGCGGTGCATGGTTAACAACGGTGTGGAATAGTGACTGGCCTTCCAAAGCTGGGCTACCTGTGGCGCAGCAACAAAGTGAACTAGTTAACATTCTCCAGCAATTACAACAACTAAATTTTAATGCCCTGATTTTACAAGTGCGTCCAGAGGGTGATGCCTTGTATGCTTCCGCCATTGAACCTTGGAGTGCTTGGATAACCGGAACACAAGGGAAAGCCCCAGAACCATTTTATGATCCCTTGGAGTTTGCGATCGCTGAATCCCACAAACGTAACATTGAGGTTCACGCTTGGTTCAACCCCTACCGCGCCAAAACCAGCATTAAAGGTACTCCCAATGTCCAACCCCACATAGCTTTAACCAATCCAGATGTAGTATATCAATGGGGTAATCAGTTATGGATGGATCCAGGCTCAAAAATTGTGCAGGATAGAGCCTATAACGTCATGATGGATGTTGTGCGCCGTTATGACATAGACGCTGTTCACCTGGATGATTATTTCTATCCCTATCCCATCCAAGGCCAATCTTTCCCCGATGATAAAACCTACGCCGCATATAAATCTAGGGGTGGCAACTTGAATTTAGCCGACTGGCGACGGGAAAACGTCAATCAAATGGTGTTGCGACTATCCCAGGGAATTAAAGCCATAAAATCCCATGTTAAATTCGGTATCAGTCCCTTCGGTATTTACCGCCCTGGACAACCACCGGGAATCACTGGTTTAGATGCTTACAATGTCCTGTATGCCGATGCTAAAAAATGGTTAGAGCAAGGCTGGATAGATTATATTGCCCCCCAACTATATTGGCGTATTGAGCAAACACAGCAAAGTTACCCCGCATTACTCAAATGGTGGACAGAAATTAATCCCCAACGACGACATATTTATACAGGTAACAACATTTCCCTATTAGACGGGAAAGCTTGGAAAGATGAAGAGATAGAAAAGCAAATCAAAATCAGCCGCAATTTAGTTAAAGACTTATCCCTGGGGAATATTTTCTTTAGCATGAGTTCCATTACGGAAAATCGCCAAGGTATTGCAGATAAATTTAGAAGCTCACTTTATGCCACACCTGCCATAGTACCCGCCATGTCTTGGCAAAATCAATCTCCACCACCCCCACCCAAAGAACTAGAGTTCAAAAACGGTAGACTCAATTGGCAACCAGGAGATAATCAACCTGTACGCTCTTGGACACTCTACCGTCAAACTGGAGATACTTGGACACTGCAAAGAATATTATCGGCTGGTACAAATTTCGCCACTGTGCAGCCGGGAACTTATGCTGTTTGTGCAGTAGATAGATTAGCTAATGAAAGTGAGGGTGTAGTTATTAGGGTGAGTTAAGAGGCAGGGGGCTTAATTAATTCAAAATTCAAAATTCAAAATTCAAAATTAGGAAGCAGGGAGAGAAAAATTAGGGTTTTACTTGCCCTCTGGTTTTAGGCTACTGTGTACACACACAAATCTTTTAGAGTTAGTCGATACGTTTGCAATGTCAGGCGATACATTCGCAATGTTAGTCGATACATTCGCAATGTCAGGCAATACATTCGCAATGTTAGTCGATACGTTCGCAATGTTGGGCGATACATTCGCAATGTTGGGCGATACGTTCGCAATGTCGGGCAAACGCTTTGATAGCATTTTTGAGCAACGTTGGGAAGGACGAGAGGCAGCACTGTTTGGACGCATTAGATATAATGAAACGGTGGCAGTAGTTCCTGAAGCCACATCTCCCTTAAGTCTCCTCGCCCTTGGTACTCTCGGCGCAGTTTCAACCTTCAAGCGCAAACTCAAGCCATCCAAATCCGCACAGAAAGAGCTAAAAAAAGTCTCCTAATACCAATTCTGTATGAAGTTGCGCCGAATAAATGATGTAGAGACGTTGCATGCAACGTCTCTACAGTAAAGAATAAAGTGTATCTTCATCAAGAAACGGTATAAAAGGTATCACTGCTTCTTCTGTTACATCTATTTGCTCAAAAGTGTAATATGTCACAATTAATAAGCTGAAA
Organism: Trichormus sp.; assembly: GCA_050633005.1. Taxonomy (GTDB): domain Bacteria; phylum Cyanobacteriota; class Cyanobacteriia; order Cyanobacteriales; family Nostocaceae; genus Trichormus. The sequence goes on along the minus strand of JBODRP010000132.1, from coordinate 10,591 downwards.
TAATAACTGGATGTTTTATTTGTATCAGGCTTTTCGTGAATTTGTATAATAAGTAATAAGTAATAAGTAATAGGTATTTACTGATTACTCATTACTTCAAGAAGAAAAGGATTGTGCATGAATTTTTCACCCCCTCAAGGTACAGAGTCAACAGCCTACCTCTACACCCCTACACCCCACCCCAACCGGGCTTTTCACGTCATGTGGAAAAGTCAACGCCAAACCTAACCCCCCAGCCCCCTTCCCTACCAGGGAAGGGGGAGCAATCAAAGCCTCTCTCCTTGCAGGGGAGAGGTTTGGAGAGGGGTTTTCCAGATCCCGTGAAAAGTCAGATCCCCAACCGGGCTTCTAAGCTACTTGAAAACTAAAGTTAAGACTAGCCCAATTATTTACATTTAGTATGTAAGTATCCGTAGATGTACTTATAGTATCTGTTTTAATATTACTGGCATTGTGTAAATCTTGCAGTAAAGCTTGGGCAATGACTAAAGGATTAACTAGTGTACTAATTGGTTGTTGATCGCCTGTAGGATATTTAGCAGTTTCTAATGCTTGCAAGGTTTGTGTAAAGGGTGCGGTACTCACAATCAATTGATATTCACATTCATAGGCTGGCCCTGAAACTGTCCATCCTGATGTGACGGCGTTTTGTGGTAAGGTGATTGTCTCGCTAGGGGCAATCACTATGGGTTGAAGTTGCAGTTTATTATCAGAAGTGTCGTCTTCTGAGATAATTTGCCAAGGATAAAAAGCGATCGCTGTTCGATGATTCTTAATCCCCAACAGCATTAAATAAATTGGTTTTTGGCTTTTGTTCTGGACGCGATACTGGATTCTACTGCCAATGGGAATTACTGGCTTTGTCAGGCTGGAATATTGGCTAGCAGATGATTTTTTGACACTAGTGTCAGTTACCGCATTTCGCAGGGTTTCCCGTTGTAACACTGCTCTCGGTGCAATTCCCACCACTTCTAAACTCGCTTTTACAGGTAAGCGGGAAGAACCTTCATTTTCTGTGAGTCGCCATAACTTGGCTGCTAATAACGTCGGTAATTTTGCCGCTAACCGCAGTGCCGCTACTTTCACCGCTTCCCCAAATTCCCCGGTGGTGCTGGGTATGGGTTCGCCGCCGAGAGAAAATAAACCGTAGCGGCTTGGGGTTTGTAGTAGTTTACCAAATACGTAATCTGCTGGTTGTTCTCCCTCTGCAACGGTGGAAACGTGGGGAACGGCAGCAAAGGCACTAGTAGCATCAACTCGTTCGATTCTTTCTAAACTAGTATTTAAAGCTACTGTTAAATTAATATTCCTCGGTAATACCCGCAACCTTTCTTGGAGGAGTTGTCCGACTTGCAGGGGAGGTGCTTCGCTGATTTTAGCAAGTTGAGCTTTGGCTGTTAAGCCTGTGCGCGATCGCATGACTAACTCTTCTCCCGTTTCTAGAGCTAGGCGAGAATTACTACCGTAGTATTCTAAAACCTGGGCGGGTAGTCCTCCTAACCATATCTGTACTGTTTTACCGTCGTCTTCGGTGGCAATAATTGCCCCTTCTGCCCCAATATTCCCATCGGGAAGAATATTTTCTATGGTTATTCCTGCTTGATTTTTTTTCTTACTCACGAGTCCCGGTTGTTGTTTGCTCCCCAACTGAGACATCGCACTGGCAACACGGGAAAAGCTGACTTGAATGGCTGTCGATGGGGTGGACTCCCACAACTGTTGAGTTAAAGCGTAGGTAAATAACCCTGTACTAAATCCAGATAGCAACACTTCCCTGGCGACTTGTTGAAGATTGGAGGTAGCCGATAGCACTACAGCCGGGCTACTAAGTTCACCATCTGGGGTTTTGCTGGCGGTTTGGGTTTTGAGTTGTTGCAGAAAATCTAGTTCGGCAGGTGCTAATTGCTCTTGAGCTAATTCAGGACGGGCGCGGATTCTCAGTCCTTTAGTTTGAACTGTCTCAGGAGGATAAAAACTAGTATCTAAGACTGCCGTTACTCGCTCTGTAGACAGCGATCGCAATAATAATAATAAGGTTTCTTCTAATAAATAATTAGCTACTGAAGCATTTTGTAATGCTTGATTTGCATCCGTAGGGACTAAAGCATTTTGTAATTGGTCTGGTGCTACCTGAATCCGCGTCCCATAACCGCTAAAATGAAAAACCACCACATCCCCAGGCTTGGCTTGCTGGGTAAGGTGTTCTGTAAAAGCTGCCTCAATGAACTCTCTGCTAGCTTCTTCATCCGTCAGCGTCAGAATATCTGAAGGTTGGAAGCCGAAGCGATGAATTAACAGTTCTTTTTGTAGTTGTACATCAGTCAGACAACCATTGAGAGCAGGAATTTTTTGGTACTGATTAATACCAATTAATAATGCCAATTTCCGTGGTGTCGGCTCTGCTAAAGCTTGATAATAGCGTTGGGCTTTGCCCCACCGGAGGGGATCGCTAACATTCAACCATTCAGTTTCAGTCACACCCAACACAGCCAGTATTGAGCCAATCTTTTGTATAAAACTCCGACGCTTCATAGTCTAAGGGTGTAGGGGTGTAAGGGTGTAGGGGTGTAAGGGTGTAGGGGTATAGGGGTGTAGGAGGTGTGGGAGGTGTGGGAGGTGTGGGAGGTGTGGGATGGTGGAGAACAAATCTTTCCCCCCACACTCCCCTCTTTCCCCACACTCTCCCTGCTCCCCTGCTCCCCTGCTCCCCTGCTCCCCTGCTCCCCTGCTCCCCTGCTCCCCCATACCCTTATACCCCTTTTAGGCCAATACTTGTACTCGCATTGCCCTAGCTAATTCTGCGGCTACTTCAGGACGAGAAAATTCTGGTGGGGGTAATTCACCACGACGGAGCATTTCTCTTACTTTTGTCCCTGATAAGTGAATGCGCTCCTGTGGTTGGCTAGGACTGGTTTTGGTAGTTGCCATTTGTTTGGTGCGGGTACAGTAGAACGCGTGTTCAAACTTCATGGGAACAATACCCAATTCCTCTGGCTCAAATTCATCGAAGATATATTGAGCGTCGTAAGTACCATAATAGTCACCTACACCGGCATGATCCCGACCGACGATGAAGTGAGTACAGCCGTAGTTTTTCCGCACTAAAGCATGGAAAATGGCTTCACGGGGGCCAGCATAACGCATGGCGGCGGGATTAATTGCTAAGATTACCCTGTCTGCGGGGTAGTAGTGTTCTAACAAAATCTCATAGCAGCGCATCCGCACATCTGCTGGAATATCGTCTTCTTTGGTTGCACCGACTAAGGGATGTAAAAATAGACCATCGACGGTTTCTAAAGCGCACTTTTGAATATATTCATGGGCGCGGTGGATGGGGTTGCGGGTTTGGAAACCGACAATTGTTTTCCAACCCTTGTCTCTAAACATCTGCCGGGAAGCGGCTGGGTCAATTTGGTAGGCTGGAAAATAGGGGTGGGGATGGCGTTCCAATAGCCAAACATCACCGGCTAAATTCACTGCACCTTGGTTATAAACTACCTGTACCCCTGGATGTTTAGCCTCATCGGTACGGTAGACTTTAATGGCTTCGCGGGTTTTATCGTAATGATATTTTTGTGTTAGCTGTAAAACCCCGACATATTCACCTTGGGGGTTATCCAGACGCACAAGACTACCTTCTTTTAAAGGTGCAGCCACTTCTTCACTGACTGAGAGTGTAATGGGTATTGACCAGACCACACCGTTAGCTAGACGCATTTCGGCTACTACTCGGTTGTAGTCTGCCTCATTCATAAAACCAGTGAGGGGACTAAAACCACCGATCGCAATCATTTCTAAATCAGAAAGGGAGCGATCGTCAAGTTGTACCCGTGGTAAAAACTCGCCCTTCGATAGAAACTCTTCTCTTTGTTCCGGTGTGGCAATACGATTTACTAACTGTCCACCGTGCGCTGCAATGGCATCTGGATGCTGACTCAAATTAAACCCCCCTCGGTGATAACTATAAATTGTTGCGAACTATGTACTAACTTATCAAAATGCTGGTACGACGAAAAAAATAGTTTGGCTCATAGGTAGAAAATTTTTATACTTTTCCCAAAAAAACTGCTTTTAGCAATCCTCAACACTCAATACTCAACGTTGAACTGGTAGAAATTCCACTCATATCCTAGGTGGCTTAATTTTCCCTACACCGTACCCCGTCTTCAAAATCTCTCAACCCGAATTTTTCACTTCACACAAATATTTTTAAAGAATTTTGATAATATGCGCCTGTGTTTGGTATTTCTGAGAGAGTCATGACATTTAGGAGTACACCCTATGGCGAAAATTAAAAGCCCCGCAGTAGCAGATTCCGGCGCGAAACCTCCCTATACTTTCCGTACAGGTTGGGCGTTATTGTTACTAGCTGTTAACTTTTTGGTAGCCGCTTATTACTTCCACATTATTGACTAGTACTCCAACCAGCCAACTTTGCGGAGTTCTTAGTGAGGGCTAAAGCCCTCAAGTTAAGGACTTTAGTCCTTACTACTAACTTATTTACCAAGGAAATTTGCCTTGGTAGAACACTAGTTAACAGTCGAGTTACTGGGCATGGGGTCATTCCCTATGCCCAATGCCCAATGCCCAATGCCCCATGCCCTGTTTGTAATATTGCTCAAATCGTTCCTTTAAATAAACCTTTGGGACGAATGAGCAACACTACAATCATGATTAAGAGAGCTACACCTTGCTTATACTGTGAACCCAACCAAGGCGTACTGACTTCTTGAACTATACCAATGATAAAAGCTGCGGCGATCGCTCCATAAGGATTACCAATTCCCCCCAAAATTACGGAAGCGAATAAGGGTAAAATCAAAAACCACCCCATATTGGGACGCACAGCTGTAATTAATCCATACATACTCCCACCCAGGGATGTCAGCGTCCCAGCAATTACCCAAGTCCACAAAACTACTTTATCAACATCAATTCCCGATACTTTGGCTAAATCTAAATCATCCGCCACGGCTCGCATCGCCTTGCCAATTTTGGTATTTTGTAGCAAATAATGCAGTGCCAAAATTGCCAACACTGCCAAAGCCAACACCAATAATTGGTTTTGTGGCACTCTCACACCAAAGATATCTAAAGCCGGGATAATCGGTAAATCATAATTTTGATTCTTACCACCCCAAATTAAAATCATCCCATTCCGCAAAAATAAAGCCAGCCCAATCGAGATAATAATCAAAGTGGTGGAGTTAGCACGAATAGCGCGCATCTTCGACCAAAGTAATTTCTCGGATAACAGCATAGCTAATACTGTACCCACTGCCGCCAAAATCATTGACAGCCAAATATTGATTCCTAAAGTGTTTACAAATAACGTTAAATAAGCACCTAAAGTTAAAAAATCACCGTGGGCAAAATTAGACAACCGTAAAATCCCGTAAGTAAGTGTCAATCCGACGGCGGCTAAAGCAATAATGCTCCCCACAGCAATGCCATTGACAATAAGTTGAATAATTTGTATATCCATAAGTTCGATCTAAATAAAGTCAGCTAATATTTATTTGGAATGATTTATCTAGTCATTCACTTTGATTTTTGCAATTATTTCAGTAAGGAGTAGACACTAGAGGCTGAAGCTTTTGCCGTTTTAGAGAGTTTTAAGCGCAAGCGCAAACTCTGCCAACACACCATCAAATAGGAGTTTGATCCCAGATAATATTTTTGGTTGTACAGTAATGATAGACACCATAATTTATGATTGTTCGACAAAAAATAATTGTGAGCTAATATACATAGAATCCTATTCGCAATCTTTGCGTAATTTTCAAGTTGTCCAACGGTCTAGTTGACCATGCCGCAGTATTCAAGCTTACCAGAACACAACTCACAGATAGATGCCACAATCCCACAACTTCGGGCTGAGTTATGGCTGGAGAGCAGCTTGAACCAGCTACAACGCCGCCTGAATGATTTGCATCTGGCGATATTGCAGGCTATGCCCCAAAATACCAGCCCAGAAGCAGACATTTGGCAAACTGTGGTAGAGGAAATCAGCATGGCTGTAAGCAGTAGCGGCGTGGCTATTGCTCTATATCAACCACAAGATACAGTTGGTAAAGTTTACTATATTTCTTGCCCTGCATCTGTTGATTCTCATGGCTCAGTTCCAAAATTGACACTGAAAAATGGCAAAAAACAACAATTAAAATTGCAAACTGTAATTAAACTTCAAGATTTGCAGGATTTAGAAACACAAAAACCGCCTCAAGCTTGGCCATTGCATGATCAATCTGGTGCAGTAATGGGATGGCTACTTATGGCTACCACTACAGCCAACTGTCATCTCACAAAATTGACAGATGCACAACTACAACTAATTCCCCAATTCATGAGTCAAGCCGCCCAGCAGTGTGAGCAAGCCTTGATTCAAATTCAACATATACAATCTTTACAACAGCGATCGCAGTATTTTAGCGTCTCTAATCAAGAACTTAAGCGCACAAATCAACTAAAAAACCAGTTCTTAGCTAACACCAGTCACGAAATCCGTACACCACTCAGTTCAATTATTGGCTTTACTCACCTACTGTTAGCCCAAGGCTATGATCCCACCAGAGAACGTCATCGTGAGTATTTAAACATTATTCAATCCAGTGGTAAGCACCTCCTAGCTTTAATTAACGATATTTTGGATCTATCTAAAATTGAAGCCAACCAGCTAGAAGTACAATGGGAAAAAGTGGATGTCCCAGAATTGTGCCGTAATGTTCTCACCTTAGTTAAGGAAAAAGCTGGCAATAAGGGATTGAAACTATCATTGGAAATCGATCCCGATGTCACAAACCTCATTGCTGATCCCCTACGACTCAAGCAAATGTTACTAAACTTGTTGTTTAACGCCTTAAAATTTACCAGTAAAGGTACTGTAGGGTTAAAAGTAACACAACAAGATTCACAACTACATTTTACTGTCTGGGATACGGGTACAGGCATATCTCCAGAACACCAAGCTTTACTATTTCAACCTTATTTCCAAATCCCCAATTCCTCCCCTAGCCAATATGAAGGTACTGGTTTAGGTTTAGCCGTAACACAACAACTTGCAGCCATTCATAATGGTTATGTAGAGGTGGAATCAGAAATGGATGTTGGTTCTCGTTTTACGATAATTTTGCCTCTAAAGCCGAGGAGAGCAGTTTTGTCAACAGCAACAGAGGATGATGAACAAGCAACATCCTCACAGCCTTTACCAACTCCCAGCACTTGCAACGAAATTTTACTCGTGGAAAATGATTTACCAAATGGTGAACTGATGCAAATTCATCTGAGTAAATTAGGTTATCAAGTAACTTGGGTAAAAAATGAAATGGAAATGTGGGCAGCACTTGCCACCAAACAACCAGCCGTGATCCTAATGGATATCCGCTTACCCAATAGCAGTGGACTAGATTTGGTACACCAGTTACGAGAAAAACCAGAATATCACCAGATTCCTATTATTGCCCAGACAGCAATGTCCATGAAAGGCGATCGGGAAATCTGCCTGGCAGCAGGATTTAATGAATATATTTCTAAACCAATTGACTTATCCCTTTTAGCTGATTTAGTAGGTAAATATAGTTTAGGTAATAGGTGACAAGATAGATTACGCGATGTGCGACTTATTCTGCAAACCCCTCTCCAAACCTCTCCCCTGCAAGGAGGAGCCACTGTGTTGCGCGGGTTTCCCGCGTTGTAGCAAGTGGCGTTAGAGGCTTCAAATCTTGCTCCCCTTCCCTTGTAGGGAAGGGGTTGGGGGTTAGGTTTGAGAAAAAGTTGCACACCGCGTTAAATTGCACCCCAATGCCCAATCCCCAATGCCCCATGCCCAATATAGAAATGATGCTGACAGAAAAACTAGAGAAACTCAAAGTATTATTTGCACAGATGGAAAAGGCTTTAATTGCCTACTCTGGGGGTGTTGATAGTACCTTAGTAGCTAAGATTGCTTATGATGTTTTAGGCGATCGCGCTTTGGCTGTAACGGCTGTTTCACCTTCATTGCTCCCAGAAGAACTTGAAGACGCGAAAATTCAAGCCGCAACCATTGGGATTACTCACCAAATCATCGAGACTCATGAAATGGCAAATCCCAATTACACCGCTAACCCAGTCAACCGTTGTTATTTCTGCAAAAGCGAACTACACGACAACCTCAAACCTTTAGCCGTAGAGTTGGGTTATCCCTATGTCATCGATGGCGTAAATGCCGATGATTTACACGATTATCGCCCAGGAATCCAAGCCGCCAAAGAAAGAGGAGCGCGATCGCCATTAGCAGAAATTGGTGTAACTAAATTAGAAGTCCGTCAACTTTCCCAACAATTAGGTTTACCTTGGTGGGATAAACCAGCCCAACCTTGTTTGAGTTCCCGTTTTCCCTATGGTGAGGAAATTACCGTAGCCAAATTACAACGCGTCGGTAGAGCCGAAATTTATCTCCGAAAGTTAGGATGGCAGAACTTGCGCGTCCGTTCCGAAGGTGACACAGCACGCATTGAACTACCACCAGAAAAAATCAAAGATTTTGTCATGATCACAGACTTAGAATCTGTAGTCAAAGCCTTTCAAGACTTAGGATTTATCTACGTCACCCTAGATTTAGAAGGTTATCGCAGTGGTAAATTAAACCAATTCATCAAACCAGTAGCCACAGTTGACAGGTAATTATCTATCCTCCCTTGTCCCCTTGTCTCCCTTGTCTCCCTTGTCTCCCTTGTCCCCCCTGCCCCCTGCCCCCTGCTCAGGTTCTCTAATTTTGAATTTTGAATTTTGAATTTTGAATTAATTAGCCCCCTGCCCCCGCGCTGCCCCTAAATCGTCTCCGCCTCCACCGAGACTAAAATACAACCGTTAATCTTCCAAGTATCATCCGGTTGTTTTTCCATAAAATATAAGGCTCGCAGGGGTACACCGTCAGGTGCGAGTAGCAATACTGGCTGAGTAATATTGTCTTGAATAGTAGTAATTTTCTCAAAAAATACTGAGCGGGGACGGTAAACAGCCGGGTAGCTCAGACTCACCATCCGCATAAAATTCTCTGCTGTTTGGAATTGTTCTCTAATTCCAGGAGTAGCAAGAGCGAAAGCTGCTTGAGCATCATCTTTTTGAAATGCTGCTAGTTGGCTTTCTATCACAGCACGTATAGCAATAAAATCTTTATCGGTAGCTTCCATAAATCTGCTTGCGATCGCCTAGTAGTAGTATGCTCAATTTTTAGTTGGAGAGAGTTTATATTCTACTTGCTGGAGAGCAAATCGCCATACTTCATAACCTTTTGGCGATAAATGTATTCCGTCTGTGGTTAAATCTGAGCGCAAATTGCCATCACTATCTGTAAACCAATCATGAATGTTTAAGTAATTAACTCCTTCTTGTTTGGCAATCTGCGCGATTCTAGCGTTGAGATGACGGATACGGCTATTAGAAATGGTCGATACGTGAGCCGGTAAGATCGATTGCACAAATATTTGAGCTTTCGGGTGATTTTGCCGTAAGCTACCCATCATCCGACGGTGATTTCTCAAGATTGTTTCATCACTCACACCTTTTCTTAAATCATTAATCCCAGCCATGATATAAATTGCATCTGGGCGGGTTTGGGAAAAGGTGGTTAATCGTTTGACAATTCCACTAGAAGTGTCTCCAGATATACCCTGATTGAGCCATAATTTACCAGTAGGTAGTTTTTGTCTGGGAAACCACAAACTTAGGGAATCACCCACTAGTATACTTAGACGGTTTTTACCTTGGCCTTGGGCGATCGCTTTTGCTTCTAAAGCTAATAAACTTTTCCAATCTTCGTAAGTTAACTGTTGTTTTCCCCTTGATTCCCCTAATTCTTCTAAATTATCAACATCTGTACGGGTGTAAATTTGACCTGTTTTTAATGCGCCTAATCTTTGATAATAAAGTTGATTACCAGAAGTTAATAGTACATTTGCTGGTTGATGACTAGGATTAAATAATGATTCTATTGATATTGGTACTTGTTGATTAGTCAATTCTGCTGAAACTACATCGTCACTAGACAGTTCTTTTTGATTCCTCTTTGGTTCTGATGCTGTTGAAGGTGGTAACAAATGACTACTTAATTCTGGTAAAGAAATGTTAAGCTGATGTCGCAACAATTTCTGCCCCAATACTGGTTGTAAATCTTCTTGAGGATGGGATACTTGCTGACTAAATTCCGGTGTTGATATGTCACCCTTGACGAGATGTTTGCTATCTGTGATTGTCTGCAAGTCTTGTTTGGCATTCCACTCAGAGCTATGCTTTTGTGGCAATAGAATTGACATCTGTGGAATAGCGGATGCTGGTATTGCTAATCCTGTTAACAATCCTGCTGCCAACAGATAAGAATCCCTCATCGTGGTTTTTCTCCTGTAATTACTGCTTTTTCCTTTGACAACGTTAGTTGTCCGTATTCAGGAAATTTTACGGTGGTCAAATTATCATTCTTATGTAAAGTGTATATTTCTGTAAACTAGGTTAACAATATTATCTTTGACAATTTACTAATTCTTTAAAGCATATTTTGGTTCTTGGCAACTTTTGGTGATCTTGGCTGGGGAAAGGCAGAGGGCAGAAGGCA
>JBODRP010000131.1:0-13788 GCA_050633005.1 Trichormus sp. | reverse complement strand
ACCGATTCTTTCGGTTAGTTACAAGCCCCATCCCCTTGTGGGTGGGGCGGTTGACAATCTGACCTTGAGTAGAAATTACAGAGCAAAATTGGGAATAATAAAAATTTTGATTTGTTAATCAATGATTAACTTTTACTTATTAAATTAATTGCATCAGCATTCTGATTGCTCAATGCTCAGGAAACACTAGAAAATAAATTATCCCAACTTGACTGGTTGGTAGGGTGCGTCAAAAACCGGGTTTCTGAACAAAAAACCCGGTTTTTAAGATAGTTAGGTTTTCTCAAACTAACGCCTCCTAAATTTTGGATATTTTTATCTGTAATTTCCTCAATTGTCAATCGTGATATAAAAAAGCTAGCAGTAAAAGCTAATTTTATTATATATTAGTAAATTTACTGATATTATCCATGATGAGCGTCCAACACAACACTCAGGAGTTAGTGCTAAAAATTAAATGTCCTGTATTGACTGGATTCGATAGAATTGATACTTGAAAAATAAGTTTTTATAGTAAGTCAAGGCTTGATTATCTAATTGGGGTGCAATCAAAACCGAAAAAACAGCACCAAAATAATTCTCTAAAAGTATAAATATCAGGTGCGTAACCTATGGATTTATTGGAATATCAAGTTAAAGAATGGTTTGGGAAACTAGGCATTCCGGTGTTGCCCTCCCAACGTATAGATCATCCGACAGATTTAAAACGGCTGAAAATTCCCTATCCCATTGTGTTGAAATCGCAAGTACACGCTGGAGACAGAGCCAAAGCCGGAGGAGTCAGGATTGTAGAAACAACCATTGATGCTGTTGCGGCTGCTCAAAATATCTTTAATTTGCCTATTTGGGGCGAATTACCAGAAGTTGTCCTAGCAGAATCTAAGTATGATGCTAGTCAAGAGTTTTATTTAGCAGTAGTTTTAGACACCGCTATTTGCCGACCCATCCTTTTAGGTTGCCAAGAACCGGATATTGACTGGGAGCTAGCCGGGGAAAAAATGCAGCACGTTGTTGTAGAACAGGAATTTTCCCCTTTTTATGCTCGTAGGCTAGCTTTAAAAATGGGTTTGCAAGGAACACTGATGCAGTCGGTAAGTACAGTTTTAGAAAAGATGTATCAGTTATTTATCGAGAAAGACCTAGATTTAGTGGAAATTAATCCCTTAGCCATTAATAAATCTGGGGAAGTGATGGCACTCAATGGTAAAGTCAGAGTGAACGAGCGGGCAATTGGGCGACATCCCGAAATTGCGGCTATGGCGGCCAAAATTGCCAATTATCAGCCCAAAAATCAGATTAATTCCCGGTTTGGTGAGTGGGATAGTTTAGGGATGCAGGGCAGAATTGGAATTTTAGGCAATGGTACAGGTTCAATGATGGCAACCTGTGATTTAGTGGCTAGTGCGGGTGGCAAACCTGGGATGTGTTTAAATCTCCGGCACGCTTCGATTATAGATACATCACCGACTACGTTTAGCGATCGCTTAATTAAAGGTTTAAATATCTTAGCTGCTGATCAAAGTATTCAGGTGATACTGATTAATCTTCTCGGTAGTATTCCCCAACCTGAAGCCGCAGCCACAGCAATTGTTGATTTTGTCTTACGTTATCAAGGGGAAGTATCATCATCGATGGTACGCTCTAATGGCAGTAAACGAGAGCATACATTACCAAAGTTAGTGATTCGTCTAGCTGGTTCAGAATTGAAGGCAGCTAAAGACGTTTTAGCACCATTAGAAACTGATTATGATGGCTTGATAGTAGTGGAAAATTTAGATGAAGCTGTGGCCGCCGCAGTTAATCTAGTCAAATCACCCGGCTATAAAAAGGAGAAGAGCAGGGGAGCAGAGGAGCAGGGGAGCAGGGGAGCAGGGGGGCAGGGGAGCAGGAGAGCAGGAGAGCAGGGGAGAAAAACTCTTGAATTTTGAATTTTGAATTTTTATGCCCAATTCCCAATTCCCATTTTTTATGAACTTAACGCCAGATAGCAAAGTTATTATTCAAGGCTTTTGTGAATTTATCTCAGCCACCCATATTGCTCAAATGAAAGCTTATGGTACAAATTTAGTGGCTGGTGTTGATCCTGGATGTGGTGGACAGGTAATTTATGATCTACCAGTATTTGACTTGGTAGAGGAGGTAGTAGCAAAATTTGGCACAATTGACACCACGATTATTTGCGTACATCCCTATCAAGTTTTGGATGCAGCCTTAGAAGCGATCGCCTGTGGTATTAGTCAGATTATCATCATCTCGGCGGGTGTACCACCTTTGGATATGGTGCAATTACTCCGCAAAGCCGAAACCGGTGAAACTCTCGTAGTCGGCCCCAACAGTCCTGGAATTATTGTGCCAGGGAAGATTCTGTTAGGCACACAACCCAGTGAATTTTATACCCCTGGTTCAGTAGGAATCGTGAGCCGTAGCAGCACCCTCACCTATGAGGTAGCTTGGGAGCTCACAAAAGCAGGTTTGGGACAATCAATTAGTGTCAGTATTGGCAGTGATGCCATTGTAGGTTCTTCCTTTTTGCAATGGCTGCAAATATTAGATGAAGATGATACCACTGAGGCAATTGTTTTGGTTGGTCAACCAGGGGGAGGTAGTGAAGAAACCGCCGCCAGGTACATCGCTGAAGCGATTGATAAACCAGTTGTAGCTTACATCGCAGGTAGACAAGCACCACCCGGCAAAACTTGGCGACAAACCGGCACACTAGTCACTGTTGTTGGTCGTCCACCCAACTTCGGCACTGCACAAAGCAAAATTGCTGCCTTTGCAGACGCACAAGTGCCGGTGGCAGAACGTCCTTCTTTAATTCCCGAATTATTGAAAAAGGCGATTAGTTAAATATTGACTGTGGAATTTTCAATAGTCAGTTGTTGTTTTTCGGTGATACACAGAGCAATTCCCTTTTCGTAATAGGCAGCTTCGTTAATAAAAATGGGGTAAACTGTTGATGTACCTGTGTAGGCGATCGCTTGACCATCAAATGTTAAAAATATCGGATCACCTGGATGCAGTGGTTCATAATCACGAGACTGTAATTTAGGGTGAATCATCGCTTGAATTTCCCCTTGTTCATTTCTGGGATAATCTATAGCACCTAAAAATTTATAGAGTGTGAGTGTATGCTTTACTGGCAAAAAATCACCGCGATTATATTTTTCTAAATAATCTAAAATTTCATAAATCAGGTTTTCTGTATTTTGAAATAATTCGGCATTTAATACACCCTGTGGCACAGCACCGACTTCAATTACAAACCCCAGTTCACTCAGAGAACGGAGAAAATTACTACCTTCTTGTGGTATGGTATGACAAACCTTGACTAAAGGATTAATGGCACTCAAATAAGCAGCTAATTGTAATAAAAACGGATGTTGATTGCCTAAGATAATACTCAAGCCCATGTTAGCAGTTGTACTGTGTAAATCAATAATGACATCTGCCTTAGTTTGATCATCTTCACCTAAAAGTTTCGATATATTTTTCGCTTGGATATCTTCATAACTAGACAGAGTACTATTTTGCAAATCTTCTGTTAAAAAACAACGGTTTAAATCTTTTTCTATATAGCGTCTACCTGCGGCAAAGGCTTGGGGATTGCCTAGCAATGTAAATATTTCAAAGCTGTATTTTTGAATAAGTTTGGGAAATTTTTCAAATTTTTTAATCAGAAATGCACCTGTAAATTCATTGCCATGAGTCCCACCAACAACAGCCACACGGTTAATTTTAGTCATAACATCTTTACCAGAAACCCATCCCCTAGGAAAATAATTGTTTTTGAAGTAATAAGTAATAAGTAATAAGTAATAGGTTATGACTTACGCAACTGGTATATTTTGTCTGTAGTGTGTAGTGTGTAGGGTGCGTGACGCAGCAAGAATATTTGAACGTAGTCATGAGACTTATAGCGTCACGCACCAACCACCAATTGTGAGAGATGATTTATAAAGTAAAGCTTAAATTGTAGGGTGCGTTAAAGCAAAGCGTAACGCACCGTGTGATTATGGTGCGTTACGGCAATTCATACTTTCGCTCATACTCAAATCCTGACACTGCCGTAACACACCCTACTTAATATTTACTTTATAAATAGGCTCTGACATTTGCCTAAGTCCTGTTGGTATTACTCATTACTCATCACTCATTACTCATTACTGATTACTCATTACTCATTACTCATTACTGATTACTCATTACTCATTACTCATTACTCATCACTCATTACTTATTTAATCGTTGACATCCAAGCTTGTAAATCAGCCAAATTAGTAAAATCAAGTAGTGCTTCGCCGAGATTTTCTAATTGTTCTAGGGAGAGACTTTCCACCTGTTGACGCACTGCCGGAGGTAATTCTCCTACTCTACGAGTTAATTGTCGTATAATTAGCGATCGCGCTTCTACTTCCCTTCCTTCTTCCCTTCCTTCTTCCTTGATTTCCCTGTAAACGCGTGTTTCCTTGAGGCTAATTCCTAACATTTTTTCTACCTCCACTCGACTTAATTGTTCAAACTTGTACACCATAATTGTGGTTATTAATTCAATTATGGCGCGACTTGTAGTTTCAGGTTGTTCTAAACTAACACGCTCTAGCAAATATCTTGCTTCTTGGGGTGCTTGTGCTTCTTCTATAGTCGTCAATACCATCAATGCTACCCACAATGGTAATTCACGCATATCTCCCAATTCATCCAAATACACCCTATGCACTTGATTACTGTTAAGTAATCCCCTGTGAGGATAAATATCGCTCTGTTCAATACTGCGCGCAGGATAAATGATTACTGCTTGCCAATCATTAAATCTGTCACGTTGGCGGTAAAAATATAATGATGATTCTGCAAATATCCTTTCATAGAGTCGTTCGTCTTTCTGGAATTGCACTTCGCAGAAGTATACCACCCCTGGACTTTCATTTTCAGGTGGCAGAAATACCCCATCAATTTCAAATTTTGGTTCTTTGACAGCTACACAATCAAATCGATAGGCTGCCGCGTTTGTTGGTTTATCTGCCAATAGTTCAAATAGTAAGCTAGGGTGTTGTTGAAATAGTTGATAAAATATTGAATCTCGCCGCATAAAACCTTTGACTAAGAGCCTATGTATAAAATAAACATTAAGTAGGGTTTTTAAGGCTATGTAAGGATTTGAGGATTTTAGGAAATGATATCTAGCCTTAATGCAACCAATATTATATGGTGCGTTACGCGTTGCTTAAACGCATCCTAAAATTTAAGGTTTTTTGGTAAAAAGTTATCAGTCAGCAATTAATTGATAACTGATAACTGATAACTGACTTAAATTTTTCCTACCCCTCTAACTTCTGCCAACCAATCCCCAACGATCTAAAATGAAGGCATACTCAAAAGCTAACTCTTTTAAGCTTTCGTAACGTCCAGATGCGCCGCTATGCCCAGCATCCATATTGGTTTTGAGTAAGAGAATATTATTATCTGTTTTGAGTTCTCGAAGTTTGGCTGTCCATTTAGCTGGTTCCCAATATTTGACACGGGAATCATTTAAACCTGCGGTGATTAATAAATCAGGGTAATCCTTGGCTGTGACATTATCGTAGGGTGAGTAAGATTTCATGTAGTGATAGTAGACTGGATCGTTAGGATTGCCCCATTCTTCCCATTCCATTGCCGATAGGGGTAAAGAGGTATCTAAAATAGTAGTCACTACATCTACAAACGGCACATTAGCCACGACTACCTGAAACAATTCGGGACGGAGATTAATCACTGCACCCATTAATAAACCGCCTGCACTCCCGCCTGTAATGGCTAGGTGTGTGCTGGCTGTCCAACCTTCATTGATCAGATATTCGGCACAGGTAATAAAATCGGTAAAGGTGTTTTTCTTATGTAAAAATTTACCATTTTCATACCATTTGCGTCCCATTTCTTCGCCACCACGAATATGAGCGATCGCAAACACTGCGCCTCGGTCTAATAATGTTAGTCTAGTGGAAGAAAATGATGCGGGGTAAGAAGCACCATAAGAACCGTATCCTGTGAGCAATAAGGGATTTTTGCCGTCTTTTTTAATGCCTCGTTTGTAAACAATTGATATGGGAACTTGTGTACCATCTTCGGCTGTAGCCATTAACCATTCACTGCAATATTGCTGGGGATCATAGCCGCCTAGTACCTCGGTTTGTTTTTTTAATTCCCTCTGTTGTGTGTTCATATCATAATCGAAAACCGATGGCGGTGTAATTAATGAGGTGTAATTAAACCGCAAGATAGTAGTGTTAAATTCTGGATTATTTCCTTCAGAAAATGCGTAGGTAGGTTCAGGAAAGACAATATTACTTTCATCCCCTGTCGATAGATTCTGCACTCTGGCAGTTGGCAGTCCATCTTGACGCTCATAAATTACCAAGTGATTAGCAAATAAACTAATTCCTGATAAAAGAATATCTTCACGGTGAGGAATTACTGTTTGCCAGTTATCTTTTGAGGGTGCAGCTATGGGAGTTTTCACCAATTTAAAATTAGTTGCTGCTTCGTTGGTGACAATGTAAAAGTAATCACTGTGATGGTCTACATCATATTCTATACCTGGATCACGGTGGTAAATCACCTCAAAATCACCCCTAGGATGATTAGCATCGAGATAGTGAACTTCTGTTGTGATACTGCTCCGTAAAGTCATCAAAATATATGCTTGAGAGCGAGTATTATCAACATATAAAGCATAAGCTTCATCAGGCTCATGATAAATTAATTGATCTGCATCTGTCTGTGTGCCGAGAGTATGCCTAAATAATTGAAAAGGGCGATTAGCATGATCAATTTTGGTATAAAAACCTGTTTGATTGTCGTTAGCCCAAACAAAAGAAAAATAAGTATCAGCAATAGTTTCTGGATATAGCTGACGTGTATTTAAGTCCAGAAAACACAGTGTATATCTCTCAGATCCAGTCGTATCAAATGAGTAGGCTAATATTTGATGATTAGGACTAATCTCAAATACACCTAATTCAAAAAAATCATGTCCGGCTGCTAATTCATTTTCATCTAAGAGTATTTCTTCAGGTGCATCTAAACTGCCTTCTTTGCGGCAATAAATCCGATAAGCTTTTCCGGCTTCAGTCCGTGCATAATAATAGTAATTATCTTTGCGGTATGGCACAGAGAGATCGGTTTCTTGAATGCGGGAGAGCATTTCATCATAAAGCTGAGTTTGCAGCGTCTCTGTATGCTGCATCATGGCTGTAGTGTAGGCATTTTCCGCCTCTAGATATGCAGCTACTTTGGGGTTATCAATTTCCCGCAGCCAAAAGTAGTTGTCTATGCGGCGATCGCCATGTAATTCTAAAATCTGGGGCTGTTTGTTTGCCACAGGTGGCAGAATATTTTTTTGTAACACCCGATCTTTTGTCATCCTTCTGTAACCTTTTATCCCATGTCAACCAATAGCTACCCAAAAATTTAGGATCAGCTAGAAATTTCAGTCTGACGTTGTAATTGTTTTTTCAAAGTACACAAGCCAATTGCTGGTATAACTCCGAGAATCATAGCTGTAAATCCCTGTTCAATCCAATACATTCCACCAACTGGCATCAAATTTTTCATAAAAGAAAGTAGCCAGACTACCAGACTAATACAGAAGAAGGACACAGAGGGGAAAAAATTCCACCACCAAGTTTTGACTGTATAACGCCGCAAAACTAACCATTGCAAAAACCCTAGCCAAATCCCGGCAATAATGTAGAGAAATGTTGACAAAAATCCTAATTTCAAAGTAGTTTCAGCAGTTAAATTTTCAGCAGATAATTGAGCCAGAGTAGCAATATAGTTAATCCAAGCGGTGGAGACACTATTAGCTAGTAGCCAACCGATACTGGTAGCAAGTGTCCATAGCCAACCAGACAGGTAACGGCGCATAACTAATGCTTGATCAGCAGCGAAAACTACCGCAAAGACAATATTACCAAGCAATCTTACCCAAAAACTCCATACTTGCGGCTGATCAGCAAAAATAGGTAGAAAACTTTGCCAGAGAATTTTTTCAATGGCAATGCTGACAATACCACCCACCACCCAACCCACAATTGTCATCAAGGTAAATTGCACCAAGAACACCCGACGTTGAGAACGAGGGATTAATAACCTGGCTGGTTGTGATTTATTATGATTAGCTCCAACATGAGCAGGATGATTAGAATTAGTTTTCATATTAATTTACGTTAAGAAATTTACAAAACATAATAGGAAAATGGGCATGGGGCATGGGGCATTGGGCATGGGGCATTGGGGTAAAATCTCCTGCACTTCCTTGTCTACCTTGTCTACCTTGTCTACCTTGTCTACCTTGTCTCCCTGCTCCCCTGCTCCCCTGCCCCCCTGCTCCCCTGCTCCCCTGCTCCCCTGCCCCCCTGCCCCCTCCTCCCAATCCCCTTTGATCATGCGTAATCCCAGAATGATAAGCTAAACATTGACATAAAAAAGTGACTTAGGATGAAGTGTTAAATGGGTTTTGCGTCAACGACTCCTCATCTTTTGCGGGCTGCTCGTGGTGAAATCGTAGATCGTCCCCCCGTGTGGATGATGCGCCAAGCAGGACGATATATGAAAGCATATCGGGATTTAAGGGAGAAATATCCTTCATTTCGGGATCGCTCCGAAATTCCTGAAGTGGCAATTGAAGTCTCCCTCCAACCCTGGAGAGCTTTTCAACCAGACGGCGTAATTTTATTTTCCGATATTGTTACCCCCTTACCCGGTTTGGGGATTGACATGGACATTGCGGAAGGTAAAGGCCCCATCATTCATGCGCCCATTCGCACTCAAGCACAAATTGACGCGCTGCGTCCTCTAGAACCAGAAGCTGCTTTACCGTTTATCAAAACTATTTTGCAGGCTTTACGTCAAGAAGTAGGCAACAAATCAACGGTATTGGGCTTTGTTGGTGCGCCGTGGACTTTAGCCGCCTATGCGGTGGAAGGTAAAGGTTCTAAAACCTACTCCATCATCAAAAATATGGCTTTCACACAGCCAGATTTACTACATCAACTCTTAGCTAAATTAGCAGATGCGATCGCAGATTACGTCCGTTATCAAATTGATTCTGGGGCGCAAGTAGTACAAATGTTCGATTCTTGGGCAGGACATCTCAGCCCCCAAGACTATGATGTGTTTGCACTGCCCTACCAAAAACGCGTATTCCAGCAAGTCAAAGCCACTCACCCAGACACACCATTGATTTTGTTAGTTAGTGGTAGTGCAGGCGTACTAGAGCGCATGGCACAATCTGGTGCGGATGTCGTCACCGTAGACTGGACAGTAGACATGGCCGATGCGAGAGCCAGATTAGGTAAACACGTTAAAGTGCAAGGTAATCTTGACCCTGGCGTATTATACGGCTCAAAAGAATTTATCCGCGATCGCATTCTTGATACTGTTCGCAAAGCTGGTAACTGGGGTCACATTCTTAACCTCGGTCATGGTGTACACCCAGACACCCCAGAAGAAAACGTGGCTTTCTTCTTTGAAACCGCCAAGCAACTCAATGTGTTGGTTTAGTTGAGGATGAAAGGGGGCAGGGGAGCAGGGGGAGCAGGGGGAGCGGGGAGACAAGGGGAAGAATTTTAGATTTTATATTTTGGATTTTAGATTGAAATCCAATCCAAAATTGAAAATCCAAAATCCAAAATTAAATTGCCCAATACCCCATGCCCATTTTCTTTTACCTCTTACCCCTACACCCCTACACCCCTACACCCCTACACCCCTACACCCCTACACCCCTACACCCTTATGAATCAACGAATTTTAGTCACCGGTGCTAGTGGCTGTATAGGTCACTATATAAGTGAAATCTTAATTCAACAAACACAAGCTGAATTATATTTACTCGTCAGAAACCCTCAAAAACTACAAGTTGATACCACGGTTCGCCCTGGTATTCAGGTTTTGCAGGGTGATATGCAAAATATTAGCCAATTCGCTGATTTACTCCCCACAATTGATGTTGCAGTTCTGACTGCTACTGCTTGGGGTGGTGAACAAACTTTTGATATTAATGTATCTAAAACTTTAGAATTACTCAGTCTATTAAATCCTGAACGTTGTCAACAAGTTATTTATTTTTCTACAGCTAGTGTTTTAGATTCTCATAATCAACCACTTCAAGAAGCGGGAGAAATTGGTACAGATTATATCCGTTCTAAATATGAATGCTTACACAAAATATCACAATTAGCGATCGCACCTAAAATTACCACTGTTTTCCCGACTTTAGTTTTAGGTGGTGATGCCAAAAAACCCTATTCACATCTCACATCCGGTATTCCCGAAGTCACTAAATATATTAATTTAATTCGCTTCTTAAAAGCTGACGGTAGTTTTCACTTTATCCACGGTCAAGATATCGCCACTGTAGTACAATATTTAATCTTGAATCCTCCCCCAAGCGATGCACCACGCCGACTAGTTTTAGGACAAGCAAGACTAACCGCCAACGAAGCAATCGAAGAACTCTGCACTTATTTCGGTAAAAAGATTTACTTCCGCATTCCCCTATCTTTATCTTTAGCCAATTTAATTATCGCCGTCTTTCGGATTCAAATGGCAGCTTGGGATCGATTCTGTATGAATTATCGCCATTTTACCTATGAAACAGTAATTAATCCTAATAGTTTTGATCTACCTAATTACTGTGCAACCATGAGTGATGTACTCAAAATTAGTGGTGTTAACTCAGGTCAAAATTAACGCCAAGCCTATAAATAGGCTAATGCTATTGTAGAGCAGGTTTGCACTTGGAGATGATTTAGAGATGATTTATAAAGTAAAGCTTAAATTGTAGGGTGCGTTAAAGCAACGCGTAACGCACCGTGTGATTATGGTGCGTTACGGCAATTCATACTTTCGCTCATACTCAAATCCTCACACTGCCGTAACACACTCTACTGGACTAACACAGATAAAATGTAGGAAGAAAAAATTTGTTTCATCGGCGTACCCTGCGGGTTCGCGGTAGCGTCTCGTTAGAGAAGCAAGCTATATCTGCGTACATCTGCGTTTTTTATATAAATCTAATGCGCCACTACTTAATATTTACAAATAGCCTTTCACTTAACTCGAAATCACTATAAATTATAATATAAAAAATACCACATCCTATGAATACCATCATAGACTACCAGTTTATTGAAAAAATTTACGAAAGTGCTAACTCAATAGTTTATCGAGGGGTGATCAAACCACAGGAACAACCAATAATTCTGAAATTACTTAAAGAGAATTACCCCACACCCTCAGAACTAACACGATATAAACAGGAATATGAAATTACCCATTCATTAAACACAGACAACATTATCCGAGCTTATGATTTGCGACGATATCAAAATAGTTTGGTGATGTTGCTGGAAGATTTTGGAGGGCAATCTTTAAATAATTTTATACGAAAGTATGACTTTACCTTAGAAGAATTTCTCACCATAGCTATTAAAATTACTGAAGGCTTGATATCCATTCACACTGCTAATATTATCCACAAAGATATAAATCCTAGCAACATAGTATATAACCAAAAAACAGGCAAACTGAAAATTATCGACTTTGGTATTTCTAGTAATCTGTCTCAAGAAAATCAGAAACTTTGTAACGTCAACCAATTAGAAGGAATATTAGCTTACATTGCTCCAGAACAAACTGGTAGAATGAACCGAGGTATAGACTATCGTAGTGATTTTTATTCCCTTGGTGTTACCTTCTATGAAATTTTGACTCATCAACTCCCCTTTCCAATTAATGATCCTTTAGAGTTAGTTCATTGTCATCTCGCACAAGCTCCCAAAACACCCCAGGAATTAATTTCTTCTCTTCCCTTGGCAATATCTGATATTGTCATGAAATTATTAGCTAAAACTCCAGAGGAACGATACCAAAGTGCTTGGGGAATTAAAGCAGACTTAGAAATCTGTTTTGAGCAGTTAAAAACTTGCGGAGGAATTTCTCAATTTACTTTAGGAAGTCAAGATATTTCTGATAAATTTCATATTCCACAGAAACTATATGGCAGAGAGCCACAAATTAATCAACTACTAACGACTTTTGAGCGCGTCAATAGTCAAGGTAGTACAGAAATAATGCTGATTAGTGGTTATTCAGGTATTGGTAAAACTGCCTTAGTTAATGAAATTTATAAACCTATTACACGCCAAAAAGGATTTTTTATTCAGGGTAAATTTGATCAGTTACGGAGAGATATTCCTTATGCAGCAATTACCCAGGCTTTCCAAGATTTAGTCCGTCAACTACTGAGTGAACCGGAAATTAACTTACAAGTTTGGAAAGAGAAAATATTAGCAGCTTTAGGAAATCATGCTCAAATTATTATTGATGTAATTCCCGAACTAGAAAAAATTCTCGGTAAACAGCCAGCTATTGAACAATTAGTAGGAACTGAAGCCCAAAATCGATTCAATTTATTTTTTGCCAGATTTATTAGTATTTTTAGCCGCCAAGAACACCCGTTAGTAATCTTCCTAGATGATTTACAATGGGCAGATTTAGCATCTTTAAATTTTCTTGAGTTAATCACGAGTAATTCTGAAAGTCAATATTTATTAATCATAGGTGCATACCGGGATAATGAAGTTAGTCCTACTCATCCTTTAATGCAGACATTAGAAAAAATTATTCAGGCAGAAGCTAATGTCAATCAAATAACAGTTACACCTTTAGAACTCAACCATATTAACCAATTAATTGCTGACACCCTACATTGTTCAATAGCAGATACTCAACCTCTAGGTAATTTAATAGCTCAGAAAACTGGTGGCAATTCTTTTTTCTTAACTCAATTACTACAAAATTTGTATAAAGAGAAACTTTTATTTTTTAACTATACACAATTGCCAATAAGCAACAAAGACACTAAAAGAATTTTGTGGCAATGGGATTTTCAGGCAATTCAAAACTTGGAAATAACTAATAATGTCATTGATTTAATGGTCAAAAAAATTGAAAAGCTGGATGAGAATACACAGAATATTTTAAAATTAGCAGCTTGTATAGGTAATCAATTTGATTTAGAACTTCTTTCTATTGTCAATAAAAAATATCCAACATTAACTGCTCAACAACTACAGCAAGCCATTACGGAAGGATTGATTGTTCCTTTAACCAATGATTATAAAATACCTTTACTATGGAATTGGGATGAAGTTTCTAGTAATTGTTCAGAAATATCCTCAGATTTTATTCCAAAATATCATAAATCTATTACCTATAAATTTCTACATGATAGAGTTCAACAAGCTGCTTATAGCATAATTTTAGAAGATAAGAAACTTGTACATTTACAAATTGGTCGTATTCTCGTCAAAAATAGCAAAGACAAGTATTTAGAAGAGAATATTTTTAATATTGTCAATCAATTTAATGAAGGTTTAGAATTAATCACTGAGCAATCAGAAAGAGATCATTTATCTCAGTTATTTCTGCAAGCTGGTAAAAAATCTAAGGCATCTACAGCCTATGAAACAGCACTTAGATATTTGAAAAAAGGGTTAACTCTCTTATCTGCTGATAGTTGGGAAATACAGTATGAATTGACATTTGAATTTTATATAGAAATATTAGAAATTCTCTATGTTATTACTAAATTCGATGAATTTGAAAAATTATGCGATTATCTTTTAACAAAAACTAAAAATATATTTGATAAAACTAAAGTAATTCAAAATCAAATAACTTATTATTTTACAATTTTCCAGCACGATAAAGCAATAGATATTGCTCTTAAAGCTTTATTAG
>JBODRP010000130.1:0-13838 GCA_050633005.1 Trichormus sp. | reverse complement strand
ATCAGGTCGAATGGCGATAAGTTGGAGATTCCAGGTTTGATTAGTCATTTGTTCCGCTTCGCAATACGCAACCCCAACCGGCTCATTGTCATCGTCGGTGAGCCAGAAATGATCAGTGTTGCTGTCGTTACTGAAGTAATCAGCTAGCATTTTGCTGAGAACCTCAAGTTCGCTGGACTGGAAGCCAATCGCTTGGGCTATGGTGATGAGTGCGGTTGTGTCATCGGGTGTGGTCGGTCGAATCATGGTTTATCTTTCTTGATCTGGCAAAATAAATATTCGTGATATTGTCATAAATACTAAATGCGCTGCCAAGTTTCGTGGATGGCAGCGCAACTCATTATGACTATCAACACTTAACAGTTAACAGTTAACATTGATATATTTTTTCACAAAAATTTATCTGGGGAACAGTTTACGATCAGGTTGTTCTGGAATTACTGCATAAGCATCAATCTCAAACAACATACCATCTAATGCCAGTCTAGGAACGGGTATCAGGGTATTTGCGGGAGGTTTAAAACCCCACAACTTGGTAATTTCACGTCCTAACGGGATCAATTTTTCTTGAGTATGATCAACTATTAAAACAGTCGTTTTGAGTACATCTTCTGGTTTTGCACCAACGGCATTTAAGGCAAATCGAAGGTTTTGAAAAGCCTGTATTAACTGTGGTTCAAATTCACTAGAAACAAGATTACCTTGTAAGTCTGAACCAAATTGACCAGAAATATAGACTGTTCTTCTTCTTGCTGGTGTTACAGCAATATGACTATAGCCATTTTGGGTTGCGTTGTACAGAGTTGGGGGATTTATCAATTCCACATCTTTGTTGTTTTGAGCATTTGCTTGATCTTGTCCTGCTACTACCAAGCTTGTAGCTATTCCACTACCCCCAAGCCATAAAAGGGCATTTCGTCTTGAGAATTTTGATACTAATGAATTGACAGTAGTAGTGATACGTTGATTCATGACAAGTCCCTATATAAGTCGTTTATTTTAGCCAATGCTGAATTTTATTATCTGAATAATTTGAATTAAAAAATACTAGTAAAAACAATTTTTTTATGTATGTTCACGCAAAATTCATGAAATTAATATATGAGACCTCCAAGTGAAAAATATTGCATCGCATTGGTCTTGTTAACTTTTGACCAAGTTCCTGTGGGGTGTAGGGGAACAGATAGCAGCGTTGTTTAAGATGATTGGATTGGTTGGAGTTCAAGGTGTCTTCACACTCAGCTACTCCTAACACCCTACACCTAGGGTGATGAGATTACGAATTTTTAGAACATATATAGGGCTATTTGATTTATACTTTTAATTTCGTCTGATTATGGAGAGTAGTTAAAGTTGTATGTCTAGCCTGAGTTCTGATATGGTTCGCGTTTATTTGCAAGAAATTGGTCAGTTCCCTTTATTAACATCAGACCAAGAAATAACTTATGGCAGGCAAGTACAACAAATGATTGCCATTGAGCAGCACAAGCAGCAGCTTAGTGAAGAATTGCATCGAGAACCAACCCTAGCAGAATTAGCGCAATTTGTAAATAAAAGCGAAACAGAAATCAATCAAATACTTAAGATTGGTCAACGAGCTAAACAAAAGATGGTGACAGCCAACTTGAGACTTGTAGTTTCGGTTGCGAAAAAATATCAGCGTCAGAATTTGGAATTTTTGGATTTGGTGCAAGAAGGAGCAATTGGTTTACAAAGAGGTATAGAAAAATTTGATCCCAACCGAGGTTATAAATTATCTACATACATATATTGGTGGATTAGTCAAGCAATTACAAGAGCGATCGCAGAAAAATCCCGAACAGTCAGGCTACCGATTCATGTGAATGAAAAACTCAATCAAATTAAAAAAGTCCAGCGAGAATTGTTTCAGACATTGGGTCGTCGTGCCACTGTAGCCGAAATTGCTGAGAAATTGGACTTAGAACCTAAACAAGTTCGAGAATATCTCTCTGCTGCTAGTAGCACCATTTCTCTAGATTTAAAGGTGGGAGATAATCAAGATACGGAACTGAGTGAATTGCTAGCGGATGAAGGGACTTCACCGAATGAACAGATTACCCAAGAAATGTTACGCCAAGATTTAAGTGATTTATTAGCATCACTCAAACCTGTACAGCGCGAAGTCTTAATTTTGCGCTTTGGACTCTTGGATAATCAAGAACGCAGTTTAGCCCAAATTGGGGAAAAACTGAATGTCAGTCGAGAACGAGTCAGGCAAATCCAGCAGCAAGCAATTACAACCTTGCGTCGTCAACAACCATCAATAGAACAGTATCTTTTTTCTTAAGGTGAATCTCTAAAACCAATTCAAATATAACCTAAGCCCTGAAATCCCAAAAGATTTCAGGGCTTCATAAGACTTAATACCATTTCTCTAAATCCCGGCTACAGATCATTCTTCCCCTGCCCCCTGCCCCCTGCCCCCGGCCCCCTGCCCCCTGCCCCCTGTAGGTTTACTTTGGAGAATTGGTATAACTTGTGGGCTTTTTGGGGGTGGGAACTTGTGGACGTATTTGAGAAAACCGGTATAAAATCAATCCCGTAAAACGAGAGTATTGGCAGCAAAATATGAAATTTATTTATCAGGGGTGGAGTGTAACTTTACTAGTATTAGCGACACTAACTTTACCTTTGCCTGCATTTGCAGAAATCGTGAATATTAACCTGTTACACCTGAATGATGTCTACGAAATTACGCCAGTGGAGGGGGGAACTCGTGGGGGTTTAGCTCGTGTGGCTACCCTCCGACAACAACTTTACAAAACCAACCCCCGCACCTACACTGTATTAGCTGGAGATGTTTTGAGTCCTTCGGCTTTAGGAACAGCCAAAATTAACGGTATACCTCTGGCTGGTCAGCAAATAGTAGCGGTAATGAACGCTATGGGGTTGGACTATGGAACTTTTGGCAATCATGAATTTGACCTACCAAAAAACCTCTTTTATCAAAGACTAAAAGAATCTCGGTTTCGTTGGGTGTCAAGTAATGTCTCAGATAACACAGGTAAACCCTTTCCAGGTGTTCCTCGCTCCATAGTATTCAATGTCAAAGGCGATCGCGGAGCTTTGGTCAGGGTAGGATTAATTGGTGTCACCCTCAATAGTAATCAGCCTGAGTACGTCAGCTATATTGATCCCATAGCAGCAGCCCAACAGCAAGTCAAAGCACTCAAGGGAAAAGTTGACATTATAGTTGCGCTCACCCATTTATCTATTCAAGATGACCGCAAACTAGCCGAAACTGTACCAGAAATCGACATTATTCTGGGTGGTCATGAGCATGAAAATATCCAGCAATGGCGGGGTCGAGATTTTACACCAATTTTTAAAGCCGATGCTAATGCCCGTACAGTTTACGTGCATCAGTTAAGTTACGATACTATCAAAAAAAATCTTGAAATTAACTCCCGCTTAATACCAATTACTGATAAAATTCCTGAAGAACCAAAAACCGCAAACATCATCAAACAATGGCTAGAACGAGGTTATCAAGCATTTCGCGCCAATGGTTTTGAGCCAGATCAAAAAATTGGACAATTAACATTTGCTTTAGATGGTTTAGAATCTAGTGTCCGTAACCAACCTACAAAACTAACGCAGTTAATTGCCGAGGCTATGTTACAGGAAGTACCTAACGCAGATTTAGCAATTTTTAATAGTGGTTCAATTCGGATTGATGATGTGATGCCCCCAGGCCCTATTACCCAATACGATGTGATTCGCATACTACCTTTTGGCGGTAAAGTTGTAGCAGTAGAAATCACTGGTGAAATGTTGCAAAGAGTATTAGATCAAGGACAAGCTAATCAAGGTACTGGTGGTTATTTGCAAACAGCTAAAGTTAGTCAATTAGCAAATTCTAAAATTTGGTTGATTCAAGGGCAACCTCTTGAACCTAAACGAACTTACAAGATTGCTATTAATGATTTCTTAATCAGTGGTAGAGAAATAGGATTAAACTTTTTAAATCTTCAACAACCAGGAATTAAACTCATTGGTGAAAAACGGGATATTCGTTTTGTGATGATTGATAAATTAAAAAAACTTTAATTTTCGCTCAAAAACCTTGTAAATTAGATATCTTGCCTGATTCACAAAAATTGAGACACTAAAAGCTGCGTTAATATCAAAGTCAAATGTGCTACGTTATCCCAAGCAAGATACCGCAGTCCATCATCAGCTTCATCAACTGGGGGGAATCTCAGATGTTAGCACAATGGCAAGGCTTTAAAACTAGCAAATGGATAGAAGAAATCAACGTCCGTGACTTCATCCAAACAAATTACACTCTTTACAGTGGTGATGACTCTTTTTTAACAGGTGCAACTGCAACGACTCAAGCACTTTGGAAGCAAGTCCAAGACTTAATGGCAGTTGAGCGCGAACAAGGCATTGTCGATACAGATACAAAAGTTGTTTCTACAATTACCTCCCATCAACCGGGTTATATTGACCGCGAACTGGAAAACATAGTAGGATTGCAAACTGAAAAACCCTTAAAACGTGCCATCATGCCGTTAGGAGGGATTCGGGTTGTCAAAGATTCCTTAAAAGCTTACGGTTACGAAATCGATCCCCAAACCGCAGAGATATTTACCAAATACCGCAAAACCCATAATGATGGGGTATTTGATGCCTATACCCGTGAAATGCGGTTATGTCGGCACTATGGGATTATCACCGGCTTACCAGATGCTTACGGACGTGGCAGAATTATTGGCGATTATCGGCGGGTGGCGTTGTATGGTGTTGATGCTCTGATTGAAGACAAAAAAGCACAACTCATATCTTTAGAATTAGATGTCATCGACGAAGAGACAATTCGTCTACGGGAAGAAATTTCCGAGCAAATTAAAGCACTGTTTGAACTCAAGACAATGGCTGCAAGTTATGGGTGTGATATTAGTCAACCCGCAGTGACAGCACAAGAAGCTGTGCAGTGGCTATATTTTGGCTATCTGGCAGCAGTCAAAGAACAAAACGGTGCGGCGATGTCCTTGGGACGAGTTTCTACATTTTTGGATATCTACTTTGAACGGGACTTACAACAAGGGAAAATCACCGAGTCGGAATTGCAAGAACTCATTGACCATTTTGTGATGAAATTACGCATGGTCAGATTTTTGCGGACACCCGACTACAATCAACTCTTTTCTGGTGATCCCACTTGGGTGACAGAATGTGTTGGTGGTGTGGGTGAAGATGGTAGACCTTTAGTTACTAAAAATAGCTTCCGTATTCTGAATACTTTGTATAATTTAGGCGCAGCACCAGAGCCAAATTTAACCGTGTTGTGGTCAGAAAGCTTACCAGAGAACTTTAAACGGTTTTGTGCGAAAGTTTCAATTAATACTAGCTCTATCCAGTATGAAAACGACGATTTGATGCGTGGATACTGGGGAGATGATTATGCGATCGCCTGTTGCGTTTCCGCTATGCGAATTGGTAAGCAAATGCAGTTTTTTGGTGCGCGAGTCAATCTAGCTAAATGCTTGCTGTATGCGATTAATGGCGGTAAAGATGAAAAATCTGGGGAACAAGTTGCAACCCCAATTGCACCTATCACTGACGAATATCTCGATTATCAACAGGTGTGGGATCAGCTAGAAATCATGATGGCGTGGTTAGCGAAAGCCTATATCAACACCCTCAACGTCATCCATTATATGCACGATAAATACTGCTACGAACGCATTGAAATGGCATTACATGACCGTGATATTTTCCGCACGATGGCTTGCGGGATTGCAGGTTTATCGGTAGTCACAGATGCGTTATCAGCAATTAAATATGCAAAAGTCAAAGTCATACGCAACGAAGCTGGATTAGCCATTGATTATGAAATTAGCGGCGATTTTCCCAAATATGGTAACAACGACAATCGAGTTGATGAAATCGCAGTCGATTTAGTCACCAAATTTATGAACCAACTGCGTCAACATCCCACTTATCGCCAAGCGACAGCCACACAATCAGTATTAACAATTACATCAAACGTTGTCTACGGTAAGAAAACAGGTAACACACCCGACGGAAGAAAAGCCGGTGAACCCTTCGCACCTGGTGCAAACCCCATGCACGGAAGGGATAGTAAAGGCGCGATCGCTTCCTTAGAATCAGTAGCGAAAATTCCCTACGAATACGCACAAGATGGAATTTCCAACACCTTCTCAGTTGTACCATCCGCTTTAGGTAAATTAGAAGTTGACCAAATCAACAACCTTGTCGGAATGTTGGATGGTTATTTTCATGATGGCGGACATCAAATTAATGTTAACGTCTTGAAGCGGGAAATGTTAGTTGACGCAATGGAACATCCAGAGTTATATCCTCAGCTAACCATTCGAGTTTCCGGTTACGCCGTCAACTTTATTAAATTAACGCGAGAACAACAACTAGACGTAATCAAGCGGACATTCCACGAACGATTTTAAATTTTAGATCATCCCAAACCCCACTTGTAGAGACGCGTTAACAATTCAAAATTCAAAATTCAAAATTAAAGACAGTTGGAGTTGGGGATTTAAACCCCAACTCAACTGATACTACGTGTAGATGTAGAAGTCTTATACCCTTGAATTTACGATAAATCGCGTCTTTCATGATTTATTTTGAATTTTGAATTGGAGCGCAACGACTTGACTATTTAGATCAACATCTAACAGGGATCATCCTTCAGCAAATTTAATTTTTGAAATTGATTGCATACAGCATTGTATCCCCACAAGTTCCTCACATTTATTATCTATAAATCATAGTGAAAGACAAAAGCCAGGTTGAAATAATGCTCACCAAGCGAAAAACAAGCTACGTAGTTCGTAATCAAATTAATTGGGTATTAAAACCACAACTAACACTCTAAATTAAAATTTAGGAGTAGTGTTCCACCCTTAATTACGAATTACGTTAGCGGAGCGGGGCGTTAGCCCATTACGAATTACGAATTAGTAATTATGTTGATGGGTGATGTCAAATTAGGTAACATTCATGCACAATCTTAAATGCCCAACTTTGCCAATCGAACATGAGACATTAGGAAATCATCACATAATTCCCGAAAAAATTACTTCTGGTTATATACACTCAGTAGAAAGTTGTGGAACAGTTGACGGGCCTGGTATTCGATTTTTAATTTTCACCTCTGGTTGTCCACTACGTTGCTTGTATTGCAGCAACGTTGATTGTCGCTACCTGGAAAATGGTAAACAAGT
This sequence comes from Trichormus sp., assembly GCA_050633005.1. GTDB lineage: Bacteria > Cyanobacteriota > Cyanobacteriia > Cyanobacteriales > Nostocaceae > Trichormus. The sequence goes on along the minus strand of JBODRP010000130.1, from coordinate 6,606 downwards.
CAGTGTTGATGAACTAGTAAAAGAAATTCAGAAGTATACATCTTATATGAAATCTTCTGGTGGAGGTGTTACCATCAGTGGTGGAGAACCACTAATGCAACCAGGATTTGTGCGAGAGATTTTTCAACGTTGTCGAGAATTAGGTATTCATACAGCGTTAAATACTTCTGGCTTTTGTAACTTAGCTTCTGCTAAATCTGTAGTCGAATCTGTAGATTTAGTCTTACTGGATATTAAATCATTTGATCCAGCGACTTACACTAAAGTTACAGGTTGCAATATCGAACCATCACTGGCTTTTGCTAAATATCTCCATGCAATTAATCAACCTACTTGGATTAGATTTGTTCTAGTTCCAGGTCTTACAGATAAGCCAGATAATATTGCTAGTATCGCTGATTTTATTGCCCCATTCAATAATGTTGAAAGAGTGGAAGTTTTGCCATTTCATAAAATGGGCGAATATAAATGGCAAGAATTAGGTTTTGAATATCTGTTGAGAGATACTCCCCCACCAACTCCAGAACAAATACAAACAGCGTTAGATATCTTTCGTAGTCGGGAAATCTTTACGATTTAAACAATAAGTAGAACGGCGTGAATAATTCAAGGTTTGTAGTAGGGACTTTAGTCCTCTCTTAAGGGCTAAAGCCCTTACTACAAGCTAATTCAATTAAATTTTACATTACTTAATGTAGTTTGTTTTTTTCTCGCCGACTTACTTACATCAAACAAAAGCAGTCATAACCAATTACAATCAGCACCTTCCCCAAAGTCTTTGGTGCGTTACGGCTTACGCCTAACACACCCTACTTACTACTTACATAAGGATAAAAATATGCAAGTGACCAATATTGAAGAGTTAGAATTACTTGTACAACGAGTAAAACTGGCACAAGCAAAATATGCAAACTACTCTCAAGAACAGGTTGATATTATCTTTAAAAAGGCAGCATTAGCAGCGAATGCAGAACGGATTCCCTTAGCAAAATTGGCAGTTACAGAAACAGGTATGGGGATCGTTGAAGATAAGGTGATTAAAAATCACTTTGCTTCCGAATTTATCTACAATAAATATAAACATGAAAAAACCTGCGGAATTATCGAAGAAGACCATACATTTGGGATTCAAAAAATCTCTGAACCTGTAGGAATTGTTGCCGGGATTGTCCCCGTAACTAATCCCACTGCTACAACAATTTTTAAAGCCTTGATTGCATTAAAAACCCGCAACGCCATTATTTTTTCACCTCATCCTAAATCAAAAAAATGCACTGTAGAAGCAGCAAAAATTCTCCTCAAAGCTGCAATAGCCGCAGGTGCGCCAGCAGATATTATTGGTTGGATTGATGAGCCAACTGTAGAGTTATCTAAGGCTTTAATGCAGCATCCGGAAATTAAATTAATTTTAGCTACTGGCGGGCCGGGAATGGTGCGTGCTGCTTATTCTTCTGGTAATCCCTCATTAGGTGTTGGTGCTGGTAATACTCCAGCAGTCATTGATAGTAGCGCACATATTCAAACTGCTGTCAGTTCGATTTTATTAAGTAAAACCTTTGACAACGGCATGATTTGCGCTTCGGAACAATCTGTTGTTGTCGTTGATGATATTTACGAAAAAGTCAAACAAGAATTTATCAGTCGTGGGGCTTATTTTCTCAATGCTGAGGAAAAACAAAAACTGGGTAGTGCAATTTTAAATGAGGGCAGATTAAATGCGGCAATTGTGGGACAATCAGTGGCGAATTTAGCTAAGTTAGCTGGGATTTCACTACCAACTAATGACGATACTGCTCAAGCACAAAAAATTTATAAAGTCTTAATTGGCGAAGTCGAAGCAGTGGGAGAAAGTGAACCTTTTGCTTATGAGAAATTATCTCCAATTTTGGCAATGTATCGTGCCTCTAGTTTCCATGAAGCTGTAGATCAAGCTGAAAAATTAGTGGAATTTGGGGGACTAGGACATACATCAGTCTTGTATACAAATCCTGCCAATCTTGATGATATTGCTTACTTTGAGAATAAGATGAAAACCGGGCGTGTTCTGATCAATACCCCATCTTCTCAAGGCGCGATTGGTGATTTATATAACTTTAAACTTGACCCATCTTTAACGTTAGGTTGTGGAACTTGGGGAGGTAATACTGTTTCTGATAATGTGACACCTCATCACCTAGTTAATATTAAAACGGTGTCGCAACGTCGCCAAAATATGTTATGGTTTCGTGTTCCGCCCAAAATATATTTCAAATATGGGTGTTTGCCTGTAGCATTACGAGATTTAATAGGTAAAGAACGGGCTTTTATCGTCACAGATAAACCATTATTTGATTTAGGCATCGTCGATAAAGTCACCCAAGTTTTAGACGAAATTGGCGTAAAACATGACGTATTTCACGACGTTGAACCTGATCCCACATTATCCAATGTCAATAAAGGATTAGCTTTACTCAGAAATTATCAACCAGATGTGATTATTGCCATTGGTGGTGGTTCGCCAATGGATGCAGCCAAAGTCATGTGGTTGATGTATGAACATCCCGATGTGGAATTTGAAGGCTTGGCGATGCGGTTTATGGATATTCGCAAGCGGGTTTATGAATTACCACCTTTGGGACAAAAAGCCATCATGGTAGCTATTCCCACCACTTCAGGAACAGGTTCAGAAGTTACACCCTTTGCTGTGGTGACAGATGACAGAGTAGGAGTGAAATACCCCTTAGCAGATTATGCCCTAACTCCGAATATTGCGATCGCAGACCCGGAACTAACTTCAAATATGCCCAAAAAACTCACGGCATACGGTGGGATTGATGCTTTAACTCATGCCTTAGAATCCTACGTATCCGTAATGGCAAGTGAATTTACCGACGGTTTAGCACTACAAGCAATTAGGTTATTGTTTAAATATTTACCCAGTGCCTACAAAAATGGTGCTAATGATCCAAAAGCACGGGAAAAAGTTCATTATGCTGCCACAATTGCAGGTATGGCCTTTGCTAATGCCTTCTTAGGGATATGTCACTCAATGGCGCACAAACTCGGTGCAACCTTCCACGTTCCCCACGGACTCGCCAACGCCTTGATGATTTCCCACGTCATCCGCTACAACGCCACTGATGTTCCCTTCAAACAAGCAATTTTCCCTCAGTACAGATATCCCAACGCCAAAGACAGATATGCTTTAATAGCTGATCACCTGCACTTAGGCGGGAACAACGCCGATGAAAAAGTAGAATTATTGATTGCAGCAATTGAAAATCTCAAACGAGAAATTGATATTCCTGCGACAATTAAACAAGCTTTAGGAGACGAAGACAAAGAGTTTTATGCCAAGGTAGAAGAAATGGCAGAACAAGCATTTGACGATCAATGCACAGGAGCAAACCCACGCTATCCCCTGATGAACGACTTGAAAGAGTTATATGTCTTAGCTTATCAAGGTTGTCGCATTGATGCAGCACTGTATCATCACGGTGATGCGGCAATGTTTTCAGAAAAGGTTAGTTGTTGATAATTCGTAATTGGGCATGGGGCATTGGGCATGGGGCATTGGGCAATTCAATTTTGGATTTTGGATTTTAAATTTTGGATTGGATTTCAATCTAAAATCCGAAATCTAAAATCTAAAATTCTCTACCTTGTCTCCCTTGTCCCCCTTGTCTACCTTGTCTACCCCTGCCCCCTGCTCCCCTGCTCCCCTGCTCCCCTGCCCCCTACCTTCCCTAAGAATCAGGAACAATCAATACCCCATCTTGAAGATTAAGCAAGCCGGAAACGATGATTTTATCTTGTGGTTGTAATCCTGAGAGGACTTGGTAATGATTGCGGCGGATATCGCCTAATTGCACTCGTTTTTGACGGGCGACTAATTGAGATCCTGCTGCTGATGTTTCTGTTTGGGCGACATAGACAAAGGTGTTACCGGCTATGCGTGATACGGCTGTAGTAGGAATTAATACCCCTGGACGCTGACTCCAAATGACTCTGGCTCTGATGAGTTGGTCAGAACGGAGTTGATGATTAGAGTTAGGGTATATGGCTTTAATTAGGATGGTTTGGGTGTCGTTGGTAGCGTTAGGAGCAATGAAAAATACCCGACTTGTACCTAAAACTTGACCTTGGGGGTTCATAATCTCTACTGGCATTCCCTTACGTAGTTGGGAGGCGCGTTCTAGGGGAACGGAGATATTAACTTCTAAGGGTTGGTTTTGACTGATGGTAGTTAATTGTGTGGCTGTGGTGACAAAATCCCCTAATTTTACGGAAATATTGCCCACTGTACCAGAAAGAGGCGCAGTAATTCTATAGCTTTGTAGTGGCTGTTGTTGAGCAGTATTTGTCTGAGCTTGCTGCCAAGTTGTTTGGGCTTGGGCAATGCTGGCTTTTTGAGCTTGAATCCTTGACTCTAGCGCGTTGAGACTAGCCGTAGCTATAGAGACTCGATTAGCTGCTTGCTCTTTGCTTTGTCGAGATACTGCCCCTTCGTTAGCTAAACTGGCATATCTTTCATATTCCTGCTGATTTAAACGTAAATCAGCTAGTTTAGATAATCTTTCTGTTTCTAGGGATCTGAGGGTAGTGTAAGCGTTTGCTAGCTGGACTTTGACTACATTCATGGCGGCATCGTTACCCAGGAATGCAGTTGGTTGCTGCCTGGGGTCGATTTGCATGACAGGAGATCCGGCGGCGATCGCATCTCCTGATTTGACGTATATTTGAGTAACTTGGCCTTGGCTTCTCGGTTGCAGCTTGATTGAGAGCCGGGATTCTAAGCTGGCTACAAAGTCTGTACTGTCTTCAATGATGCCTACTTGTACTGGGGATACTTTGACTCTTACCCCTGATGATTGGCTATTGGCTGCTGGTGCTTGATTAATTGGACTTAATAATCTCCAGGCTGCGGCTATTCCACCGACTAACAACAGTATAGCTGCTATCAATAACCGCAGTTTCCGCCAATTTACTGAGGATGGCTCATAGGATGGTTGGGGAAGATTGTCGGGAAAATCAGTTTGAGATTCAGGGGATGACATAGCTGACAGCAAACCTACAAAACAAGTTAACGAAAATTGATCTGCAAAAGATTGTGATTGATTTTACTTATTTAGCATGAGGATTTTTAACCCATTTTGTGCTATCTCACCCAAATATACTGTCTTATGGCTATTCTCTAATCTGTCTTAAGGCTAATGATCAAAGATAGTGTACACTCAAGCGATCGCTTTGTCTGATTTTTGATTTAATAGCGGAAAAAGAATATTTTGGCTCGAAAAAACTAACTTAATTGTTCATCATTAACAGCAAAAAAAGCATCAAATATCATGGCTGTTTACAAATAGCGCGATCGCCTGGCGTAATATTCTGGTTATAGTGAAGATAATTGCTCATACGGGTGCATCCCTGCTGCATCAAATCATCTAAATCTAAATTCCACAGCATCACCCCTGCTTCTTCACCACTCACCAAGACTTTACCATCGGGACTAAAACTAACACTATTGACTTTACCCCGATTTCCTAGCAGGGTTGTGAGTAATTTAGCGTTTGTCATATCCCAGAATTTGATGGTATTGTCAGCACTACCAGAGGCGACAATTTGACTATCTGGGATAAAATCAAGACTAGTTACACCGTCTGTATGTCCGGTGAGGGTTTGAATTAATTCCCCATTGGGGATTTGCCAAAGATTAATGGTATTATCCCAACTAGCGGAGGCTAATATTTTACCATCAGGGCTGAATTTTACAGAGGCGATCGCTAAACCATGCCCTTGTAAATCTTTCACTAGTTTACCATCAGTAACTTGCCATAGTTTTACTCTATTGTCAGCACTTCCAGACGCTAATAATTGCCCATCAGGACTAAAATTAATACTCGTGACTTCATCAGTATGTGCGGTGATTGTTCTCAATAATTGACCTTTTGATAATTGCCAAATTTTAATAGTTTTATCAGCACTACCAGTAGCAATTAACTGATCATCTGGACTAAAAGCAATACTTGTAACTCTATCTTGATGTCTTGTGAGTGTTTGGATTAAAGTTTGTGTTTGCAGATGCCAAATTTTAATAGTTTTATCAGCACTAGCTGTTGCTAAGGTTTTACCATCATGACTAATACTAACAGCTTGAATTATATCATTATGGGCTAAAAATGTAATTATTGGTGCAGCATCAATATTTTGTTTTCTTTGCCAAATCGTAACTTTACCATCCCATCCCCCGGCAACGAACATTTTACCGTCTGGACTAAATTTTACATCTTTTATATGGCTTAGTTTTGGTATTTTCTCTAAATTTATTTGCCAGATTTTAATAGATTTATCTCGACTAGCGGAAGCCAAATATTTACCATCTGGACTAAAGCTAACATCTTTAACTTGCTCACCGTGTCCTGAAATAATTTTGAGTAATTGCCCATCTAATCCCCAGAGTTTAATAGTTTTATCCGCACTAGCAGAAACTAAAATATGATTATTTGGGTGAAAAGAAATGTGATTAACTTGGTCATCATGTGCTGCTAAAGTTTGAATTAATTCCCCTTGTTTATTCCACAGTTTAATAGTTTTGTCAGCACCTACGGAAACTAGAGTTTGGCCATTAGG
>JBODRP010000129.1:0-13848 GCA_050633005.1 Trichormus sp. | reverse complement strand
AATGGGTATTGCGGCACAACTGCTTCAATTTTTGAGCCAACCAACGGGTATAAAAATTCCTCAACGAAAAGCCGTTCACTGTCTTGGGTTATTTTGCTGCCATATTTTTGATAATATTCGTCAATTGTCATTTTTTTCAACAATGAGAGCCACAATGATTTGTTGACTATAACTTCGTCTCCTGCAAGCAAATATACCTCATTTGCTCGAAACAAATGCTTCTAGAAAAATAGCCAAAACAACCCTTAAACGTAGGCAATCACTAAATGACTTTGTTTGCTTATTTTATGGAGCTTGAATAATTTGGTAAATGTAGATAATTTAGTCAATATATCTGCGATCGCCCTGACTCAATGCTGAAATCGCAGGTATTGTCAAGGGAGATACGCAAACTATGTCATTTAATCTACCCATAGAGGGAAAAACCACTAAATTATTACGTCTTAATACTGATTTACACCAAAAATCCCGTATAGTAGCACAGTAAATCAAATTGTTGTGTTCTGTTATATCCTAAGAGGATTAAATCATGCTGGAATTGTTGGGTTCAGGTTTGGTATCTCTGTGGTTGGAGATGGCTGGAGTTGATATCAAGCCGTCAGATGCCTTGGAACTACTAACTTGGCAAAGTAGCCCTGGCTTAGTTATTGCACCCGATCCCAATCCAGCAGGAGCTAATACCGTTAAACAATATCTCCAAGGATTATTAACATCTAAGTTAATCGCTCAGGATTTAACTCAAAGTCAGGGAATTTGGATGCAGTCTGGGCCAGTATTGATGGCTGATCATCAAGGTACAACACCTTTACCTGCGGCTTCTCTCACTAAAATTGCAACTTCCTTGGTGGCTTTGAAAACTTTGGGTTCTCAGCACCAATTTAATACGATGATCAGTGCTACAGGACCAATAGTAAAAGGTGTTGTACAAGGAGATTTAGTAATTACTGGTGGTGGAGATCCGATGTTTGTTTGGGAGGAAGCGATCGCTTTAGGTAATACTCTCAATAAAATCGGTATCAAGCAAGTCAAGGGAAATTTAGTCATCACTGGCAATTTCGCCATGAATTTCCAGCGTCATCCCCTACTAGCTGGACAAATGCTCAAGCAAGCTCTCAATTCCAAATCTTGGACTCGTCCAGCAAATTATATTCATTCCATCATGCCCAAGGGTACACCCAAACCCCAGCTTGTGATTGCCGGACAAGTCAAATTTACACCCCAGCCCAACCCCCAACAAACTTTACTAGTACGTCACCGTTCTCTACCCTTGAAACAATTAATCAAGGAGATGAATGTTTACAGTAATAATGAAATGGCGCAAATGCTAGCAGAAGCGGTAGGTGGTCATACAGTAGTGCAGGTAAAAGCCGCAAAACTAGCTAATGTACCAGAGGCAGAAATTCAGTTAATTAATGGCTCAGGACTGGGACAAGAAAATCGCATTTCCCCCAGGGCTGCTTGTGCGATGTTAATGGCAATTCACCAAGCTGCTGCGGCTGATCAACTCAACTTAGCTGATTTATTTCCCACCTCTGGATTTGATCACCGAGGAACAATGCAGTATCGACACCTACCCTCAGCTACTGTTATGAAAACTGGGACTTTGCGAGATGTCAGTGCTTTAGCTGGGGTTGTACCAACACGCGATCGCGGTTTAGTTTGGTTTGCAATTATTAACCGTGGCTCACAAATCACAGCTTTTCGCCAACAACAAGATAAACTCCTGCAAAATCTCGTACAACAATTACAAGTCCCTCCCAGCGTTCCTAATGTCCTCACGCCCCATACAGCTAAATCATTACCAGAATTAGGTAATACTAAGCGCAATGAGATTGTTTTTAGAGGTTAGGGGTGTAGGGTTAGGCTGTTGACTTTGATGAGATTTACCCATTTTTTATTCATACAGTTTTGGTGTCATCAAATGAGTAATGAGTAATGAGTAATGAGTAATGAGTAATGAGTAATAGACTCATCCGAAAATGGTAAATGCTCACGAGTCCTGGTTTTGACAAACTTGGGTACAATAGGCGATCGCTCAAAGGAGCTACGAAAAAATAGGTATTTGAGAGCATTCAGAGGAAAAAAATTAAAATTAGGCTCAAAAGTAGAGAATAACTACTGCAATTGCTGAGTGGACGCTGCTTAACTCCCGGAATGGGGTTGAATTTTATGTATCTTTTAATTTGAATTGGCTAACTTCTATACTCTTGCATTGATACTTTCGCCAACAGTATCAGTTTATCGGCGGCTAGTCAGTTTTGAATCCTGACAATAACCTTTATTCCGCCTCTGCAACGACTTGTTGGGCTGCTGCCCCCAACCGGTTGCTTCGCGTTGTCAGTGATCTAATACCCATAGATGGATTTCTATACATACAAGAATTTTTTTCTTGATCACTCACTAAGTATTACTACCCAGAGTAGCGTACAGTTAAAAATATCCAAATAATTTAACTATTACGATTTAGTTTTTCAGAGCTTGAAGTCGCTCGGGAATCATTAATCGGCAGTCTGTTGTTGAGAGTTCTTTGAGTACGCGATCGCAGACGTTAGATTCCATTCTCTAGGCGACTTTTATCTATAATCCATCCTTTTTCTGAAAAAGGGTGCTTATAGTTCGTTTGATCTACCGTTCATTTACCTCAGTTATGGCAATCACCAATCTCATCCGGTTTAATAACCTCTGGGGCAATATCTTCGGCAGTTTCACGGCTGGTGTTGTCTCATTAACTCTGGCCTTAGTCTTCGGCGTAGGGCCCCCTCGATAGACTCTAAGGGGCAGTTTGTGGCGGCTTTTTTGCCTACCTGTTTCGCGGTACCCCAACGTTGTTCTCTGAACCGACCGAGTCCATGACCGCAAGCCCTGTCTACAGGTTCTCGTGCAACACCTGTGCTGTAGGGGTGAAGCACCTCACTCTTACTCTCTTTAAATCTTTAAAGTTCGTTTAGTTCATCTATTGCAATCATCCTCGTCAGAGGACACACAAGGAGGTATTCGTGGATTTTTTGTCCTTTTTTGTCACGGACTTTATTAAGCAGTTGCAGTCCCCAACACTTGCGTTTCTGATTGGCGGTATGGTTATTGCCGCCCTTGGTAGCGAATTGGTAATTCCAGAGTCAATTTGTTCGATCATCGTCTTCATGCTGCTCACCAAAATCGGTCTGACCGGTGGAACTGCGATCCGCAATTCTAATCTGACTGAGATGGTGTTACCCATGATCTTTGCTGTAATAACAGGGATTACGATTGTATTCATCGCTCGCTATACCTTAGCCAAGCTGCCGAAGGTCAAAGTTGTGGATGCGATCGCCACTGGGGGTTTGTTTGGTGCGGTGAGTGGCTCTACTATGGCTGCCGCCCTGACAGTACTCGAAGAACAGGGGATGAAATACGAGCCATGGGCTGGCGCACTTTATCCCTTCATGGATATCCCCGCCCTCGTAACTGCAATTGTTATAGCCAATATTTATCTCAACAAGAAGAAGCGTAAAGAAGTAGCCTACTCTACTGTGCAGACTGTTGCTGCTGGTGATTATCCCGATCAGCAAGATTATCCCAGCACCCGTCAGGAGTATCTCAGCCAGCAGAAGGGGGATGAGGATAAGGTCAAGATATGGCCGATCATCGAGGAAAGCCTCCGGGGGCCTGCCCTATCAGCAATGTTGTTAGGCCTTGCTCTGGGACTGTTCACCCAACCGGAAAGTGTCTATAAAAGCTTCTACGATCCCGCCTTTCGCGGCTTGCTTTCGATCTTGATGCTGGTCATGGGTATGGAAGCTTGGTCAAGGATTGGCGAACTGCGTAAGGTAGCCCAATGGTATGTTGTATATAGTGTGATAGCACCGTTTGTGCATGGGTTAATTGCCTTTGGTCTCGGTATGATTGCTCACGAATTGGTGGGATTCAGCATGGGCGGTGTCGTTGTCCTGGCTGTCATCGCTTCCTCTAGTTCAGACATCTCAGGACCACCCACATTGCGAGCCGGTATCCCGTCAGCCAATCCCTCCGCCTATATAGGCGCGTCCACAGCCGTCGGTACGCCAGTTGCGATCGGCTTGTGTATACCGTTCTTCATCGGACTTGCCCAGGCGATCGGCGGCAAGTAATTCCAGACGGCTCGCGCTCTGTCGGCGCTCCCTTGACCCAGTAGACCAAGTAGATCAATATACATGTATGTAAGGAGGTAAGCAACATGGCCAAGCGTGCCAACAAGCTCGTCATAGTCACGGAAAAGGTGCTGATGAAAAAGGTCGCCCATATCATTGATGAATGCGGGGCAACTGGTTATACGGTGGTGGATACTGGCGGTAAAGGCAGTCGCAACGTGCGCTCTACGGGTAAACCCAACGTTTCCGACACCGATTCCAATGTTAAGTTCGAGGTACTCACCGAAAATCGGGAGATGGCAGAGAAGATTGCGGATCAGGTCGCAATCAAGTTTTTCACTGATTATGCCGGCATTATCTATATCTGTGAGGCGGAGGTACTGTACGGGAGACATTTCTGCGGGCCAGATGGCTGTTGAATTGAAACGACGCGCCATAAAAGGAACAAGCGAGCCATTGGTGCGAGTTTCTGTCGGTCAGACGGCTGTTGCAGCGAGATGACGCAGACCCCAAAGGCCGAGGTCATAACCTCGGCTTTTGAGTGGCCGTGTTTCCTGTCCGCAGGACGTTGACCCTGGCACAGAAGTCATTCCTTCCCCAGTTTTATAACTTTCTTAAACCCTTAACATTCATTGCTTTAAACTCATGATTTTGTCCAATATTCTGCCTCCTTTCACTGGGGGGATGTCCGCTCTCATAGCTCCGATACCATGTCTGGCGACTGTTGTTGCTGAGGATTCACCCATTATTCTGTCTGGCGTATTGCTGACGCTGGTGGTGATTTATCTGGCCAGCAAATTCGGCGCAGAGGTCGCTAGACGCTTGGATTTTCCTCCCGTCCTGGGGGAACTGGTCGCCGGTGTGATTGTCGGCGTTTCGGCGTTGCACCTGGTGATCTTTCCTGAAGGGGGGCTGTCTGCCTCTGACTCGGTGATTATGACTGGATTGCAAAGATTGAATCAATTGGCACCAGATGCCCTGACCCGAATCTTTGAGTCGCAAAGTGAAGTGATTTCGGTTCTAGCTGAAATCGGCGTGATTATTCTGCTGTTTGAAATCGGACTGGAATCCGATCTGCGGCAACTGAAGGAAGTGGGTATTCAAGCTACGGTTGTCGCCTGTGTGGGAGTCGCGGCACCTTTTGCGGCAGGTACAGCAGGTTTAATGATAGTCTTTCATGTCGCAGCCATTCCAGCGATTTTTGCGGGGGCCGCGTTAACGGCAACGAGTATCGGCATTACCTCTAAAGTGTTGTCAGAGTTAGGTCAACTCAAATCTAAAGAAGGGCAAATCATTGTTGGCGCGGCGGTAATTGATGATGTTCTCGGCATTATTGTCTTGGCTGTAGTTGCCAGTTTAGCCAAAACCGGTGAGATTGATGTTGCGAATGTCATTTATTTGATTGTCAGTGCTACGGCATTCTTGATTGGATCAATTTTATTGGGGGGTGTCTTTAACAAAAGTTTTGTGGCGATCGTAGAGCAGCTCAAAACCCGTGGAAATATTGTGATTCCGGCATTTATCTTCGCTTTCTTTATGGCATTTTTAGGTAACGCCATTCACCTCGAAGCGATTTTAGGTGCTTTTGCAGCAGGTTTGGTACTTGATGAAACGGATGCCCGGAACGAGTTAGATGAATTAATTAAACCGATCGCCGATTTACTAGTACCTGTCTTTTTTGTGACGGTGGGAGCGCGTGCCGACCTCGGTGTTTTGAACCCGGCAGTACCGGAGAATCGGGCGGGACTATTGATTGCAACGTTTTTGATCGCGGTGGCGATTATCGGCAAGCTGATCACAGGTTGGGCAGTGTTTGGACAACCCGGCATCAATCGAGTGGCGATCGGGGTTGGGATGATTCCACGAGGTGAGGTGGGTCTAGTGTTTGCCGGCATCGGTTCAGCTAGCGGCATTTTGGATAAGCCTCTGGAGGTGTCAATTATTATCATGGTAATTTTGACAACTTTCCTCGCTCCACCTTTTTTACGGGTTGCCTTTGGTTCATCCACGAATCCCATCCCAGAATCTACCACGCCTGTAGAAACAGCAAGTGAGTAACGGTTTGAGGAGATTACGGCTGTTTACAGCATCTATCTCAAGTAATGAGTAATGAGTAATGAGTAATGAGTAAATACCTATTACTTATTACTTTTTACTTCAAGAACGGGGAAAATAACTAATCTCTCGCCTTCGGAACAATCTCTGTCACTACCCTATTCCCAGAACCACCTCCTTTAACTACAATATTTTCAGTTTGCAGATTACCGATAGCAGTTTCCCCTTTAAAGTTTAGAGGAGGATCGACTTGCTGATAAGCGACACTTCCTTGGGCTGCTAATAATTTTTTATCTAAATACCAAGTCATTTTTTGGGCATTTAATGTCTGACGACGTTGCCCAATAGCGTTGACGTTGCCTGTTAAATATACTATTTTTTGAGGAATTTTCATTTCGCCTTGTTTGGCGGTGACAGTCAGGTTTTCTGTTTTATGAAAGACGCGCACAGGTGAATTTGTATTGACATTTTCTCGGTTTATATTCCAAGTTATCGAGTTACTGACAATTTGCATTGGAGGCTCTAATAAATCTAATTGAGCATTTTTTTCTAGGGTAGCAATCTTGGTTTTGAGGTTGACTTGGGCAGAATTACCTTTAGCGCGATCGCTGATTTGATTATTTTTGTAACGGTCAATTTGAATGAGGCGATCGCTAATTAATGTTTCTGTTTTAATCTGCCAAATTAAATGCTCGGTTCGCATTTTCATCTGGGGATCGGCGGAGGTTGCTACTACACCTCCCGAAAATTCCATGCGTTGTTCACGGGTTTTTACTTTTGCTTCCTGTGCAATGGCTTGGAGTTGTTTATGAGTACCATTAATTTGGTTACGGACAATTAATAAGTCTTCTTGGGGTCGCCATTCTAATTCATTCCCGCGTAAGACAATCCCATTTGCTGGGTCTGTGGCTACTATTTTACCTTTGAGAAATAATTGTTTACCATCCTGTTCAATGTCTGCTTTTTCAGCTTTGACTTGGTAAACTACTTTACCGTCTTGATAAAGTTCTCCATAAGGATTGAGAGCTTCACCAATTTGCTTTTCTTTGGTGTATTCCGCTTGTTTAGCTTTGACTCTCCAAACTGGCCTACCTACTTCATCTGCTTGTTCGAGGGTGACATCAAAGAAAGTTAAATTACTGTCTTGTCTAGTTGTTTCAGAATCTGGTTGGTTGTTTTTCGGGGTTCTAAATCCGCAACCTGCTAAACCAATAATGAAGAAAATACTTAAAAATAGGTAATACCACTTAATTTTCAGCCAAGAGAATTGGGGGGAAGTTGTTGTCTTTCCCCCCTGTTGATGTAAATTGCTGATTTTTTGGGCTTGCTGTTGTTGATAGTTCATTAATCCTGAATTTCTAGGTGTCCATCGCTGGGATCATCTAAAAATCCCATACCAGATAAAGGTCGATAGGGGTAGCTTTGGCGTGGGGTTTTTTGAATGTCTTCTTTGATAGCTTCTAAATCAATATAGCGATCGCTAACATTAATTAAGCTATCACTAGTCATAGAACGCAAACTTACAACCTCTACCCGGACACCACGATAACTTACAGAATTAACTGCATAGGCTAGATCCCCATCCCCACTGACTAACACGGCGGTATCATAGGAATCCACCAAAGCCATCATATCTACGGCAATTTCTACATCTAGGTTGGCTTTTTTTGAACCATCTGGTAACTGTACTAAATCTTTAGCAATGACTCGATAACCATTGCGCCGCATCCACAACAAAAAACCCTGTTGTTTTTCATTGGTGCGGTCTACACCAGTGTAGAAGAAAGCTCGCAACAACCGAGAACCGCCTGTTAAACGACATAACAGTTTCGTGTAATCGATTTCAATTCCTAATTGCAAAGCTGCATAAAATAAGTTTGAACCATCAATAAATATAGCAACCCGTCCTCGATTTTCTAAAACCTGCTCAGGCGTAAATATCGAGTCATTTTCTAGATTATTCAACATTGTTGTCATACCTCATTTTTATCTTTGATATTTTTGATAGAAGTTTTCAAGTTGAAAATAGTATTGGCTTATGATAACGTTTGGGGCTAATAATTAAGGTTAGCCCCGTTATTTTTTCAGAAGAAAATAAAAAATGGCACTAGATTCAAATTAACCAAAAGTTAAAAGGACTAATCGTTTTTTGGTGGTTCTATGCGTTTAAAAATGGGTTGGGGTTTCCCCAATGTTTGTTGATTAGATAGTAATCCCCATTGGGAATGGGTAGAAAAACTGGCTGTTTGCTCGTTAAAATTAATTCCAAAGCCAAGTTGCTGATAAATATCGGTACTGATATTCGGAATTATTGGGGAAAGCAGATAAGCTGCTAGTCTAACAGACTCTAAAACTGTGTAAAGTACAGTTTCTACTTCCTGTTGTTGCCCTTGTTTATATAGTGTCCAAGGTGCTTGCTCATCAATATACTTGTTGCTGGCTTGCACCAGTGAAAGCACAGTTTCACAAGCTTGGTTGAACGCTAGTGATTCGTAGGCTAGTTTGACTTTTTCCCCTAAATTTAATCCGATGGCTTTCAAAGGATTTTCCGCAGGAATGGCTTGGTGGTTAACTGAGAGCGCGTTTTCAGCGCAGTATTTCTTCACCATGTTGAGAGTGCGATTGAGCAAATTACCTAAATCATTTGCCAAATCTGCATTCAAAACATTAATGAATCTAATTTCATTAAAGTCGCCATCTTTGCCAAATTCGATTTCCTTAAGGAAGTAATAACGAACGGCATCACTACCATAGCGTTGCACTAATGCTACGGGATCAAGAGTATTACCCAGACTTTTACCCATTTTTTGCCCATCTTTGGTTAAAAAACCATGACCAAATACTCTTTCTGGTAAAGGTAAATTGGCTGACATTAACATTGCAGGCCAATACACAGCATGGAAGCGCAGAATATCTTTACCAATCAAGTGCAGGTTAATTGGCCACCATTTGGCTAGGGCATTTTCTAAGGTGGGGTTACTATCAGCATCTAACAAGGCTGTGACATAACCCAGCAGGGCATCAAACCACACATATAAAGTGTGGTTAGGATCAGTAGGTACAGGAAAACCCCAATCTAAATTCACCCGTGAAATGGAAAAATCTTGTAAACCTTGGCTGACAAAGTTTAACACTTCATTGCGGCGACTTTGTGGTTGAATAAAGTCTGGGTGAGATTGGTAAAATTCCTCTAATTGGCTTTGGTACTTAGATAAACGGAAGAAATAGTTCTGTTCATCTCGCCACTCAACTTCTTTGTTGGTATGAATAGGACAACGATTACCCTCTAATAAGTCCCGTTCTTCCTTAAATTCTTCACAGGATACACAATACCACCCTTTTTGTTGACCTTGATAAATGTCACCAGCCGACCACACTCTTTGGAAGAACTCTTTGACAATTGCTTCATGCCGTGGTGAAGTTGTGCGAATAAAGCGATCGCATTTAATGTTCAACAAGTCCCACAAAGCCGCAAAACTAGCAGATATTTGATCACAAAACTCTTGTGGTGCTTTGCCTAAACTCTGTGCCGATCTCTCTATTTTTTGTCCGTGTTCATCTGTACCTGTAATTAGTAAGACCGGCTGTCCTAGCAACCTATAAAATCGCGCTAAGGCATCTGCTGCCATTGTTGTATAAGCACTACCTACATGGGGTACATCGTTGACATAATATAACGGGGTTGTTAGTGCAAATGTTTTTTCTGTTTTATCCACTATATTCATGCAAAATAAAAATCAAATTATTAAAACGTTTAATCCAGTAATTTTAATAGCAAAGCCAAGCAATTATATAACATTTCTATCCTTTTTTCCAATTACAACTTTATATTAGCAAATTTACGACATTCAGCATGATTTTGCCATTTCTAAAAATCTGGTTAACTTTTATCAAAATAACGGAAATTAACTACTAACAATCTCAGTAAATGTTTTTTCTGATATCTATGCTCATAGGTGGTGTAAACCTCCAAATCACTTAGATTTACTAGATTTTGGTTATAGAATATTTCTACCTTAAGACAGTCATGGTATTAGTAAAGAAATGTAAAAATTAAGTCAAGATAGACTGCGAAATTTTTCGGAAAATATATAAATGAGCGATGAGTCTAAATAGTCCTCTCGAAATTTCTCAATCATTCTTAGCTACACTCTCAACAAATATGTTTCGCTATTACGAGGATCGCATCCCAAGAGATGCTAGTTTGTTAATAGTGAGCAATCATCGCAGTTTTATGGATGCCCTGATTTTAATGGCAGCTTTAGAAAGGCCAATTCGCTTTGCTTGTCATCACTACATGGGACAAGTCCCCATTTTGCGAGAGATTGTTACAGGACAATTGGGTTGTTTTCCTCTAGAAGACAATCAACAGCGTCAGCAAAGCTTTTTTATGCAGTCCCAGGAGCTATTACGCAGAAAACAGATGGTGGGAGTGTTTCCTGAAGGTGCTAATCCAATGGTGAAATACACCCAACCAAATCACGTAGGTGAATTTCATCGGGGTTTTGCTCATCTAGCATTGCGTTCTGATATGCCAGATTTAGCCATTTTACCAATTGCGATCGCCTCTTTAGAAGAGGTGAATACAGCTGCTTTTCCCTTGCGATTGTTAAGTTTATTTGACCCTTCTGAACCTTTATTTGCTCAATCGGGTTGGCATCCCCTGGTAATTTATCGTCGCGTTGCTGTGTTAATTGGTCGCCCTTATTGGATTAAATCTCAACATCAACACCAATATCGAGGGAAACAGGCTAAAAACACCGTCGGCGAACTAACCGCATATTGTCACACTGAAATTGCTAACTTACTCATGCAAGGTTGCTATTGAATCAGTTATCAACTATCAGTTATCAGTCCTAACGGTGGATAGTGGAGGCTGAGTCAACTACCACCCATCACTGTTTGCTGTTCACTATTAACATTGTAGATGCTTTTTTAACTTAATAGTCATCAACTAAGATAACTTAGCTCATTAGTACAGTTGAATATCAATAGGATTTATATATGCAATTTCTAGATAAATATCTAGACTAATCATTTAGTAATGATGTCAAAATTTACATAGTCGCTGCTTGTAATAATTTAAGAAATCTTGAGATTGCACATATATATCCGTAAAAACGCATATATATAGAATTGTATTTTATCAATTTATTATAAGTATTGGAGCAATGACTACTAACGAGCAGATTCATCTATTTTTGAATTTAAGTTAAGTAATTGTTAATTTATCAAAATAAGCCTAAAGTAATTGTTACATTTAACAAAATGGGCGTAAGTCCCCACCTATAGGAATGTTAGGTGGGGATATAAGCCCGGCTGCGACGATTGTATCTCCGAGCAATGCCGTAAGGCAAAAGAGGAGATAGATGAGGAGTAGCCAAATATTTCTTGGAAAAGATTACTGCAATGTGGATATAATAGTAAAAAGGTCGATAATTGGAGAAATTTAGATGAGACGACAAGCTCTAAAAGTCAGGTTATACCCCACAGACGAGCAAGTTCAGGTGTTAGCTCAACACTTTGGCTGTGCGCGTTGGTGGTGGAATTATGGGTTGAATCAATGTATCGAAACTTATAAAGCAACTGGCAAAGGCTTGTCTCAGTCTGGACTAAATTCCTTATTACCAAAACTCAAAAAAGAAAAAGAAACGGAATGGTTAGGAGATTGTTATTCACAAGTTTTGCAATCTGTGAGTCTCAACCTGAGCCGTGCATATCAGAACTTTTTTGAAGGTAGAGCAAAATACCCCAGATTCAAATCAAAACACCACCGCCAATCAATTCAATATCCACAGAAAGTAAAACAGGTGAATGAAGCTTTGAAGTTTCCCGGGAAATTGGGTGTTGTCAAAGCAAAAATACATCGACCGCTTGATGGAATAATCAAAACGGTAACTGTGAGTAAATGCCCATCCGGTAAATACTACGCATCTGTTTTGATGGAATATGATTGTGATTGCCCAGAGTCAAAAAATGAGGGTAAGGTTGTCGGGATTGATTTAGGAATCAAGGATTTTGCGATTACTTATGATGGCAGTAAGGTTCACAAATATTCCAACCCAAAATATCTATCCAAATACGAGAAAAAATTAGCTGTAAAACAACGCATTGCTGCACGAAAAAACAAAGGTAGCAATCGTCGTAGAAAGGCTAACAAGATTGTCGCTAGGGTATATGAACAAGTTAGCAATGTCCGCCAAGACTATTTACACAAACTATCTAGAAAGATAGTTGATAACAATCAAGTGGTGGTAGTCGAAAATCTCAACGTCAAGGGCATGGTTCTTAACCACAAACTAGCCAAAGCTATATCTGATATTAGCTGGGGAACGTTTGTCAATTTCTTGTCATATAAATGTGAAAAATATGGCAAGGTGCTATTAGAAATTGACCGATGGTTTCCTAGTTCCAAGCTTTGCTCTAATTGTCATTATCAAGTGGGTGAATTACCGCTTGATGTCAGGGTATGGACTTGCCCAAGTTGCGGTACTCATCACGATAGAGATGGTAATGCTGCGATCAATATTAGAGCAGAAGGGATCAGAATGCTGTCCTCCTCTGGGACGGGGGAGGCTAACGCCAATGGAGAGGATGTCAGACCAATTCGCGGACGCAAATCTAAGATGCGGCAATCTTCTGTGAAGTTGGAAGCTCCCACTATAGCGTCAGCTTAGTTGGAGTAGTTCACAACTATGATTTGATCAGCAGTCTGACCTGCTTATGAATTTTCTTAACTGTTGACTGGTGATGGTTAACAGTTAACAGGAAAAAAGCTGGTTTCTGAGTCTGGGAGAGATGATCTAATTACCTTTTCAACCCTTTTATATTCCTGTTGATGTAGAGTAGGGGATTTTCGAGGGGTAAACCTGAACAAAACCGACAAGTGATTAAAATTTTGCCATAATGCCAGAAATTGAACTAAAGCCGTGTTTTCTTACACCTAGACAAGTTAAGCCAGAATATCCCCTATTTGTGTATTTACCCGGAATGGATGGAACTGGTCAACTATTGCGATCGCAAACGGCGGGATTAGAAGTGGCTTTTGATGTCCGGTGTTTGGCAATACCTCGGCAAGACTTAACAACTTGGGAAGTACTGACAAGTAGCGTCTTAGACTTAATCCATGCAGAATTAGAGAAAAGTTCCCAGAGATCAGTTTATTTATGTGGAGAGTCTTTTGGCGGTTGCTTGGCGATGAAAGTAGCCATCCAAGCTCCACAATTATTTAAACACATAATTTTAATTAACCCTGCATCTGCCTTTGGACTGCGGCCTTGGTTAGATTGGACATCCCAACTAATGTATTTAGTTCCAGAATGTTTTTATGATGTCGGCGCACTGGGTTTATTACCATTTTTAGCATCTTTACCCCGCATTTCCCGGAGTGTGAGACATGAATTGCTAAAAACCATGCGTTCTGTACCAGCACAGACAGTCAATTGGCGAGTATCGATGTTGAGAGAATTTCAGATTGAAGAAGATAAATTACGTTCTCTCAAACAAAAAGTTTTATTAATTGCTGGTGGTAATGATCGCCTATTACCTTCCGTGAGTGAAATTCAAAGGCTAGCCAAGATCATACCCCATAGTAAAAGTTTAATTCTACCCGAAAGCGGACACGCCTGTTTATTAGAGGAAGATATTAACCTCTATGAAATTCTACAATCTCATAACTTTTTAGAGA
>JBODRP010000128.1:0-14090 GCA_050633005.1 Trichormus sp. | reverse complement strand
AGCTATATAAACTTATGCAAAGTGCCACAAATGCTTTAAAGATAAGCGTTTTAGCCAATTTACATTCCTTAATCCAAGTGCGTTTTTTAGCACCCACCTACTTATATTTGGGTGTACAGAACAATCAATTGCGCTATTTTACAGCCCAAGGGGAGTTAGTGCCGACACCGAAAGAATTAGCAGCACAAGAAAAACAGCGTGCAGATGAAGAAAAGCAACGCGCAGAATGCCAAGCGGCTAAGTTACGAGAATTAAATATTGACCCGGATATGCTATAAAATTATTAATGATTTTGAGCGATATTTTCAACAATTCAGATATAATAGTAAGTTTGTCTATAGCACTCATGTTTTAGCATATGTCTACAACTTACACCGTTGAGATTCTCCACCAAGGGAAAACGCACACATTACAAGTTCCTGAAGATAAAACGATATTATCAGTTGCTGATGAGCAAGGTTTAGAGTTACCCAGTTCTTGTCATGCTGGTGTCTGTACAACTTGTGCAGCACAAATTAAAAGCGGAACTGTAGACCAAACTGACGGCATGGGAGTTAGTCCAGAACTGCAAAAAGAAGGCTATGTGTTGCTATGTGTTGCTTATCCCCGTTCTGATTTGAAAATCGAATCTGAAAAAGAAGAAACTGTTTATCAAAAGCAATTTGGCAAGTAACGCTACAAGTTTAATGTTAGTAATTGGTAATTTCTGTCTGTCATTATTACCAATTACTGTTGATTAACAGTCATAATAAATCATACCCGTATATCACTGTGGTTGATATCGGTTATCTGAGAATCTACAATCAACCGGATTAACAGCCATGACAACTCATTTTATTACCGCAGAAATTGACATCCAAGAAACACCTATACAGTTGCAACAAGTTATTGAAGCAGAGTTAAAAAAGCAAGGAGAACCTCTACGCTGGGCAATTACTGCTGTGAACTCTGAGCAAGAAAAAGCTACTGTAGAGGCTGTAGTTACTACAGTTAGTGTTAGTCAATAAATGAAAGCGTTGGTAGGTGCGTTACGGCTTACGCCTAACACACCCTACTTATACTAGGATTATGTTCAGAATTAGATTAGATATAAATAGCTTCTGCAAGATGAAAACCAGTTTATCTTTTTTTTATTTTTAGAAGCAAATATATAGCGTTTCCTAGTCTGCTGAGGTATAAATCTCTGCGTAACTCTCTGTTGAAAAGTTGAGCCACTGCGTTGGTGAGGCAGTGCGGTCTTCTCTACGAGAAGCTAGCGCGAAGGGGGTTTCCCCCATGAGCAACTGCCGTGCATGGTTTCCCGGCTTATAGCAAGTGGCGTTCCTACGGAGGGAAACACTAATTTTCTCTGATTTCGTAAAACCAGATATTTGTTCTTCCTTCTTTCTTAAGGCATCCATGAACTATTACAGAATCATTAGAAATAGATTTATCTAAGGAATTATCCATGTCGTCCCAAAGTTCCTTAGCTGGTGAATGACCGGTTTCATCAATATTTCCAAGGTTGATATTGCTGATTCCAGGAAAAGGCGATGAAGCAGCTAATTGGATGAAACCTGAACCGCCTTGAATTTGATAGTTAACACCAAACGAAAAAGAATAACAACTAAATTGCCTAATTGCTAACTCATGCGGAAAAATATTTCCTAGAGGCCATTTTTCTGAGTTATTGTATCTACCAACGTTTATAAATGTATAATCAGTAAAATTAGCTACTTGAATAACATATTTTGCCTCGTATGTGGTAAGTTTGACTAGCTCGTCTATACTTTGATTTACATAGATTTTTGCTACTTGTGATAATGCCATCAGATTCAGCCTTTCGTACTTAATTGCCACAGTTTTTTTACTGTTATCGTGGATAAATGAGATTATCTATCCACAGATGTATTGATATTATTTGGGATTGTGTAACAAATACACATCCAGAGGAATACCTGTTTTAGTAAAAAATTTATATCTATGTGCTTTTACTCAAAAAGCCAATTATTTATGAGAAATCAAATCAATTTAAGAAAAAGTTTATGTATTGTATGTGAAAACCTAAGAACTGATTCGTAAAGAAAATATTAAGGAGACTCAACTCGTTACTAGGTCTAAGTTTCAGCAAATAAGTGCTGTATTAACTCAAATTCCTGAAACCCTTACAAAGTAAGTATTTTACTTTATTTTACAAATTAGCTCTAAATACATTAGTTACTCAAGTTTTCTTGCTTATTTAGCCGATTCTCAAGTTATTATCTTCACATGAATCATCCTTACACTGCAATTCTGATAGTCCCGACTGGGGTTGGTGCAGCAATTGGTGGCTATGCGGGGGATGCTATACCCGTTGCTAGATTAATAGCACAGGTTTGCGATCGCCTGATCACTCATCCCAATGTCCTTAATGGTGCTAGTTTGTACTGGCATCTCCCCAATGCTTTCTATGTGGAAGGCTACGGACTTGATAAATTTGCCGCCGGGTGTTGGGGTTTACGTCCTGTACGTAGTAACAAAATAGGTTTACTTTTAGACAAGGGAATTGAGCCAGAGTTAAGGTTGCGACACCTACAAGCAGCCGATGCAGCGAGGGCAACTCTCGGTTTAACATTAACAGATTATGTGATTACTGATGTGCCATTAAACGTAGAATTACGGTATTCCTCATCAGGTGCAAGTTGGGGAACAATTGGCAACCCCGATAGTTTACTCAGGGGAGCAGAAACATTAATTAAACAAGCCGGGGCAGAGGCGATCGCAGTTGTTGCGCGTTTTCCCGATAATATAGATGAGGAAGCAGCCCGGAATTATCGTTTAGGACAAGGGGTAGACCCCATTGCAGGAGCAGAAGCCGTAATTAGCCATTTATTAGTCAGAACCTTTCAAATTCCCTGCGCCCATGCACCCGCCCTAGCTGCTGAACCACCAGAGCCGAATTTATCTCCTCGGTCGGCGGCGGAAGAATTAGGTTATACTTTCTTACCAAGTGTACTCGTAGGATTAAGTCGCGCCCCACAATTTATATTAAAAAAGGGATTAACTCAATCGTTCCTAGCCGACATTTGGGCAGAACAAGTAGATGCCATAATTATGCCAGCCACCGCCTGTGGTAGTAGTGCATTACTCAGCCTCAGCCAAAAGCCATGTCAAATCATCACCGTCGAGGAAAATCACACCCAAATCAAAGTACCACCCCAAGCCTTGGGCATCAAATCCATACAAGTCAACTCATATTTAGAAGCAGTAGGTATATTAGTAGCCCACAAAGCAGGCATAAACCCAGCCTCCCTAAAACCTAAAATATCTCCGTTGTCAAAAGTCAAAAACAATTCTTAATTTTGAATTTTGAATTTTGAATTGATTCGTCCCCATTCCCCAAATACCCGTGGTAGAAAAACAAAACCGTGAACCAGAAATTCCGTACTTAACACGCACCCAAGTGCTAGTGGCTATGGGAGTCACTGCCATTTTATTGTGGATAGTCGCCAGAGTGTGGTTGTACTTCGGTAACTTTATGCTATTTGAATGGCATTGGTATCCCAGGGATTTGCTTTTAGGATTAGGTGTAGGATTATTCATCACGGGGTTAAGTGGTTTAGCTTATCGCTTGTGGCCACTCTACCGCCGCAGTGCTGATTATTACTTAGAGTTGGTGATCAAACCTTTAGCTTGGCCGGACTTAATTTGGTTAGGTTTGCTACCGGGGTTGAGCGAAGAATTATTATTTCGCGGT
This sequence comes from Trichormus sp., assembly GCA_050633005.1. Classification (GTDB taxonomy): domain Bacteria; phylum Cyanobacteriota; class Cyanobacteriia; order Cyanobacteriales; family Nostocaceae; genus Trichormus. The sequence goes on along the minus strand of JBODRP010000128.1, from coordinate 10,375 downwards.
GTCATGTTACCCGCTTTAGGATTAGATCATCTAGCAGTCATCGGTTCTAGTGTTTGCTTTGGCATTCTACATCTGAGCGGTTCGCAACAATGGCCGTATGTAGTTTGGGCAACCATCATCGGCATCATACTGGGATACAGCGCACTGTGGACTGGTAATTTACTAGTGCCAATTGTTGCTCACATAGCCACCAATTTGATTTCTAGCTGTTTGTGGAAAATAAAACAAGCCTAGAAATCCCATTACGAATTACGAATTACGTTAGCGGAGCGGGGCGGGAGCATCGTTACGAATTACGAATTATCTTCTCGCTGCTAGTGCGATCGCCTGTGGTAGTATCTTATGTTCTTGGACTTGGATTCTGGCGTGGAGTGTTTCGGCTGTGTCATCTGGTAAAATCGGCACAGCTGCTTGCATTAAAATTGCACCGCTATCTACTTCTAAACACACTAAATGCACCGTGCAACCGGTGATTTTTACCCCTGCTTGTAACGCTTGTTCTACAGCATGAATACCTTTAAAACTAGGTAATAAACTGGGGTGAATATTAATAATTCTATTGGGAAAGGCATCAATGAATGTTGATGTAATTACTCGCATCCAACCAGCCAAAATAACCCAATCTACATCATATTGGCGCAATGTATTGACAATTTCTTGGTCAAGTGCTTCACGCTGTTTATATTCACGATGATTTAACAAAACTGTTTTTATCCCTCTATTAGCTGCCCTGTCTGCTGCTTTAGCCGAGGGATTATTGTAAATTAAAACTTGAATTTGGGCGTTGAGTTGCTTGTCTTCAATAGCTTGGGCAACTGCTTCAAAATTACTACCGCTACCAGAAGCCAAAATCCCCAATTTTAGAGGAGCTATTCGAGTACATTCATCAGTATTAACATGAGGAGAAATCAGACTAGAGGTAAAATCAGGGCAGAAAGTCATAGGAAATTCAACATTCAAAATAGTCTACGATTTGGCGCAGCATTCCACAGGAAAGGCTTGCCGCTATAAAATTCTTGCATTACCAGGATGTCAATACATTAGCTGAATAACCAACAGGAAAATTATCATGGAAAGAAAATATGGAAAGTCATGGTTAGATAATGATACATTTGCCGCTTGGACTTTTCTCACACCCGCACTAATTTTATTAGGTTTATTTGTTATTTGGCCAATAGCTTATTTGTTTTATCTCAGCTTCACGGCTGGTAGTTTCACTTCTACAGGCACTTATTGGATAGGGTTAAAAAACTACTGGCGTTTAATCTTGAATCCCGATTTTTGGCAAGTTCTTGGCAACACCGTTTATTTTACCGTTGCTACTGTCATTCCTAGTTTAGTTATTCCTCTAGGTTTAGCAGTCTTGTTAAATCGTTCTATAATGCTACGGGATTTTCTGCGGAGTGCTTATTTTTTACCTTCTATTACTTCTTTAGTGGCCGCTGGTTTAGGATTTCGTTGGTTATTTCAGTCTACTGGCCCTGTCAACGAATTTTTAAATTTATTTAACATTGCGCCTATTTCTTGGTTGGGAGATACATTTTGGGCAATGCCTGTATTAATTATTTTAAGTGTGTGGAAACAACTCGGTTTTAATATGGTAGTGTTTTTAGCAGGTTTACAAGCCATTCCCCCCAGTCGCTATGAAGCAGCAGAATTAGACGGTGCTAATGGTTGGCAACAATTTTGGCACGTTACCTTACCGGGATTGCGACCAACTTTAATTTTTGCGACAATTACTACTGCTATTTTTACCTTGCGAAGTTTTGAGCAAGTTTATGTAGTTACGGGTGGTGGCCCACTAAATACTACTAACTTGCTGGTTTACTATATTTATCAAGAAGCCTTTGGTCAATTTGATTTTGGTTATGCTGCTGCCGCCGCTACAGTTTTATTAGCGTTCACTCTTGTTTTAGTTTATTTACAATTAAAGAATTGGGGTGACGAGTCTTAGTGATAACTGATAACTCAGTTAAAATTCTCGGCGTGAGAAGATAAAAATAGCGATCGCTAACAACATAGTCATGTAGATTAAACCATAAGCTGCATTACCCAGTAATGTAGACATACCTGGTATCGCAGCCAAACCATAGACAGCATCATTTTTTAAATCTAGTCGGGATAAATCTGGCAATATCAGATATAAACCTTGGCTTATACTCTCCATTACCGGGTTACGGCTCATCCGACTCAATTGCACTAAATTCTGAGTAATATTCCCCATTAAATACACTGCAAATGTTAAGGCTACAGCTAATAAAGAGCTAGTAAATACACCAAATGTAATAGCCACAGCCGCCATAACAGCTAATTGTAAGAATAAAAATGCAGACGCGATTAAAATACTTGGCATGGAATAGGGAATTTTTTCTACCTGCAAAAACAACAGATAAATAGCTGTCATACTAGCAATTAAAACCGCTAAAACAGCCGATAAACCGCAAAATTTACCCGTGATCAATTCCCCACGGCTGACAGGTTTAGCAATTAATAATAAAATTGTGCGTTTTTCAATTTCTTTATTAACTAAACCTGTGCCAATAAAGATAGCAACAATCACACTAATTGCACTCATTGCTGATATGCCAACATCTAAAAACATTTTGTCTTCAGTACTAGCTGCATATTCCGGTAAAGCACGGCTAGCTACAGCCAATACTAGAGCATAAAAACCGATAATATACAGGATGCGATCGCGCACCATTTCCTGAAACACATTTTTGGCAATTACTAATATTTTAGTCATGATTAAATATTTCCCAGTTCCTAACACCTACTGTTGCGGTGGTGGTGTATCTCGCTTGATGGAAATTGTGCGATCGCAAGCAATTTCTGCAACTGCAATTTTATCTTCTGGTACACTACTACTTGTATTGCGATTTCTTCCTACTGCTAATGGTTCAATGCGACATGATTTTTTTAAGTAATAACCTTTAACACCAGAACTTGGCCCTGTCCATATACTCAATAAATCTAAGACATAACCTCCAGTTTTATTATTAGTCACACGCGGCTCAACTCGCCATAGTTCTTTCTCTTGAAATTGAGATAAATTCCTCTCTAAGATATCTTTGCTTAATTGTCCTACTTTGACATTCGCCTCTAGCAGCCATCTTTCAACTTGTGACCAAGGTTTTTCCGATATTTGTGCTTCTACTAATGGCTGTAGTTGATTAAGTATTAAAACACCATTTGCAGGTACTTTTTCTCGCTCTTCAGTTCTCACAACAAAGGTACTATTTTGAAAATCATCTGCTAGTAAGCTGGGATACTCTTTTAACCATGTATCAACTACAAAATAAAACTGTAGCCAGCAGCTAATAATCATACAACTACCGACCAAAATAATAATTTTTTGCCGGGCTTCCGGTTTAGGAATCTGTGGTTTAGAATCAACATCGCTACCTTCAATAAATTCTGGAATCGCTGTTATTAATGCTGCTATGGTTGGCCAAAGCACAATTGTCATTGGTGTCAACAAATCTTTTTGATTACCAAAGGCAAAAACAGCTACTAAAAATCCCGTAATTACTGCCCCTACAGGCATATAAGTACCCGGCACTTTTAAAGGATCATCAGTGGTGTACCAAGCCGTGCCAGCAATTAAAAATAACCAGCCACAAAGAGCAATAATATCTCTAACATAACCTCCAGCAAAAGAAGAGATCACACCAGAAAAAACACTTAGATAAATTAAGGTTTGCCAAGAATAAGCCTTGGGGGGAATTAATATCTTTTTCAGACGCTCATAAATGTCTTCAAAAATTTTAAATATCCCGAAAATATCCTTGAGAAAGGCGTTCATTCAAATACCTCTAGTAGTAAAAATTCTATTTACGTGGCAAATATGCTTAAAGTTCTCAGCCATAAAATTAAGGTAATAGCCGTATAGCTCAATGAATTTGCTATAATTGTAGTAGTAACTAAATTCGTATTTTGAAATTGAGCCTTACTGAGCAAGCTAAATTGTATACGGGTCAGTAAAGGTTGTTCTGATTTTGTTTTACCTAAATCTTCACTTAAGGAATATACTAGAAATCTTAAGAGAAAAAACTTCATCAGAAATGTCCCAAAGAAAATTGTAATAGTAGTGAAAATTAAAATTCCTTGAGTACTACTAGACTTGACAACATTAAAAAGTACATAATTAATTAGCTCACTTCTCAATTGAATTGGCAATCTAGGCTCTACGAAAAAGAATATTAGCCAACCAATTACACCAGAAAATAAGTTGACGGCGATCGCATAAAAAATACTAGATTTTTTATCAAAATTTAACCTTCTATGAAAAACATAACCTTCTAGGGGAATAGCTATTAAAAAGAACAAAAAATTAAATAGAATTACCCCAACAGGCCAAATTGTAGGCAGAACAATATCCTCAAACATACAAGTTCAAACCAAAAGTTAAACTGTAGGGAGTATAGCTCTAGTCAGGAGACTACTGAGGGCAATTATCTCACTGTTGTTGCGGCTTACTTCCTTGGTGTGCCAGTATACTCCAATTTCTCGTTAATATACCCAAAGATTCTCAAACTGTTGACCATTCACTAAACAAATGACAAGAAACGGTATTGGTATTCGCACAGCACAAGTGCGTTCAGAAAGACTGACAGGTCAAATACACGTCTATGATGGTGTGGGTAAAGGGAAATCCCAAGCTGCTTTAGGGGTGGTTTTGCGCTCCATTGGTTTGGGGATCAACACACCGAATAATTCCAACCGCGTTTTACTGCTGCGGTTCTTAAAAGGGCCAGAACGGGATTATGATGAAGACGGTGCGATCGCGGCCTTACAGCGTGGATTTCCCCATTTAATTGATCAAGTCCGCACAGGCAGAGCCGAATTTTTCGGAGTAGAAGACATCACAGCCTTTGATCGCGCCGAAGCCGCAAGAGGTTGGGATGTTGCCAAAGGCGCGATCGCTTCTGGTTTATATTCCGTCGTCGTCTTAGATGAACTTAACCCTGTCCTCGATTTGGGTTTACTCTCCGTCGATGAAGTGGTGCGGACACTCAAATCTAAACCCCAAGAATTAGAAATTATCGCCACCGGACGCGCCGCACCGCAAGAATTACTAGATATTGCGGATTTACACTCAGAAATGAAACCGCAACACCATCCCACAGCCACAGAATTGCTGATTAATGGGATTGAAATTTATACAGGTGCAGGTAAAGGTAAATCCACTAGTGCATTAGGAAAAGCATTACAAGCTATAGGTCGTGGCATCAATCACCCAGGCTCGACCCGTGTATTAATTATGCAGTGGCTCAAAGGTGGTAGCGGCTATACAGAAGATGCAGCGATCGCCGCTTTACGACAATCATATCCAGAAGTTGTAGATCATCAACGCTGCGGTAGAGATGCGATCGTTTGGCGCAATTCCCGGCAAGAATTAGACTACGTAGAAGCCGAGAGGGGTTGGGAAATTGCCAAAACTGCGATCGCCTCTGGACTCTACAAAACCATCATCCTCGATGAACTCAATCCCACCGTTGATTTAGAACTACTTCCCGTTGAACCGATTGTCCAAGCCTTACTCCGCAAACCCCGCGACACAGAAATTATTATTACCGGTCGCTGTCAAAATCACCCAGCCTACTTTGACTTAGCCAGCATTCACTCAGAAGTCTACTGTCATAAACACTATGCTAACCACGGCGTAGAACTCAAACGCGGCGTAGATTTTTAGCCATAGACATGATTAATCATTGGGTATGGCCTAATTCCCCATGCCCCATGCCCCATGCTCAGTCCAATTCGCAATGGACTAACGTCCCGCTCCGCTAACGCAATTAAGTTTGTAATCCCTATAAGTTCTTAATTTTGAATTTTGAATTTTGAATTTTGAATTGACTAGCCCCATGCCCAATTAAGCAACACAATTTCAAAATTCGATAAAAAACTTTAAAATAAGGATTTGGCTGAGGTGCATGATGAAAATAGCAATTACTGGCGGAACGGGATTTGTTGGTAGTCGGTTGGTAGAAAGACTCCACAAACAAGGTCATCAAATATTGATATTAACCAGAAACACTACTTTTGCTCGTCGAGTGTTTCCCCAAGAAGTTTTTACTAATGTAGAAATTGTTGGCTACACACCTACTATATCCGGTGCTTGGCAAGATAGCATTGCAGGCTGTGATGGTGTAGTTAACTTAGCAGGTGAACCAATAGCCGAAAAACGTTGGACACCAGAAGAAAAAGAAAAAATCCTCAAGAGCCGACAGTTAGGCACACAGAAAATTGTTGAAGCCATAGCCAAAGCCAACCCTCAGCCGAGGGTGTTAGTTAATGCTTCCGCTATTGGCTATTACGGTACTAGTGAAACAGCTACTTTTGATGAAAGGAGCGCATCTGGGCAAGATTTTCTGGCTCAAGTTTGCCAAGCCTGGGAAGCAGAAGCCCAAAAAGTCAAAGATGCTGGAGTTCGCTTAGTAATTCTGCGTTTGGGGATTGTATTGGGATTGGGGGGAGCTTTAGGTAAAATGATCACCCCGTTTAAACTCTTTGCTGGCGGCCCGATTGGTAGCGGTAGGCAATGGTTTTCTTGGATTCACATAGAAGACTTAGTCAGCTTGATTATACAAGCTCTCACACAGTCAGACATGGAAGGAGTATATAACGCTACTTCTCCCAACCCTGTACGGATGAATGATTTAAGCCGAACAATGGGTGATGTGATGAATCGTCCCTCCTGGTTGCCTGTTCCTGGATTTGCCTTGGAAGCACTTTTAGGAGATGGGGCAATTGTAGTGTTAGAAGGACAACAAGTCTTACCTAAACGCACTCTAGAGTCCGGGTTTAAATATCAATACCCTAATTTACAACCAGCACTCAAAGAAATTTTGAACTCTTGAGTGTTGGCTGTAGACTACTGACTAGAGCTAAACTTTTTAGACACCCAACTCATTAAACCACTCAGGAGCGCACCCCCCATCAAGATGCCAATCGCTGGGTTAAACACAGGTTGCCAAAGTTTGTGCCACAAATCTAAACCTAGGTTAACTCCACTTGCATCACCTAGAACTGCGATCGCAAACCAAGCAAACCCGAAAAAAACCAAAAACACATCCGCAACTAAAATCAAGTTGAGCCAATTTAACAGTTTATCTTTCATAGGCAATTGGGTATTGGGCATGGGGCATGGGGCATGGGGCATTGGGCATGGGGCATAAAAAAGTCAAAATTCCAAAGGCAAAAGTTCTTTAATTTTGAATTTTGAATTTTGAATTTTGAATTAGTTTGCCTCTTGCCCTGCCCCCTACTCGCCTAAAATCCAGGCTTTAACTTTTGCTAAACTTTGCCAATCAGGTTTTCTGGTTAAACCATCTTCAATACTATTTTGAATTTCCTCCCGCCATTCTGGATTCACCAAAATTAATTGGTTGGCAACATCAATGTGTTGCCTGATACCTTTTTGGTTAGTTTCCAGCATAGCTACAGCCAGATTCACCCTTGCTTGGGGATCTTGAGGATTTAACTTTACAGCTTTTTGGGCAGCCTTCAATGCTAAGGTAGCTTTATCTTCTAGGAGATATAACCACGCTAAACAAATCCAGGCTGCACTGGATTTAGGAGAGCGATCGCACACCTCTTTAAATACAGGAATTAAATCAGCAGCAGCTTCTCCGGCTTTATAACGTGATAAACCTGTATCAAACAGGGATTCTACTGTTTGAGTCATAAGAAATTTATAATTTTGGCAATAGTCAATAGCTAACCATAATTTGAAGTCAACAGTCTACAGCTAAAATTCCGTCAAATTCAGACTATAGACTATTGGCTAGGGACTACACTCCAAATGATTTGCCACAACCACAGGTTTGATTAGCGTTGGGGTTAGTAAATTGAAAACCACCACCAATCATGGCATTGCTGTAATCGAGCATTAAGCCATAAAGATATAACAAACTTTTTTTGTCGCAAACTATCTTAAAGCCATCGTAATCAAATACTTCGTCTTGGTCAGTGATCTGGCTTTCTTGTTCAAAGTCCATCATATAAGACATTCCAGAGCAGCCACCTTGACGGACTCCCACACGTAAGCATAAGTCTTGCCCTTGCTTTTCCTGGAGAGACTTTACTTGGCTCAGAGCGGCTTGACTCAACTGTATGCCACGCTGTTGAGATTGAGTTACTTGTGTCATCAGCTTTTGCGACTCCTTAAATGGTTATGAATACCCTAGTTGGATTGTCTGGCAATTTTTGTATATATTCTAGCGGTAATGATGACAGTCATTGCCAAAATGTAAACACTCCGTCAAAAGCAGCCAAAGGTTTTTATTCTAGAATTGAGAGACTCGGTGTGTTTAGAGATTGGATATTTTTTAAAGATACATCGCTGTGACAACTTGAGTCGCCAACACCTTTCGGTAAAGCCAAGAAAATAGGATTTCTGGCTAGCCATTCCCCCAAGGTTACTTTTATATTGCTTCTTTTTGGTTAACTTACTCTATGACAAGTTTTAATCGCTCTACCAGTCGTCGGCTGAAGAAATTAACTCAAATTCCTTCTGTATGGGAGGGCGATCGCCGTCCGTTGTCATCACCAACCCACCATTCCCACTCAGAGGACAAGGGGGAATGTATTCTTTGGGTGGATGGTTCACAAGGCATGGTTCGGGGAATGGATGTGATATCTCCAGACACTGGCCCAGAAGCGATCGTTCGTACTTTAATGCGGGCGATGGAACATCCCCACAGTCCGGCTAAACCTGCCAGACCCCAAAGAATTGTGGTTAAAGATAGGGAGATCCAGTTTTATCTCCGTGGAGTACTGCAAGATTTAGATATTGCCATTGACTATGCACCAGAATTACCTCTAATTGACGAACTATTTCGCGGATTTGCAGAAATTATCGACAATCAAGTCCCTGATTTACCTCCACAGTATGCCCAAGCTTTACACGAGAAAGCATTTGCCATGTGGCAAGCTGCTCCTTGGGAGTTTCTAGAAGAACAGCAAATCTTATCTATAGAGATTAATAAGTGGGATATTGGCACACTCTACGCCTCAATTATGGGAATGTTGGGGATGGAATATGGCATTTTGTTTTACCGTTCCGAAGATTCCCTTAAGCGATTTCGTGCCGCAGTTTTACAAGATGATGATTCACCAGGGCATTTAGAAGAAGCTTTTCTCAAGCAAGATTGTCTATTTCTGACTTTTGAGAGTGGTGATGAAATTGATGATGAAGATGAATTTGAGGATTTAGCTGATTTAGCTTTATCGGAAATTACCCCTACCTTTGGCACTATCCACCCCCTTGAAGGACTCAAATCGGTTTTATATGAGGAAGAAGCAATAGTTATCTTCTTAGCTTTAGAAAGTCTTTCTCGCTTTATCCGTGATCACCGTCATCAACTGTATGCAGACGATTTCCCTAGTCTGAGTCATCGCTATCGCATTTCTCTAGCTGAAGCCAAGGAAGATACTAAATCAGTCTCTGTTACTGTTGCTACTATGCCAGAACTGGCGGACGAATTAGAACAAATGACAGACTTTAGTATCTCAGAAGAAGAAATAGATGACCTAGATGAAAGTGCCTTTCGTTCCCTGCGAGATGACTTAATTCCCGAAGACTCTTTTCTTAGCTTGGGTGTGATCTCTTGGGAGATGCTGGAGTATCTACGAAAAGGAGTCACCTATCACCAAGCTGGTGAAATTAAATCAGTGGGTGATGGATTGCCAGTCATTGTCATTCAAACTTCCCGCCCCAAAGCTAAAACTGTTATAGAAACTATTGAAGCAGCTGGTGGTCTTAACGCTATTTGCTTTAACCCCGGTACTGATCCCTTTGATGGCGATCGCTATGATTTAGGTTTATTACAAACTCACAATGGGGAATTATTTCTATTCGGAGAATTTTTGGATGAAGATCCGATTCATGTAGAAGCTCGCAAAAAATGGAATCAACGCTGTAAAAATACCAAAGGTTATTGTGGTTTAATCATTGCCAAAGGCTTAACCGGTGCTTCCCGTGGTAATCCACAATTGCGAGATATGATGGCTTTATTTGAAGCGCGATCGCTCTCACCTAAAGATTTAGGTATTGGTACTCTCCAATTAATGCCCCAATTGCAATTGGAATAAGTAGTCCCACAAAATTCAATTCATACCTATTTTCTGCATATACGATAGCGGCTATCTCTTTGGTAGCCGCTATCTCTTATTTAGGAAAGGGAACAGGGTAAGGGGAACAGGTAAGGACTACAGATATTTTTGCTTTCAATAACTATGTGCGATTAATTTGGCTTGGGTACTTATGCACTCATACCCCTCCACAAGTCAGCAAAAAATTACAACTCACGCATAATGTGAATTAGGAAAACCGCCTATCCAATAAATAGTAGGGGCGGGTTAACAAACA
>JBODRP010000127.1:0-14171 GCA_050633005.1 Trichormus sp. | reverse complement strand
AAAAACTTTAGCAGCATTAGCTCAAAATGGTTCTTTAATCAACCATGATATTCAGTTTAAGCGCAATGATGGGACATTCTTTTGGGCCATTGCATCATTACAGTATTTAAATTTTAATAATGAATATGCAATTTTAACTATTCTTTATGACATTACAGAACGTAAAAATACTGAAGTAAAACTGCAAGAGCAAAATGCCTTTTTACAGAATATTTTTGCTCGGATTCCTTTAATGATTAGCCTAGTGAATCAAAATGGTAACATTGAATGGATAAACCAAGAGTTAGAACGTCTGATTGGTTGTAGTTTAGAGGATTTTCAGACTCGTAATGTTCTAGCACAGTTATACCCTGACCAGGAATCTTATCAAGATGCGATCAATTGTATTCATTCCGCAGATAGTTCTTGGCATGATTTTAAAACTTTGTTACCTGATGGTCGATTAATAGATACATCTTGGGCAAATGTTAGATTACCTAATGGACAAATTATTAGCATTGGACAAGATATTACGACACGCAAACAAACTGAACGCAGGCTGAAAGCTCAAGCAGAAAGAGAGCAATTAATGCGGACTATTGTACAAAGAATACATAAGTCTTTAAATCTGCAAGATATTCTGAATGCAACTGTTCAAGAAGTCCGGGATTTACTCAAAGTTGAGCGAGTAATAATTTACCAGTTTGCTCCAGATATGAGTGGTAAAATTGTTGCCGAATCAGTAGAACCAGGATGGATAATTTCTTTAGGTGCAGAGATTGAGGATACTTGTTTTCAAACAGGGGGAGGAGCAGAATATTATCAAGGGCGTAAAAGAGCGATCGCCAATATTTATGAAGCTGGACTGACTGACTGTCATATTAATTTATTAGCACAATTCCAAGTTAAAGCTAACCTCGTCGTCCCAATTTTATTAGAAATGGCACAGGGAGATACTAATTCTCGCCTTTGGGGTTTGTTGGTGGCGCATCAATGTTCTACTACTAGAACCTGGGAAGAACACGAACTAGATTTACTTGATCAACTTTCTGTACCAATTGCGATCGCTATTCAACAATCTGATATATTTCAGCAAGCCTATAATCAATTGGCGGAACGGCAAAAAGCAGAAGTTCAATTAAGAAACGCCTTAGCTGAACAAGAGGTTTTATTAAAAGAAGTTCATCATCGGGTGAAAAATAACTTGCAGATAGTTTCTGGATTATTACAGCTGCAAGCGCAAAATCTCAAAGATCCTGAATTAATCAAAACCCTGAGAGATAGTCAGAATCGTATTGAATCCATCTCTATGGTTCATAAAAATTTATATACTTCCCCTAATATTGGTAAAATCAACATTGCGGAATATATTGATAATTTAGTAAATAGTATTCTTATTTCCTATCATGTAACACCTGGGAAAGTGGTTGTAGAAACAAATATTAGTGCGATTAATTTGAATGTTGACCAAGCGATCTCCTGTGGCTTAATCATCAATGAACTAATGTCTAATTCTCTTAAGTATGCTTTTAATGAGCAAGAAACAGGGAAAATAATTATTAGTTTATATCCTGTTAGTAATCAGATTGAAATGACTATAGCAGACAATGGTGTTGGGCTACCAGAAGATTTAGACTGGAGAAATACAAATTCTCTAGGTCTTTCGTTAGTTTATGATTTGGCTAAAGAACAACTAGAAGGCAATGCCACTCTAGAATCTCTGAATGGCACATTATTTAAAATAACCTTTCCACAGTAAATTATTTTTGATAAACCTAAAATATAGCAATGGAAACCGCAAAAATTTTAGTAGTTGAAGATGAAGTCATTGTTGCTAGAACTATTGCCAGTCAACTCACACAACTAGGCTATAGAGTTATTGGTACAGCATCTTCGGGAAAAGTAGCGATCGCCAAAGCATTAGAAACTAAACCAGAGTTAGTTTTAATGGATATCATCCTCAAAGGCGAAATGGATGGTATTGATACCGCTATTTACATTCGTGAAAATTTAGGTATTCCCGTTATATTTTTAACTGCCTACGGTGATGATAATACTTTACAACGAGCTAAAACCACCCAACCTTTTGGATATATAGTTAAACCATTCACATCCAAAGATTTACGTATCGCTATTGAAATTGGTCTTTTAAAACACCGTTTAGAACGAGATATTAGAGAAAATCATGATAAATTAGCAACTTTATTAAATTCCATTAGTGATGCCGTAATTGCCACGGATGATCAGGGAATTGTCACATTTATGAATCCCGCAGCCGAGGCTTTAACTGGTTGGCAACAAAAAGATGCTTTAGGATCAGATGTATCGAAAATTTTTCACCTTGTTGATGAAGTTACAGAAACTAAATTAGAAAATCCAGTAACTAAAGTTTTAAGAGAACAACAAGTAGTTTATTTAAAAGAGTTTACATCTTTAATCACTAAAGATGGCAAACGCATACCCATTGCAGATAGCGCATCCCCAATTATGGGATTCACTAATCAAATCAATGGTGTAGTCATCGTCTTCTGGGATCTAAGTGAACGCCGTAAAACAGAATTGTTGGAACAAGCTTTACAAAAAGAACAAGAATTACACCATCTTAAATCATTATTTATATCTACTGTCTCTCACGAATTTCGTAATCCTTTAAGTGTGATTCAAACTGCTGTAGAACTGATAGAACTACAAGGAGGAAATTTAACAGAAACCAAGAAAAATACTTATTTAAAAAGAATTAAAATTGCCGTGCAATCCATGAAAAACTTGATGGAAGATGTTCTATTTATGGGCAAAGCAGAAGCTGATAAATTAGAGTGTAATCTCGCTTCCTTAAATTTAAAACAATTCTGTCAAGAACTCATTGCCGAATTTACATCTGTAAGAACTAGTGGACATCAAATTATTTTTAACTGCTCTAGTGAACAAACAGATGCACTCATGGATGAGCAACTTTTAAATTATATGTTGGTAAATCTACTTTCTAATGCAGTAAAGTATTCTCCCAATCAGGAAAGTATTAGATTTGATTTAACTTGTGATCTCAAGAATAATATAGCAGTTTTCCAAATTCAAGACCAAGGCATTGGTATTCCTACTTTAGATCAAGCACGCCTGTTTGAATCATTTTATCGAGCCTCCAATACTCAATCAATCCAGGGTACTGGACTAGGTTTAGTTATAGTTAAAAGATGCGTTGAAGCCCATCAAGGAACAATTAGTTTTAACAGTCAAGAAGGTAACGGTACTACATTTACAATTACCTTACCTTTGTTGGGAAGCGAGGGAGCAGGGGGGCAGGGGGCAGGGGAGCAGGGGGCAGGGGAGCAGGGGTAGTAAAACTGATGACTAGTTTTCTTGTCTTACACCACCTACTACTGATCTAACTTGACCGTCAGAAAATGGATCTGTACCACCAGTCCAGTTAAAATCACTAATACGGATGCTCAATCCACCCAATTCCAGCACAGGATTGTAACGTAAGGTGATACCGTAGGTGCGACGGCTATATTCTAGGATGTAGTCAGTACTACTTTCTCGACCAGTATCTAGGTTAATTGAGGTTTGAAAGCCTAAGCGAACAGGCCCATAGATTTGTTGTGAGACTCCAGCACTCAAAACTCTATTATCAACAGAACGGTCAAATAAGAAGGGTGATAGACCACTGTTTAAACCTTGAGAGTAGGTGACATTAAAACCCGTATAGTCGAGAAATGGGCGAGAAAAATGTCCTATTTGACCAATTAAGCCAATTGAGCCAATGAGCGTGTTTTGATAGTCGCCACTAGTGTAATAACTAGTAGTTCCAGTTACAGCCGCGATCGCTTGTAAGTACGGGACTACCGGGGTAGCAGTATATTTTAACCCCTCAGTAGGTGTCGCTGCCAGGGGTTTTCCTCGCCACAATAAAAATCCTCGACTGAGAGCAGCACTAGTTTGGAAGCGCGCTAGAGAGACACGATCATTCTCCCGGTTTGGTTTTAATAAGTCTTGGCGGTCTGTATTAGCGTTAATATACTGTGCGCCTGCTTGATAGTTGAGGTTAATTCCACTGTTTCCCAGAGGAATAACCGGAGAAGTAATCACACCCCCCAAACTACTTTGCACAGTTTGAAAACCGAGTGTACCGTTATAGAGGCGATCGCGGTAGCTATATTCCCAATTGAGAATGTGGGGGTTAACATCACCCAAGGTCTGTCTTAAGCGTAAACTCGCTTTTAAATTTTCATCAACCTTACTCAAGTCAAAACTAGTGATTTCTCCCGAACCCTGAAGTACAGCTTTAGGACTCAAAGTCGCATTTAATCTAGCTTTCATGCCAAACAGTGAGGGAATGTCACTATTCCCTTGTATTGCTTTCTGCACGAAAAATTGCGGTGTAATCTGCAAGCGTGTTTGGTCGGTGTTGATGACTGTAAAACCCCGTTCTACAAACAAACCACCCCGGCGATCGCCATCGTAACCAGGTGAAACAATAAATAGGGGTGTATCTCGTGGCCGTCGATCGATGGTGTATTGATTCAGAGGAAGTGGTAAAACAAAGTTTTGGTCAAATACTAGCCGTTGTCGCTGGGTAGTAATCCGGTCAATTAGAGGTGCTTCCCTTGTCACCGTCACTTTATCAGCCCGTAATTCTAGTTCTGGGGGTGAAAAGGGGTCATTAGTAATGCGGACATTTCTAGCTTGCCAACCACGGGGATAAAACTCAATTTGTCTGGCTTCAAATCGCAATCGCTTTACCTCACCACCGGATTTCGGTGGGGGAAGATTGCTAGCATCTGCTGTACCTCCGATACTAAAGTCAATCCCACCGGGACTTTGAACCCTGGTAATTGGTTGATTGGCACGGATGCGATCGCTCGGCGGTGTTAGTGGTACTCCTGTACCTGTAATATCAGTGGGTAAGAAAGCAAAATCTTTTGAGGCTGAAGGAACGTTCAGTTCACCCCTGCCGTTTTCTATTTCTCCACTGTCTTGTAAAAAATTATAAGTAAAACGTTGTCCCCGTAAAACCTGGTCGCCCCTTGTCAGTGCAACATCCCCTTCCCCAACCGCAATTAAATTATCTAAATTAACTTGCACGCGATCGGCATCCACTACCGCACCATCAAACCGCACCACCACATTCCCTTCCGCCGTGACAATTCGCCGTTGTTCATCATATTCTTGCCGATCTGATGTCACTTCTACAATTCTGGTTCTGACGGCTGGGCTATTTGGTGCAGGTTGAGTTGGAGTTTGTGAGGTATTGGCAGGAAATGTTATGGATGCTGGAACTGAGGGCGAGTTTGTCGTACTGCGAGACTTAAACTCAATCACATTTTCCACTGCTTCCGTTGTCCCTACCTTATCCGTCGCAGATACCGAAAGATTAATGCTATCCCCTGATTTTTCTACACTAATATTTTCTTTTGGCTCTTGTTTGCTGAAATTCTCACTCGCAACATTACTAGAACTGGGGGAAACCTGGCGGAGAGAATCTGCTGTTTTTTGAATAGGATAACTAATTACCAGAGGCTCTCCCAAATTTCTGGCTTTATAAGTAGCTAAAGGCGAAAACTCTGGAGCAAAAGTTTCCGGTGGACTCGTTAATACTGCTGGTTTTTGCGTCCCTAATAAGTTCTCTGGTGGATGATGTTGAGCATTATCTTCCCTCGCCTCCAGACTTGCTGATTCATTTTCCTTGGCTGAGGCTACATTAACAATTTTCAGTTTTGATTCTTGATTACTTTCAGGCTCAAGATTAGTAATTGGTAATTCTTCAGGTAGTGTTTCTGCTTCTTTTGGGGAAATTTCCTGGTGATTTGTACTACTACTATCAACCTTATTCAACCCAGAAAGTTGCTGATTATTGGCAGATAATATCGAATTTGCAGGCTGTATTGGTTCAACCAGAGGCGGAGGTGTTGGGGGTAGAACTGGATGAAGCATAAAAAGACAATCAACCTAACAAATAGCCAATTAATAGTCGGAAGGACGAATTTACCTTGTTCCTTCCGACTGTTGTTTTCTGCTCATAAACAGCAGGATTTCCGGAAAAACACAAGCAACTGTCCAGAAAAAACCCAATAGGGAGTTTCTATCACACTTGGTGCTTTCTAGCTTCCGGCACTCACAGATACTTTGTCTAGTTTCTACTCTAAATCCCGACGGCCGGGGTTACGAGCTGGGTCATTCGACAAAAATCCGAATACAAAAATAGCCACGAAGAAAGCTACCACAATATAAACAGCGATTTTTAAAGTTACCATCGGTGATCTCTCCAAAAGTTATGACTAAGAAGCTCTTTGTCAGTATCTGCCATGCAGAAAAGATAGCTCCTTTATATTACCCACAACTCGTTACTTTTGGAGCGGAGTACGATGATACTGAAGCACCAAATCCTCTCCCGTCAACAAAATCAAAGATAGATGGTAGATGTCCTTGCTTGAGATTGCTGTTTCTCTTGGAAAGTAAGACGTGGCCTCACGCCTAAAGTTTCCTATCTGAAGGGGTGTATGGGAGACATTAACTATTGACTAGCCAGTTCCGCCGCTTTGGCTAATCGGCTTTTAATCACCCGTGCAGGTACACCTACAGCTACTGAAAAGGGTGGAATATCTTTACTGACTACTGCTCCTGCGCCAATGACACTACCCTTACCAATAGTCACACCATCTAAAACGGTAACTCCATGTCCTAGCCAACAGTCATCCTCAATCACAATTCCTTGGCGACTTACATCTTGGTCTTTAATCGCCAGTGTCAGGTCTGCAAAATTGTGATTGTTAGCGTATATTCCTGTATTGCCTGCAATCAAACAACGTTTGCCAATTTTGATGTTTCCTGGTCCCATAATAGCAACACCAGGGCCAATAAAAGTTTCGATATCAATGTCAATACAAGTATCTTGCAAACATCCTATATCAGCATTGCGCTCAAGGCATACTCCTTCTCCTAGCTTAATTCTGTTATTAGGGTGTCCTTTGGCATCAATACGTACACCTTTGAGCAAGTATGTTCCGCTACCAATTTCAATACCAGCAGCATTGGTAAATTCCACTCCATTTTGGATATAGACTGAACTACCCATTTGACTAAAAATCTGTCTATAAACAATATTTCTTAATTTTGGGCCAAGGGCTAATGTTGGAATATCTCCTAAAGCTGTGATCACTAAAAGTTCTTGGAAACGCTGCCATTTTAATTTTAATTGCTGCTGATTCATGCGCTAATTCTCAAATCAATTGTGTCAATAATGTTGAAAACATCCATTAAATACCCAGTATTTTATAGCTGAGTAAATTGCTTTATTGCAGTTAAATCTGATTTTTTTTGTCATAATTACACCCTAACTAATTGGTATCTAAGACCTGTAAATCAATTGGGTAAATTATGGTTGTGGTATTTGCGAACACAATAATTTATGACAGTTTTAACGCTGAACATCTATCATGTAAATACATGAGTCTAAGTCCCCCAGTAATTGCTAGCAGGCATTAAGCATTGATGGCGGGTCTAACCCTCCACTATAGACTTGATAACTGATGACTGATAACTGATAACTGATTTCAGCTAATACGCCATATCATTAAGTAACTGTTGTTTATTTTTTCAACAGTAAACATAATCTATACCAGTAAATCAATTACTATAGGATTCCTACTTGATTTTTGAACAGATACCTAGCACTCAGCCCTTTGGTGCGTTACGGCTTACGCGTAATACATCCTGCATGTACCTAGATTGTTTCTCCAAATCAAATCGGATTTCTATATTGACTATGAGCCTAACTAATTTCATCAAGCTGGGTTATTAGCACTGTATTCTGTACAGGTTGTATCAACTGCACGCAAGATTTTATCTGCACGCGCAAATATTATTTGTGTTGCGTTTTACTTAGTGATATTTACCTAAGATATAACCAAATTAAGGTGGAGTATCGCCAACTTCAGCCATCACATTAAAATTGACCATCGGTGCAAACAAGTAAGCTCTTCCCCGATCGCTATGACGACTTTCTTGCAACGAATTTCGAGAGTATTTTGCTCTAATCATGTTGCACACAGATGATTTACAAACTAACTACCAAAAAATCATGCTTGGAATTACATGAATTATTAATGAGAATAATTGCTTTCCAGAATAACACGTTTTCTTTAAAGTGGATCAACAATAATTAGATAATTTTATTGGATATTCATGACATGGTATAAATTGACAACTAATCAATATTGTTGATAACAAAATCTTGAAATTATTATATTGACATAGTGTAAATGAAAATACATTTTACGGGTTTAATAAATAACCAATATTTACTCATTACTTATTACTTATTACTTATTACTCATTTAATCTCTATAGTGCCTTTGGTTTTCTTGCTGCCATCATCCTATCTTCTGGCATAAATTTAATTCTACACAGATGCTTATTAGCCAGGGAGTAAAATTTGTACATCGCCCAATCAGGTGATCCAATTGGGTGATGTGTGCTTAGTCAGATACATTATAAATTTTGAAGACAATCCCTAATAGAAGTGATGTCCATGATATTCTCATGGAAAATTAGCAAATCTTAGCTTGAACATCACCGTTAACTGACAACATTGACGGCAATTATGACTTTAATTACAGAAATTGCTCAGGAAGCTTTAAGTCTCGGTTATTTGGGACTTGCTGCCCAAAACAAAATTAATGCACTCCTCCAAATCAATTATGACTCAGAAGATGTTGATGCCTTGATTATTTTGCAACGTGCGATCGCATCTGGTCGAGTACAGCAAGAGTCACATCGTCAAAAATATTACTTGCCTACCCACCATCAGCCAAATAAATCTAGCATCAAACTGGCTTATCAAGTAGCAGCAGAACTGGCTTTTGCTGCCGCCCTGGCTCTCACTATGTCTAACAACTCTCAGGATCAAGCATCGTTAGGTACATGAAATCCTGCCTCAGTTCAAGAGTCGTGAGTCGGGAAGTTATCCATACCTTTGTTCAATGATAGTATAATTTTTTATTTAAAAATTCCTAATAATATAGCATATTTTATTGAAAATAATGAATAAAAATAATCATTACTTTGGGATCATGAGTAGCAGGGTAAGTAAAAGAATATATCAAACCAATTTAATAATTATTTGTAAAACACCCGACAAACTGACCCATCTCTGAGGTAATAATTAAATTTTAATAAAATTAATCAGCCGTTTTGAAGATGAGTAAATAGGAAAAAATACTATTACCATGAACTAATGGCTATAAATGGCTGTAATTTTCAATGCTTAACAAAGTCATGGCAATTTTACAAACATAGTATAAAGAATTGGCAACATTGGGTAAAGACAGTCAACAATAGCCATAGCTAAACTAGGAACTTTGCTAACCTATGCAGCCGATTCGCACATTCAACGTTTCTCCTTCACTACCGTCACGACTCGAACCAATGCGGAAGTTGGCCTACAACTTACACTGGGATTGGAATGTTGACACTAAAGATTTATTTCGCCGCTTAGACCCCGATTTATGGGAATCTAGCCATCACAATCCAGTATTAATGCTAGGTACAATTAGCCAAGCACGGCTTTTGGAAGTAGTCGAAGATGAAGGCTTCCTAGCGCAGATGGATCGTGCCGCTCGTCAATTAGAAGACTATTTACAAGAGCGCACTTGGTATGCAAAACAGCGCACTCAGAAGCCAAAGGAATGCTACGCCTATTTTTCGGCTGAATTTGGACTAGTAGATTGCCTGCCGATCTATTCTGGAGGCTTGGGTGTATTGGCAGGGGATCACCTCAAATCTGCCAGTGACTTGGGTTTACCTCTAGTGGGAGTAGGTTTACTTTATCAGCAAGGCTACTTTGCTCAGTATCTCAATGTCGATGGCTGGCAGCAAGAGCGTTATCCCATTAACGATTTCTACAATATGCCCTTGCACCTAGAACGCAATCCTGACGGTTCAGAATTGCGGATTGCCGTAGATTATCCAGGGCGCAAGGTATACGCTAGAGTTTGGCGCGTACAGGTGGGAACAGTACCTCTGTATATGCTAGATACCAACATTGAACCAAACAACCCCTACGACCACGACATCACAGATCAACTCTATGGTGGCGACATCGATATGCGTATCCACCAAGAAATTATGTTAGGGATTGGTGGTGTACAGATGTTGAAGGCTTTAGGGTATGAAGTCACCGCCTACCACATGAATGAAGGTCATGCCGCCTTCTCAGCCTTAGAACGCATTCGGATTTTAATTCAAGAACAAGGGTTGAGTTACGCCGAAGCTAAACAGGTGGTGATGTCTAGCAATATCTTTACCACCCATACACCTGTCCCGGCGGGGATTGACTTGTTCCCTCCCGACAAAATTATTCACTACTTGGGTTACTACGCAGATATTTTTGATTTACCCAAAGAGCAATTTTTAGGACTGGGACGAGAGAATACAGGAGATTTATCTGCCCCCTTTAGTATGGCAGTCCTGGCTTTAAAGATGGCAACCTGTTCTAATGGTGTAGCCCAACTGCATGGTGTCGTATCACGCCAAATGTTCCAAGGGTTGTGGAAAAAAGTCCCCGTCGAAGAAGTACCCATTGCAGCTATTACTAATGGTGTTCATGCCCGGAGTTGTGTCGCCAAATCTACTCAGGAATTATACGATCGCTATTTAGGGCCAAATTGGTCATCAGCACCACCAGATAGCCCCCTATGGGAACGGATGGCAGCAATTCCCGATGAAGAATTGTGGCGCAATCACGAGCGTTGTCGTCTAGATATGATTCTGTATGTGCGGGATCATTTAGTCAAGCATCTGCGCGATCGCGGTGCTTCCCCCTCCGAAATCGCCCAAGCTCAGGAAGTCCTTGATCCTAATGTTTTAACCATCGGTTTTGCACGTCGTTTTGCTACATACAAGCGCGCTACCCTGTGGATGCGAGACATTGAACGCATTAAACGCATTTTATTAGGCAATAAAGGGCGGAAATTGCAATTCGTGATTGCTGGGAAGGCACACCCGAAAGATATTCCCGGTAAAGAACTCATCCGCGAAATTAACCACTTTATCACTGAACAACACTTAGAAAAACACATAGTATTTGTTCCTAACTACGACATTCACATTTCCCGGTTAATGGTGGCTGGTTGTGATGTCTGGTTAAATACACCCCGCCGTCCCCGCGAAGCCTCTGGTACTAGCGGAATGAAAGCCGCTATGAATGGATTACCTAATCTGAGTGTCCTAGATGGTTGGTGGGATGAAGCCGATTATGTCCGTACAGGTTGGGCAATTGGCCACGGCGAAAACTACGAAGATCCCAACTACCAAGATGAAGTAGAAGCCAACGCACTCTACGATTTATTAGAAAAAGAAGTTGTGCCGTTATTCTATGATCATCGGGATGACGATGGTTTACCCCGCCCTTGGGTTGCCAAAATGAAAGATGCAATTCGGTTGAATTGTCCTTTCTTCAATACAGCCCGCATGGTGCGAGAATATGCACAAAGAGCTTACTTCCCAGCTAGCGATCGCTACCATACCTTAAGCTCTGACAATTATATTCCAGCTAAAGAACTAGCAGATTGGAAAGCTAAACTCGGCGAACACTGGTTTAATATCAAAATCAAAGATATTGATGTATCTGTGGGAGCAGATATTGAAGTTAATCAAACCGTTGGTGTCAAAGCTAAGGTTGACTTGACAACTTTAACAAATGATGATGTGCAGGTAGAACTATATCAAGGTGCAATCGATGCCAACGGCGAAATTGTTAACGCTGTTCCTGTAATCATGGATTACCAAGGACAGGATACATCAGGACTCAGTGTTTATACTGGTGATATCATTTACACCACTTC
Organism: Trichormus sp.; assembly: GCA_050633005.1. GTDB lineage: Bacteria > Cyanobacteriota > Cyanobacteriia > Cyanobacteriales > Nostocaceae > Trichormus. Next base: position 2,352 of record JBODRP010000127.1, on the reverse strand, counting down.
CGGTTTACAAGGCTTGTCCTTGCGGGTATTACCAAAACACCCACACTTGTCTAGTGCTTATGAACCTCGGCTAATTGCTTGGGCTGAGTAAGAGTAGTGATTGACTCACCCCGCTTTTTAAAGCGGGGATTCAAACTGATGCTACGGGGAGGGTTCAAGCCACTCCCCGTAGCTTTTTACAGTTATTTTCCCAAAGCAATATCCTCGGTGGGACAGTCAAAAGTCCCTTAACAACCTTGGCTAAATCTAATTTGAGTTTTAGCTGTGTCGATGCTTTAATTAGCATATTGGCACTGGCGTTTAAATCCGCAGAAATTTCTTTACCAATTGGAGTTACAAACAAACCACGTTTTACTCGTTTCCCTGAAGATACCCTGACACCCCTACACTATTATTTATCTTCAAGTAATTGGTTAACCTGTTGTCCACGACGACCAGTTTTGATTTCATAGCGACGGGTGAGGTTATCTTGATAGTTCATATCTCTAGCGGCGGCAGAGTTAACGAAAGCATCACAATTTTTTCCTTGAACTACTATCGAGGAACTGCTGCTGCGTTCTTCGCTGCTGTTGGTGCGGGTATCTTTAGAGTTACTATTAGTTTGGTTGCCTTGGCTACTACCACTACCATTGACACCAATACCAAAGATGCTGACACCACCGCCACCGCCATTATTATGACTGCGAGAAGAACTAGAACGAGTGCTAGTAGACGTTGCTAAGGCAATTTTAGTATTGCTGGTGTGGGTATTGTTACCTAATCCGACATCACTACACAAAGCGCGGGGGTCTTTGGCTAGTGTGTTAGGATCAACCCAAGATTGATGATCGCCTAAACCTTGAATTTCGCTGTTACCAACTGAGTTATTACTAGGTGCGGGAGTGCTGGTTTTAACATTCCCTGCTGCACTAGGAACAACATTCACTTGCTGAAAAATGCCTGCGGGTTGAGTATCAAAAGGCCCTGCAAAAGCAGGAAGTGTGCTGGTTAATAATGCAGTAGCGGCGAGTAAAGAACTGGTTAAGTGTTGGAATTTCATGGTCATGTTCCTCAAGTTTCAGCGTTGATGTTTGTTTTGGGTTTCAACCCCTTCACTGACTCAATAGGTTGACCTTTGTTTGTTTATGCAATTGTGATCTGGGAATCCGATTTGATCAGATTCCTATATACCCAGAAGTTATACCATTTCTCTAAATCCCGGCTACAGATCATTCTTCCCCTGCCCCCTGCCCCCTGCCCTCTATGTGTAGGTTTATTTTGGAGAATTGGTATTATTCATACTGACACACCCTACATTTTGGATATTTTTTTATCTGGAAGTCGCTGAGAGGTGGGAACGCAGCGATCGCACCATAACAGATGCTCTTGATATTCTGCTATGCTGTGATTATTACTGTTGATTTCTGCTCATATTTTTACCATTTTCAGCATTATATTGAGGATTGTAATAATCATCAGGGTCATAGCCAACATCACCTACAAAACAGAAAGAAGTGGCTAAATTAAAAGTTCTCTGTTCAAAAATAAATTCTTGTGATGGTGGCATTTTTATAAAGTCATTTTTGAATTTATGCCATTCTCTCTGATTATACATATCTATAAAATAATGTTGCTGTTCTAATTCTCCAATAAATTTATCTTTGTCGATAATTATTCTTTGCTCATTTTGTTCTTCAAATTTGAAATAAATTTCTTCTAAAATTTTTCGCATTTGACCAGTATATCTGCCAGCTAAAGCAAGAAATGCAATTAAGGTTTGCTTTACTTCTATTTCTGGTTCTTGCTCCCATGTTTTATCATTGGGTGTGGGTGTCCAGATAATTTTGATAATTTTGCAAATATTAATTAGGCGTTTAGCTGTTCTGGGTGTCAGATCAACGTGCTTACAACATTCTTTGATCATATCAAATTCTGCTTGAGTGAATTTTTCAACTAATAGTAATTCTTCACTCTGTCTCTGTGATACTTGAAATGGCTCAGGTTCACTGCTTTGCATTTGAAATGTCTCATGAATTTCATTTTGAATATATTGCTGTGTCAGCATTTGGCTTTGATTATTTAATGGATTAATTCTAGATTCTGATATTTCTTGGATAGTATATTCAACTTGTGAATCTTCTTGTATTTTGATCTCAATTAGCGACTTTAAATAGCTTTCTAGAATGTCTGCATCAGCTATCGCGCGCATTTTATATGGAATCTGAATAATCTTTTCTAAATAGTCAACACCAGAAGGTGTCCCACCACGTTTTAAAACTCCTTTATAGCTTGTTTCTAAAGCACGGCTAATATAGCGGTCATCTATTGCTAAAATCACGACGAATATTTCTGTATTTAACAGTAATTGCACTG
>JBODRP010000126.1:0-14250 GCA_050633005.1 Trichormus sp. | reverse complement strand
TAGCCAAGAACCACGGCGTGATAGTAGTTGAGGATTTAAATGTATCTGGAATGTTGTCCAATAGGAAACTAGCCGCATCTATAGCTGATATGGGCTTTTATGAGTTGCGTCGTCAGTTGGAGTACAAAACTCAACTCTACGGTAGTCAGTTAGTAGTTGTAGATAGGTTTTATCCTAGTAGTAAAACCTGTTCTCACTGTGGGATAAAAAAAGAGTCTCTGTCACTTCAAGAGCGTGTTTTCAAGTGTGAACACTGCGGTTTTGAATGTGATAGAGATTTGAATGCGGCAATTAATTTGAGTCACTGCGTTGCTTTGGTTGACAAAGTTGTAGCTAGTGGTGTGAAGATGGCGGTCAGTTCGACCGTGACAGCTTGTGGACTAGATAGTGCCGACACTTCTAGGGTGAAGCAAGAAGTATTTGTTAGCAAATGTTAGTAAATATGGAGCGGAAAAAGTAATATACAAATTTCAGAATAGCCTGGGGTATCTTGCTACAAAATTCAAAATTAAAGAATTTTGGGCATGGGGCTAATCAATTCAAAATTCAAAATTCAAAATTCAAAATTGAAGAGTTTTACTCCCCCTGCCCCCTGCTCCCCTGCCCCCTGCTCCCCCCACACCCCTACACCCTCTTGTTAACCTGAAATCCCTGATTAAAACCATAGCGAACAGTTCTAAATTCTACGTGGTTAGTGGTGGGAGTGTAGAGAGTATATTTAGCTTCTCCTGGTGTGCGTCCTACATTTCCTACTCCAATAACTTGACGCGGTAAAATCTCCACCTTTTGGGGAGATAGTTCACTATCAAGAGTAGTAATACCTGTAGTAACTGAACCTGCTTGCAACTGATATTGAAAAGCTAAACCAGAACGTCCACAAAATAAATTATTGGCTTGCATTCGTGAGAGACGGTCAAGCATTTGAATTGGTGGTGTATCTGGTGTTAATTCTTCATCAACAGATACAGTTGTACCATGAATTAATAAACAATCTAGTTCAAAAAAACCAAAGTCTAAATTTCTTAACCATTGTACTGTTTGACGGGAAACAGATTCCCAAAGTAACTTAACTGTCTCTCCGCCATATTTTGCTATTAAATCATTTGGTTCTCCAGTATGACCAAGACCGTGCAAAATAAAACACTGTTCCTCCCACCAACCTTTACAAATCAGTGGTTCTAACTCTCCTCGTCTTGGGTTATGTACTCGTTCTACTAATTTTTCTACTTCTGGTCTTGGCCCTACTAAATCACCCAAAATATATAAAGCCTCAACTTGATTAATTTGGCGTTTAATATCTGCTAAGACAGCTTCATATGCCGTTAAATTACCTTCGATTCCGCTTAAAATTGCCCACTTGTTCATTTAAATTTTTGCTCTGAAAGGGTGTAGGGGTGTGGGGGTGTGGGGGTGTAGGGGGTGTAGGGGGGGCAGGGGGGGCAGGGGGAGCAGGGGGAGCAGGGGGAGAAAAATACAATGCCCAATGCCCAATGCCCAATGCCCAATGCCCAATTCCCAATTCCCTTTATCTAGTACAAATATGGGTTGGGTCATCAGCTCTTTCTGCATATTCTAAGCCTTGGGCTAAACGCCATGCAAAAATGCTAGGTAAGCCTTTGTCAATTATGGCTGCACAGGTTTTTTGATAGTCGTAAGGTACTTCTCTTAAATTTATTGCTTGAGTCTCTGTGTCATAAATTACATAGGTGGCATTGGGTCGCCCATGTCGGGGTTCTCCGACTGAACCGACATTAATAATTCGCTTCATAGGTGCAGTAAAACTCATTTCTTTCTCTTCTATTTCTGCACTGTGAACACGAACTTGCAGACTAGCTGCGTCTAAAGTACGGGCATAGGGTACATGAGTATGACCACAAAATAATACATCTGCATCTGCGGAAATCACTCTTTCTAAGGCAGCAAAAGCGTCAAGTTCTGGTAATAAATATTCATGGTTACTTTGGGGACTACCATGAAAGAAAACTAAATTATCTTGACTTAAGCCGTGGGGTAATGTGGCAAGAAAGTCACGGTTTTCGGGATGCAGTTCTTGATGTGTCCATTCATGGGCGATTTTACCGCGTTTTTCTGCTAATAGTGAAGGGTAGCTACATTCACAGGAGTTTAAGCCTTCGACAATGTCCTCATCCCAACAACCGGCACAGGTGGGAATATCTAGAGAACGAATTTGTGTAACTACGGCATTGGGATATGGCCCATATCCTACTAAATCACCCAGACAAAAGATTTTTTCAGCTTTTTGTTGGTCAATATCTAATAAAACTGCATCTAAGGCTTCATAGTTACCATGAATGCAGGACATGACTGCTATTTTCACTCGATGATCTCCTCAATTAAAATTTGTTTTACTTGTTGTTGATATTGTGCGATCGCCGTTTCTGATAAATAGCAATCTTCTAAGGTTTGTCTCATGGTAGACTCATCTAAATTCTGTCCTAATACTTCCATACCGCTAAAGCGTTGCGGTCTGCCCTCCAAGTGGCGTGGTAAGTCTAGTTCTAAAAAATCTATTGTTGGTACACCTGCAACAAAATCTGCATATAGCACCCGGCCATCAGCCACATCAAAAATCCCCTTGGCGCGACTCACACAGCCATAAGCACCATGAGTGATTTCATACCAAAATTCTCGTAAACTATCTTCGTCGATGACTTGGCCTCTACTGGGAACACGCCAAAGTCTATTGGCGGTAATATCAGGGTCAATATCCGCACCTAGAATAATTTTGTCTGCCCAAGCATGATACTCAGAATCTTGCAGTTTAGTCGGCAGTATAGCCAAGGCTTGGTAAGATAAATTATCTAATATTTGTCGTATACTGCTCAATTCCAGATAAAACCCTAATTCTATATAGACAGTTTCGGCTGTTGCTAATTGTTCTAGAAACTCAACTTCTTGCCCATCCTGAAAAACTTGCACATGAGGAAATTCCGCAGCTAACCGCGTCTGGTCAATTGGAACGTTGCCAGTACCAGGACTAAAATAAATTATCTTTTCACTAGCAGAGAGATTTTGCATCTGGTGACAAATCCAAGTAGTTTTGCCACCACCAGCAGGGCCAGCAACAACAGTTATATTTAGTACACTCATATTTGAATGATAATCATTTTCATGAGTTTTTGCCAAGTAATACCAATTTTGGATTTGGGATTTGGGATTTTGGATTAAAAGCCTAGATTCTTAGCCTATTCCAGAATATTTAAACAATACTGCCTATCCCAATTCGGAACTATACCAATTCAAGAAAAGCATTCAGGATTGATTAATTTTGAATTTTGAATTTTTAATGCCAATACTCAGTAACTTCGTAACCTAGTTCTTCTAGCATTTGTCTGAGTAGGGGTAAACTTAGTCCGATGACGTTGGTGTGACAACCTGCAATTTTTTGGACAAATAAACTACCAAAACCTTCTAGGGCAAATGCACCGGCACACTTGAGGGGTTCGCCTGTGGCTACGTAGGCTTGAATAGTGCGATCGCTAATTTGAGCAAAGTATACTCTTGTTACCTGACATTTAACTACGGTGCGGTTTTGGTCGATGTCAATTAAAACATGACCTGTGTATAAATCGCCATACTTACCCCGCATTAATTGCCAACGAGCGATCGCTTCAGCTGCGTCTTTTGGTTTGCCATGAATCTTACCATCAATTGCTAATACTGAGTCACAACCCATAATTAACCCTGATGCAAACTGTGGTACTACTGTTTCTGCTTTCCGTTGAGCCAGAGTTTGAACTAATTCTCCAGGTTCCGCAATTTTAATTTGAGACTCATCAAAATCGCTGGGGCTAACGATAGGTTCAATACCAACAGTTTGCAGTAAACGTCGTCGTGCGGGAGAGGCTGAGGCTAGCACAAATTGGGGAATTTGCATAGAATTTTTGCTAAGAGTCAAACAATTTTAGATTTTAGATTCAATTCCCAATCCAAAATTTAAAATCTAAAATTCGGAGAATCAAGAGTTTTGTAGAGAGGGCGGATTAGAAAAAGTAATGAGTAATGAGTAATGAGTAATGAGTAAGAGATTTACTTATAGATATTCCCAGGTAAGTGAGGTATGGATAATATTTTGAAACGCAGAGGAGCGCGTTCGCGCAGCGTCTCGCAGAGAAGTAAAGCGCATTCGCCTTTAGGCGTTCCCGAAGGGTAGGTACGCAGACATTTATACCTCAGCAAACTAGGAATCGCTATATTACTTATTACTTATTACTTATTACTCATTACTCATGCTGTCCCTCACTTAACTATTTAATAGACTGAAAAAGAATCAACTACATCTTCCATAGCCCTTTTAACTTTTGTCCAACGTTTTTCGGGAATAGAAGCGTTAAAAGTGAACAGCTTACCACGGCTCACCGCAACACTAGCAACGTTGTGCCGTTTTTGTTGATTGGGAAGTGTTACTAAATACTCCAGAATATAGTATATTTTCCCATCAGACTCTTTTTCTAGGGCATTCACTAATTCCGCCGAACGGCCAGAATCAGCAGGTGCTAAAGCTGCTTTACCCAATTTGTAGCCTACTTCCGTGGGTGTACCTAATTCTTTTAAGGTTTTGTTTTCGGGAACTGGACTAATGACCACAGAAACATTTTCAGATATCTCAATTAAATCGTGAAATACAACATCTGGCCCATTGTCAACTTTCACCTGCAACCAGCCATTAGGGTATAAAAATTGATAGCCATCAGTGGTGTCTACAAAGCTTTTCAATCCAGCAGCAGAGGCAATACCAGGATGACTGAGGCTGAAGCTTAACACTAATAGCAAAATAAATACAAGTCTTTTCCACATTTTTGATATTTTCCTTTCGGCTGGCAGCAATACGAGTAAGCATGATTTCTCATTTTTATTCTCCCATCAACTGTGACTAATTAGCAGGTGTAGGTTCTTCTACGGGACGAATAATGGCTGGTGCTGGTGTTACTTGTGGTTGGAAAATTGCCTGTAATGCTTGTTCTAAGGTTTGTGCCATCACAATCCGGTTTTCGTAAGCTACAATCACCCGGACTAAGGTTGGTAAACTATTTTGAGTGGCTTCTAGATAAATCGGCTCAACATATAGCAAAGATTGTTCAATGGGAATAATCAATAAATTCCCTTGAATTGCTCTAGAACCTTGACGATTCCATAGAGAGATTTGTTGAGAAATGACTGGATCTTGATTAATTCTGGCTTCAATTTGTTCAGTCCCGTAAACTAAACGTTCTTTAGGAAAGTTATATAACAATAACTTACCGTAATTATTGCCGTCCGATCGCGCTGCTAACCAAGCGATGAGATTATTTCTCTGTTTGGGGGTGTAGGGTAAAAGCAGGATAAATTCTTCAAAGGGGACTGTCGGTAAACTGGTAATTAAATAATAAGGCTCTACTTGCCGTTGTTCACTGCCATAGATTTCGTTGGGGATTCGCCATAGGTCTTCTCGGTTGTAAAATACTTGAGTATCAGTCATGTGGTAGGTCATTAACCGCTCAGATTGAATGGAGAAGAAATCTACTGGATAGCGGATATGACTCAGAAGGCTGACTGGCATTTCAGTCAGGGGTTTAAACGTATCAGGAAATATTGCTGACCAAGTGTTAATTATGGGATCTGTAGGATCGGCAATATAAAATTTTACTGTGCCGTTATAAGCATCAACTACGACTTTGACTGAGTTACGAATGTAATTTATACTGTCGTTATTAGGATCTGAGTAGGGATAGCGATCGCTAGTAGTATAAGCATCTATAATCCAGAATAGATGATTATTTGTGCCTGGCAATTCTGCTAAAGCATCAGCCGCTACTAAATAAGGGTCACTGTCAAATCTTAAAAATGGTGCGATCGCTTGGATTCTTTGCTTGATATTACGCCGGAACAATACCTTTGTATCAGGTAAAAAATCCCGTGTAAACAACATTTGCCAATCTTTTAAATAGAGAGAAAATAACAGGCGTTTCCAGGTTGCACCAATACGCACACCACCTAAACCCTGATAGTTGTTGTAGACATTATCACTACCACTGGGATAATCTAACTCTCTAACTCTTGTCCCCGTCATTACATAGGTATTAGTAATTTCACCGTAGTAAATTCGAGGTTCTCCAATAGGTATACTATCCCGAATTGCTTGACTAGAGGTTGTGAGTGCGCCTTGTGCATTGCCAGCGATATCTTTAACAAAATATTCTGGCAAGCCACCAGGAGCAACTGTATTAACTGGACTGATGGTAAAGCCGTAGCCGTGAGTATAAATTAAATGTTGGTTAACCCATGTTTGAGCCTGCTGTGGTACTGCACTGTAGTCTAATTCCCGTGCGGAAATTAGTACCTGTCGCCGTTCTGTGGGTGGATTTAGATTAGACTCAGGTAAGGGTGGTTGGGGAGGAACTGCCGGTTGTCCCTCAGTTTCTAGTTTGAGGGTATAGCGGTCAATATCTGCATCCTGAAAGCGATAATAGGGGCGAATTTGTTGCAGTTGTCGGTTAGTTTCTAATAGTGGACGCTGATCCCACAGGCGAATATTACGAATTGTCAAGTCATTTGCTTGGATGTTGGCTTCTGTGAGATTTGCTTGGGGGTTGAAAGTTCTAACATCAATTGTTTCTAAATTAAATGCCTGTCGAGTTAAATCGATGGTGTGCTGAATGTATGGTGCTTCCCGTTGTAATTCATTGGGTTGAACAATTAAATACTGTACCGCAGTGGCTAAGATATTACCTGCTACTACAGCTAAAAATAGATATAAACCCAAGCCATAAAATACCAGTTGACCATACCGAGATGCTGGCCGCCAAAAGATAGTTCGCCACAGCAGGTAAGTGGCGATCGCCATTGCTAAACCACACAAGCCGTTGTAAACTGGCAACTGTACAGTAACATCGGTGTAGCTAGCTCCATAACTCACTCCACGGGGAGAATAAACTAATTCATAGCGACTCAACCAATAACTAAAAGCTACCAACAACATCAATAAGCCACCCATGCCATATAAATGACGTTGTTGGCGGGATGAAAAACCGGGGAATATACCTTGACTGAGACTGTCACCAGATAAAAGATAGGTGAGAGTCACAGCCACAAAACCATAGAAAAACATCCCCATTAGCCAGACTTCGAGCAATTCCCAAAAGGGGAGAGAAAATATATAAAAGCTGATATCTAGGCCAAATAAGGGTTCAGTGCTGTTAAAGGCTGTAGGGTGGAAATATTGCAGCACTTTAGCCCAGTTATAATAGGAAATTACGCCTAAGAAGATGCTGAGAATAACAGCGATCGCATTGAGTAAAAACTGGGAATAAATTAAAATTGCGATGGTCGCAACAATTGCCACACCCAGAGACAACACTTGACTAAAACTCTGTATACCTAACTGCCAAAGTGTTTCTAGTCGAAACGGTACAATCAGTTGAGTTTTGTTAGTTGCGGACAAGTACCCAACAGCAATTTGACCATAGTGAGTCAGCATTAACCCTACCAATAAGCTCAATATTAAACTCAGAGGTAGTAGCCAGCGTAATTTTAACGGTTTTAAACTTTGTTGATCATATTTTGTTGCCTGACGAGGTTGAACCGACTCAGAACTCAGGATTTTTTTTAATTCGCTCCTGAGACTGACTGCCTCTAGCTCAACTTCCTTTATTTTCCCAGGATGGAGATACTTCAGCCGTTGCGCCAAAGCGAGATTTCCCAAAATATAAGCAGCCGTTACCCCAGTTATGACTATCCATAAACCACCACGAGTCACCAACCTGACTAAAAATACTTGTAAATAGCCGACTTCCTGAAACCAAAAAATTTCTGCTCCCAAGCGGGAACTGATATCTATGAACAGCCACAGACCCAGGAATACTATTAATATTCTTACAAACCAGTTCTTAAACATATTTTAATTATGGGGCATTGGGCATGGGGCATGGGGCATTGGGCATGAGATTATTTTGTGTTGCCTAGCTTCCCCAGAGTTCATACAGCAGATTCGATGTCGATGAGGTACAGCAACTAATTGGAAAAAGTAATGAATAATGAATAATGAGCAATAAATTTACTTATTACTTATTACTTATTACTTCTTACTCATGGTGTACCTCACTTACTGTAAAAGTGCTGTAATTATGCAGCTAGCCGTCAACAGTCCCTATTATTTCCTATTTTTCAGGCTAACTAAATATGAGAAAATAATATATGGGGATTAATTCACTGTTGATTTTTGACTCGAAACTAAAAAGCTCACTTAAGACAGTCTCAACAGTTACTTTTGTGCATCAATCCTGTAAACCAATTTTACCGTTGTTGGTGATTGGTATTTACCAACCCCGGAACAGGTAATTGATGATTTGCGTCTCTGCGACTAGTAGCATTGAATAAATCTATACAGCATAAACAAATATACGCAATGCTGATCAGTAAACAGTAAACAGTTATCAGGTGGCATCTACGAACTAACGCAATCAGAAATTTTTGGCTGAGGTTCAGATGAATAGCAAGATTTATATTGGCATGGTGGCATTACCTATTTATTTATACAATGCCGATGTCAATCTTCTCAATCATGATCAATTTGCAAGTTTCTCGAATAAATTATCAGGAGTCAATTTTGTGGTTGCTGAGAACACAAATACTCAATCACAGATGATGTCATCGCTCATAGCAGGTAGAGATGAGCAAACAGAAGATTGCTTACGAAGCCGTATTTGTCAAGACTAAGGTGATAATTCGTAATGGGCTAACGCCCCGCTCCGCTAACGTAATTCGTAATAAATTTAACTATTTGTTTGCAAATATCAAGTAAATATTAAGTAGTGGCGTGGCAAGGCTAAAGTATTGTATGAGAATTTTTTTGTAAAATTTTAGTCCGGTGACGCTACTCCAAATACCAACTATAAGAAAATTGGTAAAGATATGTTGAGTATTGTTAAATAATTGGATGATTTCAGTAATAAATACTGATTTACAACATAAATTGCCAAAAATGAGCATATTTAATTGAGATGATCATCGGTAGAAGCCACGGTGATTTTGCAACCATAAGTTAGGTTTTTTGCTTCCATCTAATCCCTAATTCCCTCTATACTTATGCCCCTAGACTTAGAAAAATTTTATCAGGCTTGCAATCCGAGTAGACCACTGATGATCGGTAATACAAACGATCGCCAGTATTATATCGATTTTGCATCAGTGCGGGGCGGGAAAATTATTGAGGCTTTGCAGCGTACTATTAGCCGGATATCACCTAATGCTCCTACCTGTCAATTATTTACAGGGCATCTCGGTTGTGGGAAGTCTACGGAGTTATTGCGCCTCAAGGCTGAGTTAGAAGAACAGCAGTTTCATGTAGTTTATTTTGAGTCAACCCACGTCTTAGAAATGGCAGATGTGGATGTAACAGATATTTTACTAGCGATCGCGGGTCAAGTGAGCGAAAGTCTGGAAGCGATGAAAATCCGCATTAAACCTAACTATTTCACTAAGTTATTTAGTGAGGTGCTGGATTTTCTCCAAACGCCAATTGAGTTGGGAGTAGAAGCGGAGTTATCCCTAGGAATTGCCAAAATTACGGCTAAAACCAAAGAAAGTCCGCAATTGCGCCGCCGCTTACGTGATTACCTCGAACCGCGCACCCAAAATATTTTACAATCAATTAATCTAGAACTTTTAGCACTGGCTGACCAAGAACTAAAAGCTAAAGGCAAAAAGGGTTTAGTGGTAATTGTCGATAACCTCGACAGGGTAGCAATTCGCCCTTTACCATCGGGGCGATCGCTGCCAGAATATTTATTTATAGAACGAGGTGAACAGTTACGTAAGCTTAATTGTCATATAGTTTATACCATTCCCCTGGCTTTAACTTTTTCTAACGATAGTGCTGAATTACAACATCGTTTAGGGGGTGGGGTAGCACCGAAAGTTTTACCAATGATTCCGGTACGGTTGCGCTCTGGGGAGATTTTTCCCCAAGGGCTATCTTTAATGCGCCAAATGGTATTAGCTAGAGCTTTCCCGCAGATGGCGGCGAGCGATCGCTTAAACTTAGTTACAGAAGTATTTGATCACTTAGAAACACTAGATAGATTATGCTTGATTAGTGGTGGTCATGTACGGGATTTATTGGGGTTGCTGTTTGACTGTCTGCGCGAACAAGATCCACCCTTTGGACGGGAATGTGTAGAGTTGGTAATTCAAAGACAACGAGACTACCGAGTTAACCCTATTGATAGTCATGAGTGGGAGTTAATCTTTCAGGTTGTCAAACAGCAAAGAGTCAGGGGTGATATCGAATATCATACCTTATTACGTAGCTTATTTGTATTTGAATACCGCGACCACCAAGGAGCTTGGTTTGCTGTTAACCCTGTTTTAGCCGAGACACCAAAATTTAAGTCATGGTTGAAGGACAATTCCCAGCAGATATAAAAGCAGCTAACGAACGGGCTTTAAACAGTTTATGGCGAGCTATCACCCTTTCTTGCGGTCATTTTTCGGTGGTTTTAGTTTGCTGCAATTATCGAGTGTTACAAGAGCGGGTTTTAAAATCACTAGATAAATTAGCAGTCGGGGTAGTTGCCATCCAAAAAGTTGTTTTACCCCACAATACTAGAAGTCTGTATACAGCTCTACATTTTCAATTGGTGGCTGAGAGTCAACAGCCATCTGCATTGATGGTTTTGGGTTTAGAAACTGTAGATGAAATTGACGATTTACTGAGGTCAATTAATCATATTCGAGATGAATTACCGAAACGCCATCATTTCCCGATGGTTTTTTGGGTAAATGATCGGATTTTACAGAAAATTGTGCGTTTAGCTCCCGATTTTGCTAGTTGGGCGGCAACACCAATTCAGTTTGCCATGACGACTCCAGAGTTGCAGCAGTTTTTACAGCAAGAAACTGACTGTTTATTTGCCAAGGTGTTAACCAACCAGCAAAGACAAGGCCGACCACCCCAAGTTACAGATAATTATGCCACCTTAGAGCAAGTTTGGGAACATAGCGATGAACTCCACTCAGCTATTAATGAACTGCATGACCGTGGTATTACCCTAGAGCCAGAATTACACGCTAGTTTAAAGTTTGTTTTTGGTTTGGATGATTATGTTAGTGATGACATCCACAAGGCCTTAAATCATTTTCGTCAAAGCTTGCTGGTTTGGCAACAATTGGTAGCCAAAGAAAACATGGAATATCAGGTTAATGAGGCTGTATTTTCTTCCCCATCTCCCCCACCTCCCCCATCTCCCCCACTACTCAGACAGGGAGTTTTACTATTTTATATTGGGTTGTGTCATTGTCGTTTAGCCGAGCAGAACAAGTTAGAGAGTTATTCCCATTGGGAAGCTGCTAAGTCTTATTTACAGGAAAGTTTGCAGATTTTACAGGTGGCACAACGGCCGGATATTGCGGCGGAATTTATCGGGCAACTAGCGGAGGTTTTGCAACACCTGCAACAATGGGATGAGTTACAAATAGTCGCCCAAAATGCCCTAGAGTTACATCAAACCTACGGCAGTCAAATTCAATTAGCTTGTGATTATGGTTTTTTAGCACAGGTTGCCGTTCAAGCATCACGATGGATACAGGCGAGTATTTTAGCCCATGTTTCCCTACTCAAATTAGATGAGTCACAACAAAACGACACTCAACCCCATGATTGTTTGTTTCCTTTGTTGTTAACGCAGATTTATTATTTAATCTTAGCCCAAGCCCAGCAAAAATTAGGTGAAAAAGCAGTAGCACAAGCTTATTTAGATAAAGCTGCCCAAGCATTACCCACAGCTTTAGAAAATAGCACCCATCAATATGATGCCCATCGTTATATTAGAATGCTGCGGCAATTGCGATCGCTCTATTTTGAAGCCGGTCGTTATGTAGAAGCTTATTGCATTCGTCAAAAACGTCGTTCTGTAGAACAACAATACGGCTTTCGGGCTTTTATTGGTGCAGGCCGTTTACAACCCCAAAGACAAGCTACCAACCCGGCTTTAATGTCACCGTCAGGAAGCAGTAGCATCGCTTTAGAAATCGCCGCTTCCGGTCGAGAACGGGATATTAATAACTTAATTGGCAGAATTAGCAGGTCAGATCAAAAATTGCTTGTCATTCATGGCCCTTCTGGGGTGGGTAAGAGTTCCACGGTGACAGCCGGGTTAGTTCCTGCCTTGCAAAATCACGCCATTGGGGATCAAATTGCTGTACCGGTAGTCTTACAAGTTTACACCGACTGGGTACGAGAATTAGGGAAATCTTTACAAGTAGCAGTGTCTCATCTCCAAGGAGATGCCACCATTGCCACAGTCACCACAACACCTATTAGTATTAGCTATATCTTAGAACAATTACATCAAAATGCTGATCAGCATTTGATTACAGTTTTAATTTTTGATCAATTTGAAGAATTTTTCTTTGGCTGCACCGACCGCCAACAAACACAACAATTTGATCAATTTCTTAGTGATTGTTTAAATATTTCTTTTGTAAAAGTAATTCTTTCTCTGAGAGAAGATTATTTACATCAGTTATTAGATTTTCACCATCTTTCCCATCTTGAAGCCATTAATAATAATATTCTCGATAAACAAATCCGCTATCAATTGAATAATTTTTCCCCCGAATATGCTAAAGCAATTATTCAGAAATTAACCACCCGTTCCCACTCAAATCTAGAACCCGCCTTAATTGATGCCTTAGTAGAAGATTTATCTACAGACATGGGAGAAATTCGCCCCATTGAATTGCAATTAGTCGGCGCGCAATTACAAGATGAAGGTATTACTACTCTCGCCCAATATCAGCCATATCGTCCTAATAAATTAATAGAAAGATATATTAAAGCCCTGATTAAAGATTGCGGCGCAGAAAATGAGCGGGCTGCTTTACTAGTGTTATATTTACTCACCGATGAAAGCAACAACAGACCTTTTAAAACTCGTGCCGAATTAGCAGCAGAATTAGCAGAATTAGAAGATGCTGGTAAATTAGAATTAGTTTTAAATATTTTAGTTAGTTCCGGGTTAGTGGTATTATTTCCCGATATTCCCGAACGCTATCAATTAATTCATGATTATTTAGTCGATTTAATTCGTTACTTGCAACAACAAGAATCAAGCTTTCAAGCCCAACTCAACCAACTACGTCACAAAGTCGAACAAAGTCAAACTGAAATTGAACGACTCAAACGGGAACTCCGACAAAAAAAGCAACAAGGTAAATTTATAGATCCTCAACCTCAGCAAGGATTAGATTTACTTACAGAATTGCGAGAGTTACGCAAGCGAGAAGAAGTCAGTCAATTAGAAATAGAACAACTCCGCGCTGAACTCAAAGAAAAAGAATTAACCGCCCAACTTGCAGAAAGTCAAAAACGTCAAAGACTGAGTGAAAGTAAAGTAAATCGTTCCCTGAAAATTGCCTTAGCTGCTTCTGTTTTGGCAATATTGGGGTTAAGTATTTCTATTATCACCGCCATCGACAGCGAAATTAAAACCCTGAGTGTTTCTAGTGAAGCGTTATTTGCATCCCAAAAAGGTATTGATGCTTTAAAAGAAGGGATAAAAGCCGGACGAAAATTACAACGAGCGGTGTGGGTAGACCCTTTTACTAGAGAAAGGGTGCAAACAGCATTATATCAGGCAGTTGTGGGAGTGCAGGAATATAACCGCTTAGAGGGTCATGTTGCCGGGGTGAACACTGCGGTATTTAGTCGTGATGGCTCTTTAATTGCTTCTGCAAGTGCCGATAACACTGTCAAACTGTGGGGTGCTGATGGTAGTCTACTGCATACTTTATCTGACCATAGAAAAGTAGTTAACAGTGTGAGTTTTAGTCCTGATGGTCAAATAGTTGCCTCTGCTAGTCAAGACAATACCATCAAACTGTGGAATATTCAAGGTAAACTGCTGCAAACTCTTTCAGGACATACAGCCGGGGTCAATAGTATCAATTTTAGCCCAGATGGTCAGGCGATCGCCTCCGCTAGTACCGACAAGAAAATTAAATTATGGAGTCTGGACGGTAAGTTATTGCAAACTCTCACAGGACATGGGAACGTAGTTCAGGCTGTAGCTTGGTCGCCTAATGGCCAAACTCTAGTTTCCGTAGGTGCTGACAAAACTATTAAACTGTGGCAGCCTGACGGAAAAATACTTCAAAGTTGGCAGGGACACGATGATGTAATTTTAAGTGTAGCTTGGTCGCCTAACGGTGAATATATTCTGACTGGCGGTTTAGACCAAAGCATTAAACTCT
>JBODRP010000125.1:0-14383 GCA_050633005.1 Trichormus sp. | reverse complement strand
AATATAATTGTTTAATCCAACCCTTAGTTTGAGCCAATATCAGTAACCCCAAAATTACAGATACCAACAATAAAGTAATAATTGGTGATTGAGTCAGATGGAAAATAGCGATCGCCATCAATGCGCCCTCAAACCCACTAAAAGCGGCACCGCCTAATAATTCCCAGATAGAAAAATTGGAGAGCGGTGGTTTGGGTGCGGTGGGCGGATTGTGTGGGATTTTTGGGGGGATGACGTACTGAGAAATAGCCGCCAAGACTTCATCTGCCGATTGAAAACGCTGCTTGGCTGCTGGCAAAAGCATTTTATCTAAGATATAACCCAGGTGACGATCAACATTCACTTGCTCTCGCCATATCCACTTATTACTATAAGGATCAACGAGTTTCGTCGGTTCTTGCCCTGTGAGTAAGTTAAGAGTAGTTGCCGCTAAAGCATATAAGTCTGTAGATGGAAACACTTGATTTCCTGCTATTTGCTCTGGTGCTGCAAAGCCTACGGTATAAATACCTGTGGAAGAACCAGCACCAAAGGCTGAGACAGCTGTAACTTGTTTAACTGCCCCAAAATCTAACAGAAACAGTTTGCCATCACGGCGGCGCATAATATTGGAAGGTTTAATATCGCGGTGAATGATTTGTCTATCATGAATAAATTTGAGGATTTTGAGGATTTCTTGCAGTAATTCTAAAGCTTGCTGTTCGGAAAGCTTACCATTTTGGGCTAGTTCTTCCTCTAAATTTTGCCCATCAATATATTCCTGTACCAAGTAAAAAAATTGGTCTTGCTGTCCAGGTTGTAAACTGGGAACAAGCATAGGAAAAAAGGCGAACAACTTGGGAATTTGATCGTGTTCTTCGCCTATGTAAGCCAGGACATTAGCTTCTCTTTCAAATAAATTTTCAGCTATTTCTAGTTGTTCTGGTGTGAAATTGCTGGGAGGTTGGAACAGTTTGACTACACAAAAACGCATCCCTGGAAACCGACGATCATGTGCGAGAAAGGCTGCACCAAACCCTCCTCTTCCGAGTAATTTTACGGGTAAATATCGACCGTCTAGCATCAAGGGCATACCGCAGCTAGTACAGTACTTTTGTGGTGTAGTCCTAATTGTCGTATCGTCTAAATCGGGACAATAATTTTCTGGACGTGGACACGCTGGACGAGTACAGTAGACTTGCATTGTATTTTTGTGTTGACGTACTCCCCAAGACAATCAAAACATCGCTGATGCTAGTTTTGATGAAAATGGGCGGGATTGTTACCTATTACTGGTAGTCAAACAATTTTAGATTTTAGATTTGCTGTCTTCTCTACGAGAGGCTACGCCAACTTAGCGGACGCAGCGCAGGGAGTATTTTAGACTTCGCCCACGCTTGGGCAGGGCTGGAATCAAAAAAATGATCGGGAAACCCACCTACAGAACTTTCCACAAAATCCAAAATCTAAAATTGGTACGGTCAAAAGGTTATTTATTCTACAACCAACAATCAATAATTCCAGATTAACTTTCGTTATCGGCAGTTGGTAAGACAGCTTCTAATGGAGCTACCATGAGTTTTCTTTGTGACAGGTTTAAAATGTCCTGATGCCATTCAGGGGTAGCAAACTGGGGTAATATTTCTTGACTGAAAGCTTCTGCGGCTTTGGATCTATAGCGATTAGGGTTAAAGATTAACCATAGTGTTCTTTTGACAACAACACCATCAATGGGGGTACGGTGGAGTACACCCATTTGTAATTCTTTAGCGATCGCACTAGTGGATACAAAGGCAGCACCTAAACCAGACTGTACAGCATTTTTAATGGCTTCAATGGAATTGAGTTCCATTTCCACTTTAAATCTTCTGGTATCAAGTTCGCAGCGAGTTAGTACTTGATCGATGACTTTGCGAATAGTTGATTGGGAGTCTAAACTAATGAATTGCAGTTTATATAGGTCTTCTTTTTGAATCGATTCTTGTTTGGCAAAGGGATGCAAGACAGGTAAAATTAGTGCCAATTCATCTTCAGCGTAGGGGATCATTTCTAATGATTCCGCTAGTTCTGCGGGGATTTCACCGCCAATAATTGCCAAATCTACCTGTCCATTGGCTACACTCCAAGCGGTGCGACGGGTTGAGTGGACGTGTAATTGAACTGCGACATCGGGATATTTTTGGCGAAACATCCCGATCATTTTGGGTAATAGATAAGTCCCAGTAGTTTGAGAAGCACCAACGATTAAAGTACCACCTTGGAGATTTTGTAAATCCTCAATAGCCCTGCAAGTTTCTTGACATAAACTGAGAATTTTTTCACCGTAGCTCAATAGTAGATGCCCTGCTTCAGTTAATTGAGCGCGCCGTCCCCCACGATCAAATAGAGGGACATCTAACTGTCTCTCTAGGTTCTGGACTTGTAAACTCACAGCAGGTTGGGAGACATAGAGACTATCAGCAGCGCGCTTGAAGCTCCCTTCTACAGCGATCGCTTTAAGAATACGTAACTGATCTAAAGTGAATGGAAGGTCAGACATAAGGCTCAACCCACAAACTTTGAAAGGAGCAACTTTGGTAATCAATCATGATAGACACAATTGATTACATTTGGAATTTTGGAGGCTTGACTCGAAAAAGACAGTACCACAACATTTTGATGCAAGTCTCCTGTTGAATACTTTGTGGTATTGGTTGTATAGAGTTAACTTTTCTTTAAATTACTTTACCTGTTTATGATGATGGTCAATCCTGGGTTAGCTCCGAGTCATTTGGTGATGCTGGGGTTATTGTTAATTTTTGCGATCGCCCACAGTGGGGGGGCTGCTTTGCGTCCTTGGGCAGAAAAGCGTATCGGGCCAAGGCTTTATCGCATTATTTTCGCATTAATTAGTCTACCGTTGGCTGTCATAGTAATTACTTACTTTTTTAATCATCGTTATGATGGCTGGCAACTGTGGCAGGTACAGGGTGTACCAGGGGTAAAAGCAATAGTTTGGGTATTGTCAGCGATTTCATTTTTATTTTTGTATCCTGCCACCTTCAATCTACTAGAAATTGCGGCTATTCAAAAGCCCCAAGTGCATCTCTATGAGACAGGAATTATCAGGATTACCCGTCACCCCCAGATGGTAGGGCAAATAATTTGGTGTATCGCCCATACTCTGTGGTTGGGGACAAGCTTTACCCTAGTGACATCCCTGGGGTTAGTATTGCATCATTTATTTGGGGTATGGCATGGCGATCGCCGCCTACACCACCGCTACGGTGAAGCCTTTGAAATTGTTAAACAGCGTACATCTATCATCCCCTTTGTCGCAATTATCGATGGTCGTCAATCTCTAAAATGGCAGGAATTTATCCGTCCTGCTTACTTAGGTGTGGGGATTTTCGTAGGAATACTTTGGTGGGCGCATCCCTTGTTAATTATCGCCACTAGTAGGGTAGATTGGTAGTTTTAGCTGATCCCCAATTCCCAAAAAAATAGTAACCTAGGAAAAAATTCCCCTGATCAATTGCTACCAAATCAATGTAGGATGAATTGAAATAGCTGTTAGCCAGGGTGCAGTCATTGGTTTTGATGTTTGTATATGGGTAAGTCAATTAGGAATCAAGTTTGTTTAGGAGTATACATCACACCACTCAAAACACCCTTTTACCAAGAAGTTGCCAAGACTTGAATAAGCAAATTTTTCTGGTTAAAATCGTGCTGACTTTTGCATCAAAAACAACAAAAATTTTGAAAAATAGCTGCTAAGAAGCGTTGACTAGCTTGCTAACTTCTTCTGCTGATAGCTAGTTTGATAATAAAAACCTATAATTCTAGAGGCATCATGGTGTTGTCGGTTAGTGAGCGGACATTTACTCAAGAAGTTTTAGAATCTTCAGTTCCTGTTTTAGTCAATTTTGAAGCACCTTGGTGTGGCTTATGTCGGATAATCCACCCCTTACTGCTGCAATTTCAAGTTCAATGTGGAGATCAGATTAAGTTAGTTCGGGTTAACGCTGATGAAAATTTCAAGCTATCTAACACCTATCGCCTCAAGTCCCTGCCAACCTTACTGCTAATTGAAAATGGCATGATTCGGCATCGTCTAGAAAGTTTTCGTAGTAGAGATGACCTCCGTCTAGCTTTAGAGGACATTAAACTCAACTACATTAACCGTCCCACCGCTTACAGTAGCTCTAAAACATCAGACTTAGAATTGTATTTAGCATAATTTGGGTTAAGGGTATGGGGCATGGGGCATGGGGCATTGGGGAGGCAGTGCGATGGGCGGGTTTCCCGACTTGTAGCAACTGCCGTCATTGGGCATTGGGCATTGGGGTAAATATGTCTCCCTTGTCTTCCTTGTCTCCCCCTGCTCCCTGCTCCCTGCCCCCAGTCCCCAGTTCCCAAATCTAAAACCATGCTTAACGACCTCACTCAAAAGTGTTCGAGTGGGGTATTTTATCATCTAGGGTGTGTGTCACAATTGTTAACAGTTCGACATGGATAGTTGCTGGCGGCCAGAACTGTACAGTAAAGTCCAAAGTTAGTCAAAAATCCTAAAAGTACGCGTCAGTGATGGAAGTAATCTATCAATACGCCTGGCTGATTCCAGTATTGCCACTTTTGGGGGCAATGCTAGTTGGTCTAGGCTTAATTTCGTTCAATCAGACGACAAACCGCCTGCGGCAGCTAAATGCTGTGTTGATCATTTCCCTGATGGGTGCGGCGATGGGTATGTCTATCGCTCTCCTTTGGAGTCAACTCCAAGGACACGCAACCTATCTCCGCACCCTGGAATGGGCAGCAGCAGGCAATTTCCACCTGAGCATGGGCTACACTATCGACAATCTGACAGCCCTGATGCTGGTGATTGTGACAACGGTAGCCTTGCTAGTCATGATCTACACTGATGGCTACATGGCTCATGACCCAGGATATGTGAGGTTCTACTCTTACCTCAGCTTGTTCGGCTCTTCAATGTTGGGTTTAGTAGTCAGCCCTAACTTAGTCCAGATTTATATTTTCTGGGAACTAGTGGGGATGTGTTCCTACTTGCTGGTGGGCTTTTGGTACGATCGCAAATCAGCCGCAGATGCTTGTCAAAAGGCATTTGTCACCAACCGTGTAGGAGACTTCGGTTTACTACTGGGCATTCTGGGCTTGTTTTGGGCTACAGGCAGCTTCGATTTCAATATTATGGGCGATCGCCTAGCGGCACTGGTAGAAACAGGCTCATTGAGCAATTTTCTAGCAATTCTGTTTGCAATTCTAGTCTTCCTCGGCCCTGTCGCTAAGTCCGCCCAATTTCCGCTCCACGTCTGGCTACCGGACGCGATGGAAGGCCCCACTCCCATTTCTGCTTTAATTCACGCCGCCACAATGGTGGCAGCCGGGGTATTCCTGATTGCCCGGATGTATCCTGTATTTGAACACGTCCCAGCCGCCATGAATGTAATTGCCTTTACAGGGGCATTTACAGCATTTTTGGGGGCTACTATTGCTATTACCCAAAACGACATCAAAAAGGGTTTGGCTTACTCCACCGTCTCCCAGTTAGGCTACATGGTGATGGCGATGGGGGTAGGTGCTTACAGTGCGGGTTTGTTCCACCTGATGACCCATGCCTATTTCAAGGCGATGCTGTTCCTCGGTTCTGGTTCAGTGATTCACGGGATGGAAGGGGTTGTTGGTCATGACCCAGTTTTAGCGCAGGATATGCGCTTAATGGGCGGACTAAGGAAATATATGCCCGCTACCGGACTCACCTTTTTGATTGGTTGTTTGGCAATTTCTGGGATTCCTCCCTTTGCTGGTTTCTGGTCAAAAGATGAAATTCTCGGTGCAGCCTACGCCGCTAATCCTCTGCTGTGGTTTATCGGCTGGATGACTGCCGGGATTACTGCCTTTTATATGTTTAGAATGTATTTCTCGACATTTGAAGGTAAATTCCGAGGAAATGACGAGAAAATCAAAGACAAGCTCAAGAAAGCGGCAGCAGTTGTTCTTGAGATGGAATCAGCAGCACCCGCCGTTAATTTTGGCCCTGGGGCAATGAAGAAAGGCGAATTAGCCGCCACAGGTGGTCATCATGATGGTCACGGTCATCACAGTGATTCACCCCATGAATCGCCGTGGACAATGACCTTACCATTGTTAGTGTTGGCTGTGCCTTCAATGGTGATTGGTTTAGTAGGTACACCCTACAACAATTACTTTGAACGGTTCATTTTCTCACCTAATGAAAGTTTGGCGGAAATCATCGAAAAAGCTGCCGAGTTTGACCCCCATGAGTTTTACATCATGGCGGGTGGTTCAGTAGGTGTGTCCTTAATTGGGATTACCTTGGCTTCTTTGATGTACTTGCAGCGTAAGATTGATCCAGCTGCGATCGCTGCTAAAATCAAGCCACTTTATGAACTCTCCCTCAACAAGTGGTATTTCGATGACATTTACCACCGTGTTTTTGTCCTGGGTTTACGTCGCCTAGCTAGACAAGTTATGGAAGTAGACTTCCGCGTTGTTGATGGTGCAGTTAACCTTACAGGCTTTTTCACCCTCGTCAGTGGTGAAGGTCTTAAATACCTAGAAAATGGTCGCGCTCAATTTTACGCCCTCATCATCTTTGGGGCTGTTTTGGGCTTAGTCATATTCTTCGGTGTCACCTGATTTTTATAGGGGTGGACACGCGTCTGCCCCTAAATTTTTTCAGGGTTTCATAAATAAATTCAAAATTCAAAATTCCAGACAGCCACCCATAGGTAGAATTTTTACTGTCCTAATGTAATAATGAGACTCAGGCAAAAATCCTAGTTTTTTAGCCAATAATTCTATCCCTGCTGGTAAAACTAACTTCGTTCTTGGTAATAACGATCTAAAAAACTTTGGATCAGGGCAGAAGAGGCACGAAAGGTGGTTAATTGCAATCGAGAGATGGCATTAGGGAAATTGATGACATCTTGAGTACCTGCACGATAAAGAACACCGAGTAAGCCTGTTACATTCAGACCGTAAGCGATCGCTGCCTGTCGAGCATCCATATCATCTAAAATGATTAGGGATGCGTCAAGTTGGACAGCTAGAGAAATGGCTTCTTGCTCACCTATACCTAGTTTGCTGGATAAGTTGGGTAAAAGAGGCGTGTTAGAGTGAATTTCTAACCAGCTTGGAGGTTGGGCAATCCATTTTTGAACCTGGATGTAAGAGCCTTCAGCAAGGAGTTCTGTGCAGACAGCATTGGGGATGATAATGCGACCAAAAAGTTGAGGCAAAACTTCAACTTCATCAATTAAAATGAGGTAGCACAAGGGTGAAGTGTCGCAAACAATGGTCATCACTGGGTAATTGCTTTGTCAATAGCTTTTAAGTCTTCCTCTAAGTCTGCTGCGGTATAAGGCAGATAAGCTTCATAAGTTTTAAGAAAAGCATCCGTAGCTAGTCGAGAAGAGAGATTTAACAGACGCTGAACTTGGGCTGTCGAGATTTGCTGATGGCGATAAGCTTCAACCACCAAAGATTCTAGAGCGCGTCGGGAAAGTTGGTCAGGGGTATTAGCGAGTTGATGAGCAATATCATCAGGGATTTCGATGGTAATTTGCATTTTATGTGTCCTTTTAAATTTGAGTGACTGCGTTTAGCCAGAAATTTGATACCAAACAAGTCAAAAAAGACTCCCAAGCGAAAAATCGGGGATTGCTGATTTGATTAAATCAAACTAACAATAAATGCCAAATCGTCAAAAAGCTGTTAGTTAATAACTAGTGGCTTTTTGGCAAACATGATTTTGATAGCAGACGAATTGTAATGAATACAGCTAATTTTCCGTGGCTGACGACGATTATCTTGTTACCGATCGCAGCGTCGCTACTGATCCCCATTATCCCAGATAAAGACGGCAAAACCGTGCGCTGGTACTCCCTGATTGTCGGGTTGATAGACTTTGCGCTGATTGTCTACGCTTTTTATACTGGCTACGACTTCTCCAACCCCGATTTACAACTGGTGGAGAGTTATGCCTGGGTTCCCCAGTTAGATTTGAATTGGTCAGTCGGGGCTGATGGCTTGTCTATGCCCCTGATTATTTTGACTGGATTCATTACCACCTTGGCAACTTTAGCAGCCTGGCCTGTGACTCTCAAGCCTAAGCTATTTTACTTTTTACTGTTGGCGATGTACGGCGGACAAATCGCTGTATTCGCTGTGCAGGATATGCTGCTGTTTTTCCTGGTGTGGGAACTGGAATTGATTCCCGTTTACCTGCTGCTGGCGATTTGGGGCGGTAAGAAGCGTCAGTATGCAGCCACTAAGTTTATTTTGTACACCGCAGGCGGTTCGCTGTTTATTTTGGTGGCAGCGTTGACAATGGCCTTTTATGGCGATAATGTCACCTTTGATATGCGATCGCTCGGCCTTAAAGATTACGCCCTCAATTTCCAACTGTTACTTTACGGTGGCTTCCTGATTGCTTACGCTGTCAAATTGCCCATCATTCCCCTGCATACTTGGCTACCAGATGCCCACGGTGAAGCTACAGCCCCTGTGCATATGTTACTGGCTGGTATTCTGCTGAAAATGGGTGGTTACGCTCTAATTCGCATGAATGCCCAGATGCTACCCGATGCCCATGCGTACTTTGCCCCAGCTTTAGTAATCCTGGGGGTAGTTAACATCATCTATGCAGCCTTAACGTCTTTTGCCCAGCGCAACCTCAAACGCAAAATTGCTTACTCCTCAATTTCGCACATGGGGTTTGTAATTATCGGGTTTGCTTCTTTTACCGATTTAGGGTTAAGTGGCGCAGTCTTGCAAATGGTATCCCACGGCTTAATCGGGGCGAGTTTATTCTTCCTCGTGGGTGCAACCTATGACCGGACACATACCCTGATGTTAGATGAAATGGGTGGTGTTGGTAAGCGGATGCAAAAGATTTTCGCTATGTTCACCGCTTGTTCAATGGCTTCCTTAGCATTGCCAGGGATGAGTGGTTTCGTAGCAGAGTTAATGGTATTCGTCGGTTTTGCTACCAGTGATGCTTATAGCTCTACATTTAAAGTCATCGTCGTATTTTTGATGGCGGTTGGGGTGATTTTAACTCCCATTTACTTGCTATCAATGTTGCGCGAAATTTTCTACGGACAAGAAAACGAAGAATTAGTTTCTCACCAAGCTTTGATTGATGCTGAACCCCGTGAAGTGTTTATCATTGCTTGTTTGTTAGTGCCAATTATTGGGATTGGTTTCTATCCCAAATTACTGACTCAGATGTACGACGCTACAACTGTACAACTGACAGCGAGGTTGCGTGATTCTGTTCCCACGTTAGCGAATCAACAACCAGAAACAGCAGAAGTTTCTTTGAATGCACCAGCAATCGGTAATTAATTGGGATTTGTGAGCATCGTGAGACTATAGAACCCCGCTTTCTTGCAGAAGGTGGGGTTCTCTGCTAATTAGATAAACTGGGAAAAAATAATTTGATGACTCCGGCTGTCAAGGCTAAGACAAAGCCAACCACTACAGAACGATTGATAAACTCTTGGGTGTCCAACCGCTTACCGATTCCTTTCACCTCTGTGTCTAAAGCTTTAATATCTCCCGTGAGTTCGGCTTCTAAAGTTTTAATATCTCCTTTAAGTTCTGTTTCCAGAGATTTAATATCTCCCTTAAGTTCAGCTTCTAGCTTGACTTGCCCGATTTTAATTTCTGTAACGTCTTTTTGTAGGGTATCCAGCTTCTGATTGATTTGTCCTAAGATTTCCTCTAACGAATAAGTGATGTTAATAGGGGTTTGACTCATCAGTTACACTCCTAATCAAAAGTATAAAATTGGCTCGATTGCAATAACTAATTAGATAAACTGGGAAAAAATAATTTGATGACTCCGGCTGTCAAGGCTAAGACAAAGCCAACCAATACAGAACGATTGATAAACTCTTGGGTGTCTAACTGCTTACCGACTCCTTTCACCTCCATGTCTAAAGCCTTAATTTCTCCCTTGAGTTCCGCTTCTAAAGCCTTAATGTCTCCCTTAAGTTCCGCTTCCATTTTCGCTTGCCCGATTTTAATTTCTGTAACGTCTTTTTGTAGGGTATCTAGCTTCTGATTGATTTGTCCTAAGATTTCCTCTAACGAATAAGTGATGTTAACAGGGGTTTGACTCATCAGTTACACTCCTATTAAGAAAATATAAATCTTTCCCATGTACCCTTAAATTTATTATCCTTTGATAGTGCCTGGTATCTCAAGAGAACACACGATTTATCTTTAGTTACTGACACTTATTCTCTCTTGATACATTTCTCTATCTAAAACTAGAGTCAGAGAAAAACTCTCATGTTAAACTACAACTCGTTACACTGTTTACCATCTTCCGAAGAGCTACCGAACTCCGAGGACACGCCTGTGGATAATGAAATACAAGAATTAATTCCAAGTTTACTAAAAGCGACACTGGCTTTAGTTTGGTTAGACCGATGGGATTGGTACTTTGGTGTAAATATGGGTATTTATTATGACCCAAAAAAGCCAGCGATCGTCCCTGATGGTTTCTTAAGTGTCGGAGTTAAACGTTTTGTTGATGGGGATTTACGCCTAAGCTATGTGCTGTGGGAAGAAGAAAATCCGCCAATGTTAGCTTTAGAAGTAGCCTCGCCCAAACATTTAGGGGAATACAGTACCAAAAAAGACATTTATGCTGAAATGGGAGTTTTGTATTACGTTGTGTACAATCCTTTCCGTCGCAAAAAGCCGCCTTTGGAAGTGTATCGTCTAGAGGATGGGGAGTATTTCTTGCTTTCAGGAAATCCTATTTGGTTGCCAGAAATTGGTTTAGGAATTGGTAAGGAACGAGGTCTTTATCAAGGAATAGCAAGAGAATGGTTGTATTGGTATGATGAGCAGAAACGCCGATTGCTGACTCCAGAAGAACGGTTTATGGATGCGGAAGCACGGTTAGGTATAGAAGAACAACTGCGTTTGGAAGCAGAGCATAGAGTGCAGAAATTAGAAAGCAGATTAAAGGCTTTGGGTTATGAGCCGGAAACTATAGTTTGAGTTTAGTCTGCTTGAGTGCCTCACTTCCAGGCTGAGATTTTGGCTGGGGGTGGGGTTTTATTTTTTAACGCAGAGGGGCGCAGAGGGAAACGCATACCGCCAAGGGCGGAACCCGAAGGGTAGGGGCGCGGAGGGTTTATTGTTGTATTTTAAGTGTTAATTAGCTTGATGGTTGGGGAATTATATCTATTAAGGAGATTCTAGACGGAAATTATTAGGCTATCTATGGATATTAAATTAGGGTTCGGCTCTATCCCCAAGGCTCAGTATGTTTTTGTGAGTAAGGAAAGTGATCACTGTTGGTATATGCTCTCGGATGATACTAAACCAATTCCGATTTATGATAGGGCTTTGACAGGATTGATTACAGGCATTGAATGTAATAAGAAAGTGGAGACATCACACGGTGAATCTGGAAAAACTGATGTGCATATTTTGGCGGATAAGCCTTATATAGTTCGCTCAGGTAGTGAATCTTATTTTTCTAAAAGTTTGTTACTTTCTCTGGATGTGTTAACACATGAACAGTTGTGTCATCCTCTCACAATCGCAGTTAGTCCTGGTGATAAAACCATTGTTTTTTGTACTATCTATAATCCAGTAACTTATCGTGCTGTAGGTGTTAGCTGGGATGGACATAAGGAAATAGATTGGCAAGCTCTAGGGCAAAAAGTTAGTCTGAAAGTTAATCATATTCAGAATTACAATCAAGAGTTAACTTCGTCTGAGAATCGTGCAGGTTTTATCGCTGAAACTGATAATTATCTATCACAATTAAATTGGAGTCCAGAGCAAGGAAGGGAGTTTTTACAGCAAAAATATGGCAAGCGATCGCGCTATCAACTCTCTGATACTGAACTGTTAGATTTTATCGATTATCTCAAGTTACAATTAACCCATAGCTAACTTTCATCGGCTATAATTAATGCAAGCCAAAATATCTTCTTGCGTTAAATAAGGAAAATCATCAAGTATTTCTTCGTAGGTCATGCCAGAAGCAAGATAAGATAATACATCATACACAGTTATTCGCATTCCACGAATACAAGGTTTACCGCCTCTTTTTCCTGGTTCAATTGTAATAATATTGTGGTAATTTACAGCCATGATCACAAATTAGCATTAAAAATTTGTTGTGCAGTTAAATTCAAATCAGGAAAAGTTACAGATTGAATACGGTTGTCACCTCTAAATTTTCTCACAGTATACTCACCTTCTTCTAAACAGCAAACTAAAATAGTAGGCTGTTTAGGATTACCTATAAACTCTCTACCTCCCAATCCTGCATAATCTACAATCCAGTATTCAGGAATCCCCATTACCTCATAATCAGCGTATTTTTTCAAATAATCATCACGCCAATTTGTACTGACTACTTCAATAATTAATGGGATTGAGATTCCTTGAATGGCAGTGGATTCTTTTTTCCATAAAAGTTCATTGACTAAATTGGGGCGATTTAATAACAGCACATCCGGCGAGTAAGCTGATTCATTTTCATGTGGTTTGACTAATGCTGTCTTGGGTATGAAATAGGGGAGATTTAATCGGATACACTCTCTAGTAATTTCAAAGGCTAAAAATCCAGTTACTTCTTCATGTTCTCCTGTTGGTTGTGGCATTTCAACTACTACTCCATCATGGAGTTCATAACGTTTCTCTGTTTCATCTGGATATTTAGCAACAAACTCATCAAATGTAGTCAGCTTGCGTAGAGCTTGAGTCATGGTAAGTCACAGATAACTTAGTTGTATATCTCTTGAGCAGTGTTAGGGATGATTTAACTCCTGTTTGTTATTTTAACTGTCATTACTTTCAGGAAAATTTGCAGATGCGTACTGCAAAGAGAATGATGTTAACTCGATTTGGTCTTGCTCAGTCCATGTATCGCTTTCGTCGATGATAGCCAAACTATTCTGCACTAAATCATTAAGAATTAAGTTTGCCAAGCGTAATCTTTCATTTGGTGGTAAGTCACGAATCACTTGGTTGTATATTTCTTGAGCAGTATTAGACATGATTCAACCTCCTGCTCGTTATTTTAACAGTCATCAAACTGTATTGAAGTGTATTTTTAATGAGTCCGATCGCCTTACACCCCAACATAGGCGATCGCTAAAAATATGACTTATTCTGTATGATCAGGACAACGCAATTTATATTGGGTTACTAAATGAACTCAAAAGTTGAATTATTAACACGTATTACCCAAACTCCTGGTCAATGTGGAGGTCGTCCTTGTATTCGCGGTATGAGAATCCGCGTGAGCGATATTTTAGAAATGCTGGGGGAGAATGTTAGCGTTTTTGAAATTTTAGAAGATTTTCCCGACCTCGAAGCAGAAGATATTCAAGCTTGTTTGTTGTTTGCTGCACGCCGAACTGATTTTCCCCGACTGACAGCATGAAAATTTGGATTGATGCTCAGTTTTGACTATAAATCTTCTTCAGTCAGTCCAGCATCTTTCATGATGCTTTTTAAAGTTCCAATTGGTAAATCTCAATTACTATGAACTGGAATTGAAAGAATGACATCTACACCTTCTTTAGTATAAATGTGATGACTGCCTGTAATCCTTTTTAATTCCCAACCTTGCTGTTCCACAATTTTACAAAGTGCTTTACCGGAAACTGATTTCATAGGGATAGCTCAACTATCTGTTTCTCTGGTTCAAGCTCTTCTCGTTCACTA
Source organism: Trichormus sp. (assembly GCA_050633005.1). Taxonomy (GTDB): domain Bacteria; phylum Cyanobacteriota; class Cyanobacteriia; order Cyanobacteriales; family Nostocaceae; genus Trichormus. The sequence continues at coordinate 673 of JBODRP010000125.1, read as the reverse complement.
GCAACTTCTAGCCAGCCTTGAATTGCATCTTGTAGCATTTCTAATAAGTGTTCGTAGCTATCTCCCCAAGTGTGACATCCTGGTAAAGCTGGTACAGAACCACACCATACATCATCTTCTTGCCAGATAACTGCTTTAATTTTCATTGCTCATCATTTTTACAAGACTACGCTTCATTATTTTAGCTTTAATTGAAGTGCGATCGCAGATTCACTGTACTTTGTTGAATATGCGATTTTAAAGGTATTGTTGATGTTAAAAATACTCATATCTTCATCATTCAATTAGTCCATAAAAAGCACCGAATAATAAAAATTAATATAAATTAAAATTATTGATAATTTTTTGTGATATTTGTTGATGTGATTATGAAACTAATTCGGGAAATATATTTATAAGCAAGTCCTTGTTTAGTTTTTAAGATTCAGTAAAAGGGCTACACAATACAAATCCCAAGAGGTATTTATGATTTCACTCATGCTGGGTGCTATTTGCTTAGTTAGTGCTTCTATAGGAGCTTTTTTAGGTGCTAGAACAATCGCTGATATAGATATGACTAACCAGAAATTTACAAGTTGCCAATATCTTCATGACAAAAGTTTCAAAGAATTAGATGTAGATTTGAAATTTACTAAAAGTCGTGTACAAGAATACTCTCAGATTCGTAAAGATG
>JBODRP010000124.1:0-14635 GCA_050633005.1 Trichormus sp. | reverse complement strand
AAAATATTGTCCTGAAACAAGGAGATGTGAGAAATGTGGCAACACCAAGGCAGTTGTTAAGATTACCAGATGCCGTGGCTTTAATTGTAGGCATTGTCATTGGTGCAGGCATTTTTCAAACTCCAGCCCTAGTAGCGAGTCAAGCCGGAAATGATATCACTGTACTGATGTTGTGGCTAGCTGGTGGTGTGGTATCTGTGATTGGTGCATTGTGCTATGCAGAGTTGGCAACAACCTATCCTGATATTGGTGGGGTGTATTTTTATCTTAAACGTGCATTTGGGGGAGCGATCGCCTTTTTATTTGCCTGGGCGCGGTTAACAGTCATTCAAACTGGTTCTATTACTCTATTAGCCTTCGTATTTGGTGATTATGCCTCGCAATTATGGCGATTGGGTTCATTCTCTACTTCTGTCTATGCAGCAGGGGTAATTACTCTCTTAACAGCCTTGAATCTTTTTGGTTTAAGACAAGGTAAGTGGACACAAAACTTACTATCTTTAGCGAAAGTTTTAGGTTTGTTACTAGTAGTGATGTTTGGGTTGCGTGCTACAGGTGATTCTGTAGTCACACCAGAGCCTACTTCATCAGGTAATTGGGGACTAGCAATGGTATTTGTGTTGCTGTCTTATGGCGGTTGGAACGAAGCCGCTTACATTGCCGCAGAAATACAAAATCGACAGCGTAATATATTGCGATCGCTACTGTGGAGTCTTAGCATTATCACCGCCATTTACTTATTAATCAACTGGGCTTATCTACAAGGATTAGGATTAGCCAACATGGCACAATCACAAGCAGTAGCAGCAGATTTAATGCGCTCTGTTGCCGGCGAACCTGGAGCATTGTTTATTAGCTTTTTAATTGCAATTTCTACTTTAGGGGCAATCAATGCCACAATTTTTACAGGTGCGCGGACTAATTACGCTCTAGGAAAAGATTTTGCTTTGTTTGGTTTTATGGGGCGTTGGCAACCAAACCCCAGCACACCTAGCTCTGCATTGTTGGTACAAGCAGCAATGGCATTAGGACTAGTGATTCTAGGGACATTCACCCGCAAAGGCTTTGAAACAATGGTGGATTATACTGCCCCTGTATTTTGGTTCTTTTTCTTGCTTTCTGGCATATCTTTAATTGTCCTCAGAACTAAAGACTCAAAGATTACACGCCCATTTCCTGTGCCATTGTATCCACTCACACCCATACTCTTTTGTATGGTTTGTGGCTACTTGCTCTACTCCAGCTTAGTTTACACCAACATCGGTGCAATGGCTGGTGTAGGAGTAGTCGCCACAGGTATTCCCTTTTTAATTTGGAATCGCTACCAGTAATCAGTTAAAAGTTAACAATCAACAATCAACAATCAAAAATCAGTAATTTAACTGGAGGATATCAATGAAGTTGCAAAAAATGCTACTGGTTTTAGTCACAGGTTTTAGTATTACTAATTTGAGTCTTGTTGGTTGCACAACTCAATCACCCAATTTAGAAGCACAAGCAACGCCTTCTGTGCCAATATTGACAGGTCAAACTGAAACACTACCTCCCACAAAACCCCAAGAACGCCCTGCGGATGTTCCCTATGTACCAACACCACAACCTGTAGTAGACGCTATGTTAGAAGTAGCAAAAGTCAATAAAGATGATGTGCTTTATGACGTGGGTAGTGGTGACGGTAGAATTGTAAATACAGCCGCGCAAAAGTACGGCACAAGAGGCATTGGTATAGATATTAGCCCAGAACGCATCCAAGAAGCTAACATCAATGCTCAAAAAGCTGGAGTTACTGATCGGGTAAAGTTTATTCAGCAAGACTTATTTAACACTGATTTAAGTGATGCTACAGTAGTTACACTTTACCTGTTACCTGACATCAATCTAAAACTACGTCCTAAGCTCTTTAAAGAACTCAAGCCCGGTACTAGGGTGGTATCCCATGCCTTTGATATGGGTGATTGGCAGCCTGACAAAACACTACAAGTAGATGGCAGAACTATTTACTATTGGGTGATTCCAGAACAAATACCAGCTAATTTGCGTTGAGTGATGTATTATATCGTGTTCGGATAATTAAGACTGCAAGGGGGCAGGGGTGCAGGGGGGAGGCGGAGACAAGGAAGACAAGGGAGACAAGGGGAAGAATTTTAGATTTTAGATTTTAGATTTTAGATTGAAATCCAATCCAAAATTGAAAATCCAAAATCCAAAATTAAATTGCCCCATGCCCCATTATGCTACAGCCGCAAACTCACTTTTGACACTAGCGTATGCCCAATCTAAGAAAGGAAGTAAAAGTTCAATATCTGTAGTTTCTACCGTAGCTCCTCCCCAAATTCTGAATCCGGGAGGTGCAGAACGATAGGGGGCAATATCGTAAGCTACTTGTTCTTTTTCTAAAAGTTTAGCCATTTTCTTGGCGAATTTGGCTTGGTCTTCTGGGCTGAGGCTAGCAAACCCAGCATCGACGATTTTTAAGCAGATGGAAGTACAAGAACGAGTTTCTGGCTTTTCTGCTAGGAAATCAGCCCAATTGCTTTGCTCAACCCATTTACTGATAGCTGCTAAGTTGGCTTCACTACGATTAATTAAACCAGACAGTCCGCCAATACTTTCTGCCCAAATTAAGGCATCTAGGGCATCTTCTACACACAACATTGATGGTGTATTGATGGTATCTCCTTTAAAAATGCCTTCAATCAACTTGCCTTTTTGTGATAAACGGAAAATTTTTGGTATAGGCCAACTTGGTTGATAAGTTTCTAGTCTTTCTACAGCACGGGGTGAGAGAACAATTACACCATGTTGTGCTTCCCCGCCTAAAACTTTCTGCCAAGAATAGGTCAGTACATCGATTTTTTCCCAAGGTATATCCATAGCAAATACCGCAGATGTGGCATCACAAATGGTTAATCCTTCCCGGTCATCTTTAATCCAATCACCATTGGGAACTCTCACCCCGGATGTTGTGCCATTCCACAGAAACACAACATCATGGCTAAAATCAACTTCTTCTAAATTGGGTAAGCTGCCATAGGGTGCTTTCATCAAGCGGACATCGGGCAGTTTCAACTCATCTACGACATCTTTGACCCATTCTTGACCAAAACTTTCCCAGGCCAGAATGTCAAGGGGTCTTTGTCCGAGTAATGACCATAACGCCATCTCTACTGCACCAGTATCGGAAGCGGGAACAATACCCAAGCGATAATCAGCAGGAAGACCGAGAATTTGTTTGGAACGTTCAATTACGGCTGCTAATTTGGCTTTGCCATCTTCCGACCTGTGGGAACGACCTAAACAAGCATTTTGCAAATTAGTCACAGACCAGCCGGGATGTTTGGCACAGGGGCCGGAGGAAAAGTTAGGATTTTGGGGTTTGGTTGTAGGGAGAGTAGGATACTCTGACATGGTTGCAGTAGGTGGTATTCAGTAGCTAATAATCATGTAGATACTACATTACCGGATATCTGGGGTGTTGTTGCAAACTTGGTAATGAGTGTTGACTTTTGTTAGGTTTCTACCAACAGACAAATAGTTAATATTAAAAGTTAACAATAAAAGTATGGTGGCAGAGATGATTAGTATACTCGCCAAAGTATCTGTCGAAAACCTAGAAAAATTTGTGGGTGTGTTCTCGACCCGTGGGGCTGATCTCCGCAAACAGGACGGTAGTCTTAGTCCAGAAGTAATTAAATCTGTGGAAGCAGAAAATACTGTCTGGATCTTATTTCAATGGATGAGTCAGGAGAATTTTGAACAGTTTTTAAATGATCCTCTAGTCCAGGAAACAATGAAATCCAGTGGCACAATAGGTCAGCCGGAGTTTATTTTTCTGAATCAAATTGGTCTATTTTCCGCTTAATAGCAATCAGCCCAGAAGTTAAATTTTGGGCTGATATTGTCAGATATTGTTGATTGTTTCACTTTTTGAGAACTATCTGGAAGGAATTTAAATATCCTGTAATCGTTCTAGCTAAGTTTTGCTGCTGTTTTCTAGTAGTTATTGCCGTTACTTGATATAAACGTCCTTCAGCAACATAGATTCTGGTTCTGGTGATTTTCCCACCAATGTTAATGTAAGCAAATTCTTTACCTGGATGACCATTGGAACTGCGAATATTGCGCTGACTGATTAAGTTACTTTTAGTGGTTTTTAAGGTCATTGCCTGGGCGTTATGCAATATTTCTTGGGGGTTGGTCATTTTGGCGTAACTATGGGGAAATTCGTTATAAACCACGATATAGACTACTTCTTGCTTGGGTGGCTGGGCAGAAAATATCTCTAGTTCAATTTCTCCCATGTAGGTTTTTTGAATTTGGGATTCCCTTTTAGGTATCCCTGGCATTAATACGGTAAAACCTCCGTCTGGGGCTGTGAATAACTTCCATTGGGGTTGTACTGGCTGGTCAACGGGTGGTTTTTTTTGCGACACGGAAGTTTTAGCGGGGACAGTCCGAGGTTTGGGTTGACTTGCTTGCACAATCAACCCTCCGCTAGAAATTAAAGTGGCGGCGATTAATGGGAACAAAACTCTAGGTGTCATAGTTTTGGCATCCGTAGATGCTGATAACACTGATGATGCTAGCTGTTCACTCTAGCAGAGTGAATCAGCTAATTGACCACCTAATCTAACAAATTATTTACACAATTCTCGCACTAGTAACGAAAGTCTCATGTACGGTTCTGAAGACCAGGCAAAGAAGCGATTCTCTGTCCTGATCTCAACATCTCAAGCCTCTGGAGATATCGACCTCTGTTTGGGGAGCCAGCGCGTTGCGGGGGTTTCCCCCGTTGTAGCGACTGGCGTTGGAGAAATCCCTCCAAATAAGCCGAGTCGTGGAAAGAGGAAACCCAAGAAGTAATTCTTGGAATCCCCCGTTTAGAAAACGGGGGAGGATGTCAATGTATCTTCAAACTTATAACCAACTCCGACTACAGTTTTAATAAAAGTGGGATTAGCAGGATCAGGCTCAATTTTTTTGCGTAACCTTGCTACATGAGTATCCACTACCCGCTCATCACCGAAGAAATTATCTCCCCACAGTTTGTCAATTAGCTGGGTACGATTCCAAACTCGACCAGGATTACTAACAAAGGTACTTAATAAATTAAATTCTAGAGTGGTTAAGTCTAGGCTTTCTGGTGGTTGGGAATTAATCTGGCGGCTGGCGGTGCGTTGGTCTACATCTACTGTAAAGTGTTGGGTACGATTTACCTGAGTTTGTCCCCCTTGTCGTAAACTACGCCGCAACAAAGCTCTCACCCTAGCTACTAACTCTCTGGGACTAAAGGGTTTTACCATATAGTCATCCGCACCCGTAGACAAACCAATTACCCGGTCTATTTCTTCACCCTTAGCTGTCAACATGAGAATATAAGGGTCTTTTGTACCAGGTTTTTGGCGAATCCTCGCGCACACCTCCAAACCATCTAACCCAGGAATCATTAAGTCTAAGATAATTAAATCTGGTGGTTGTTCTTGAAATAGCCCCAAAGCATTGATACCATCGCGGGTAATACGACAGGTGAATCCTTCTTTTTCTAGGGAATGTTGAATTAACTGAGCAATTTCTGATTCATCCTCAACAATTAAAATATCCATTTTGATTAGGATTGAAATACGCAGAGCTTCTGGATTTTTATTTTACTTCAGTCCTAGGGGTGTAGGGGTGTAGGATATGCCCTATTTCCCATTACCCAATCCCCAGTCCCGAATCTACAGATTGGAATGAGACATAGTGCGATAGCTATACCCCATGTGGGAATCTTTCTGAATATGTTGTTTAATGCTATCAAGGTCTATAAAACAGTCAGCAACATCAATTAAACAGTCGTTAGTCATGGTTCGCAAACTCACCACCTCTACCCGCACCCCTGTACTTGTGACAGCGTTGACGGCATAGGCTAAATCTCCATCTCCACTTACTAAAACCGCAGTATCATAGTAGGGTGCTAAGGTAATCATATCTACGGCAATTTCTACGTTTAAATTGGGTTTTTTGGAGTTATCTGTAACTTGTACTTCCTTTGTGACTACACGATAACCATTACGACGCATCCAAAACAGAAAACCCTGTTGCTTGTCGTTGTTCCGAGGACGGTTATTATTGGGCCGAGAAATATCAATTCCGGTGTAGAAAAATGCCCGTAATAAGCGTGAACCGGCGGTTAAATGACAAAGTAATTTCAGATAATCGATTTCGATACCAAGTTGCAAAGCTGCATTAAATAGATTGATACCATCAATAAAAATTGCCACTCGACCACGATTTGAATCATTGGTCACAACGATATCATTTCTAGTGTCTCGCTGTCTGGTCGATTCGTTTTTATGACCATTTTTTATCTGCACTTTCCCTGATAAATTTGGTTCTTCGGACAGGGGTTGATATGTATTTATTGCTTTGGTAAAACTAGGGTTAGTCATTGATTCCTCTGGATGTTAAATCTCGCAAGGCTTTGGGATAATTGAGAATAGGTTGTCTGTGGTCAGGCAAAAAATATATGCAGTTGCTTGATACAAATGCACGGAAATTTTGTTCAATGTTGAGATTCCAAAGTTAAATGACCAAGAGGTTTAACAGTTATCAGTTATCGGTTATCAGTTACATACAAAGGTGAAACACCATACCCATTGGTGGTAAGCGTGTTGTGGTGGGTCTAAATCCCCCACTATAAGCTTGATAACTGTTTACTGTTCACTGATTTAAACTCTTGTCTAGGCAATGTTTACCAGATATCCCCTCTGTTGATATGCTGCTTTCTCCTACCACTACAGCACGTCAACTTGCTCTTATGGTCTGACAACAAACCATTGGCATCTTAATTCTTATTGTAACCCCGTCTTTAAAATTTCTTACATTAAGGCAATATTTATATATTCATATCCTGATTTGAGGAAGAAGTTATTATTAGTTAACATTTACATATAAAACCATTGATTTCATATGATTTTAATGTCCTCACGTAATTTCAGGTTTACTCTGGTGAGCTTCCAACGAGCAGGGTTACGCACTACCAAAATATAGAAAAAACAGATTTTTCTTCCCTGACACCCCTAAACCTCTTTGTTTCTTGACAGAGCGATCGCACTCATGTAATTGTGTATTTAATTATTTACACAAAACTTAACCCTGGGTATTCCTAGAGATAGAGCTTTACTAAGTAGCCAAATTGTTAGCTAAATATGCTTAAAGGTATCTAAAAAAAGTAGCCTTAAGTGCTGTAAAATCATAGTATGTCCGAAAACCAAGGACGTACAAACCAATCAGCCTTTTAGTTGAAAAACAAAAAGTAAGGTCGGCTTGACCTGAACTTAACGCCTGGGGACTGTTGTAGCCTTCTATCTTGGAAGAAGCAGGAAGAAATCACTAAACCTAGTTTTACTAAGTTTAGGTAAGTATTTCAGAGCAGGGAAGGTATTTTAAGGAACAGATAAATTAGTCAATAGACTAGTCCACAATTAAATGTCTTTGATCATTGCCTCCTCAAGCGTCTAAGTTGGAGGTAATTTTTTTGCCAAGATAAAATTTGAATTTTTGTGAAAAAAAGACCCCCGGTAGTTAGCCGAGGGATTCTGCAAGTCGGTATTGTCGCACAAAGACATTCGCAAATATCACAATACCAACCGCAAAAGTATGATATGTGCCAAAATGCCAAAAGAGTGATCAGTTACAGCTAGATAAGTAGATTGGCGTTAAAAATTATCGTTGGGATAAGGCAGGGAGCAGGGGGCAGGGGGCAGGGAGCAGGGAGCAAGGGGCAGGGGGAAAAAGGGTTTTAGGCTTGTTTACTTTACTTTACACAGTTTGGTTTTATTCTGCCTACCTACTTATCATTTCCTTACACAACTAAATCGTTGCACAGCCGGAACAAAGCCTACTGGCGTGGCAAGGCTTAAATGTTGCATTAATAAAGGCTGGCTACACCACTAGATTTTAACTTGCAATAAATCTAAATCCTCTGCAAATATTTGATCAATGGGTAACATTTGACCGTCTGTAGTCATAAATTTATGGTCTTTCGTTGCCCGAATAATTGAACCATCTTCTAAGCAATATTCAAATACTTCTTGTTGACCGCGATCATGCCATTGGGCAATGGGTTGAGTGTAGATAGCGCCATTACTGTTAACAGTATATACTGTACATTCAATCTGTTGTTCGACAATCTTACCAATGGCTAAAAAGCCATATTCAACTGTTAAGATTTCAGTATCATAACTTAAACAATATTCCGCGAATTTTAACATATCATCAAATAGCTGCTCGGCTACTTGTTTTTTCACACCGTTTTTAGTCGCACCATCAATAAATTTTTCTTGTTGCTTTTGCATTTCTGCAACTTTCTTTTTACCCATAGCACGGCGCAGCAAGTCAGCTTGTCCTAACGAATAGCCAGCCATATCTTGAGCAATTTTCATGATTTGCTCTTGATAAACCATAATCCCATAGGTTTCATTTAAAATTGGCTCTAAAATTTGGCTGTCATAATCAATATTTTCTCTGCCATGTTTACGGTTAATAAATTTAGGAATCAACCCCGCATCTAAAGGTCCTGGTCGATATAATGCCAAGATGGATGAAATATCTTCAATGTTAGAAGGTTTCAAATCTCGAACTATCTGTTTCATTCCTGAAGATTCTAATTGAAATACACCTTCTAATTCACCAGATTCTAATAATTCATAGGTTTTTTGGACATCTTTAGGTAGGGTTGTATGCTCCCCTTTAGCTAATATTTTTTGAGCTTTACGTTCTTGATTGGTAATTTCATAGGGGTCAATTTTAAAGCCATGATTTTCTGAGATTAGATCAATGGTTTTTTGAATCATGGTTAAGTTTTTTAAACCTAAAAAGTCCATTTTCAACAAACCCATTGATTCTAGGTCTTCCATGAAATATTGAGTAATTACAGAGCCGTCATTATTGCGTTGTAGGGGAACAATTTCATCTAATGGTTCGGCGGAAATGACGACACCGGCGGCATGAACTCCAAAGGTTTTGTTAGTTCCTTCAATTCGCATGGCCATGTCCAGCCAACGGCGCACATTGGGATCATTATCATATTTGGCTTTAAATTCTGGTTCTGGGGTAGCATCAGAAACCATTACCTTGAGTTTAGTGGGTTTACCCCGCACTACAGGAATTAATTTCGCCATTTTGTCAGCATCCCCATAGGGAATATTTAACACTCTGGCGACATCTTTTAATACTGCTTTGGAAGTGAGACGGTTAAAGGTGATGATTTGGGCAACTTTATCTTTACCGTATTTTTCTGTTACGTAATCAATGACTTTATCACGTTGTTCAATACAGAAATCTGTATCGATATCAGGCATGGATTTACGTTCTGGGTTTAAAAATCGCTCAAATAGTAAGCCATGATGTACTGGATCAATATTAGTAATTCCCATTGTATAAGCTACTAAAGACCCTGCGGCCGAACCTCTACCTGGACCTACCGGAATATTATTATCTCTAGCAAATTTGATATAGTCCCATACTACTAAAAAGTAAGTGGAAAAACCCATTTGTTGCAACATTTTTAGTTCATATTCCAATCTTTCGCGGTAGACTGGATCAACTTCGCTGCGAGATTTGCGATTTAATTTTTGTAATAATCCTTGCCAAGCAACTTCTTCTACGTAAGTATCAGCAGTGTGACCGGCAGGAATGGGATAATTAGGAATGCGAGGCTCACCCATAATTTGGTAAGGCTCGACTTTATCGGCTACTTCTTGAGTGGTAGCGATCGCTTGTGCAATAATCTCCTCTGGTAAATGGTCACGAAATAGTAAGTGCATCTCCTCAGCCGATTTGAGGTATTCTGTACCGCTATAACGCATCCGGTTATCTTCAATAATCAGCTTACCTGTTTGAATACACAGCAAAGCGTCGTGTGCTTCTACGTCAAAACAAGAAATAAAATGTGAGTCGTTAGTAGCAACAAATTTAATTTTTAATTCTTTAGCAATTTTAATAATTTCAACATTGACAATTCGGTCTTCTTGTGAACCGTGGTCTTGAATTTCTAAATAAAAATCATCCCCAAATACATCTTTATACCATTGTGCTACTTTCCGCGCTGCGTCTGGCCTACCACTCAAGATAGCTTGGGGTATTTCTCCACCTAAACACGCACTAGTAACTATTAAGCCCTCACGATATTTTTGTAATAATTCTTTGTTAATACAAGGACGAGAAAAAATCCCCTTACCTTGGACACCTTGCAGGTGAGAAATGGTAGTTAATTTAACTAAATTTTTGTAACCTTTAGTATTTTTGGCTAAAACAACTTGATGATATTTAGGACGACGTTCTTGTTTTTCGATATCGCCGTTAATGATATACATCTCGTTGCCAATAATAGGCTTAATATTCTTACTGCGGCAAATTTTCAGTAATTCCACAGCACCATACATTACACCATGATCTGTGACAGCGATCGCACTCATTCCCAACGCGATCGCTGTGTCAATCAAATCCGGTAGCTGACTTGCTCCATCAAGCAAGCTGTAATCACTGTGTATATGTAAAGGTACGAAGGACATAGTATTTGCTGACCGTTGACTGTTGAGTGTTGAGTCATTAGTCAATAGTTATTAGTCATTAGGTTTTTTGTCAACCCTACACCCCTACACCCCTACACCCTTATAACGCAAAAAGCCACGTTAGACGAGGCTTAGTTTGCAGGTTATGTAGTTATTGTAGCCAATCTTGATAATTTAATGCTGTTGTGGGCCTTTAGCATCGCATTCTTTATACCAGCACCGTTCTAAAAGTCCAATCCGCCAGACATAGGCAAAACGACGGGGATTTAGTTCTAATTTAGAATCACGGCTAAATAATGGTTGGTTAAGATAAGGCCATAGAGGAAATTTAATTTTTTCGTGTTTATCAGTCATAGTGAGGAACAAAGTAGTATAAAAACTGTTTAGCAATAGTTAATCCTGGGGAAAAATACTGCTTAATACGGATTTTCTTGTTAAAGATGCCATGATATACATTCAATTGTCCTGGTGGCAATTGCGGAATTTTACGTAAAAATTTCTGTCACATTTGCAAGACTCATAATGAAACTGAAAGTTCCCAACCTGAGTACTTATACTGGAATCAGTTATCAGTGATCCGGCGTATACTTCTCTACGTTCCCTGCGGGACGCTTACGCGCAGCGTATCGTAGACAGAGGCTGCGCCTTCAGCGTTAGCGTTAGCGTATGGGAGGCTCTAGCTATGCCGCAGGCTTTACGACAGGCTCAGTAACAGGTGTGGTGTTTCACAAGCGTGATTTTACTCAACACTGTTCACTGTGGACAAATTAATATTCCTCTAATTTTTCCGAGTCAGACAATACATACACAATAATTGTATAAACCTCAAAAAAGTTTACAAAACTATATTTTGGTTAAACGTCAACAACTTTATTTACAGCAATTGAAAACGCGCTTGGAAGAAGCGGAGATATTTAGGTTCGTAAATCATTTGCATTCCACTGAGGCGATCGCGATTGTAATACACCTCGTCTACTGCTTCAGCTGTTAAATCCATGTGGGCTTGGGTATAAACACGGCGGGGAATTGTCAGGCGCACGAGTTCTAAATCAGGATAATAATGGTCGCCTGTATCTTTATTGCGTCCGGCGGAAACAATACCTCGTTCCATTGCCCGAATACCAGCTTCTAGATATAATTCTGCTGCTAGTCGTTGGGCGGGAAATTGGTCTTGGGGGATGTGGGGTAAAAAGCGTTTGGCATCTAAATAAATTGCATGACCACCTATTGGCATCACAATGGGAATATTCCAATCTAAGAGCTTCTGTCCAAGATATTCAACTTGTCCAATACGGGCGCGGATGTGATCATCTTTTACTGATTCTTCAATACCTCTAGCCATAGCTTCCATATCGCGTCCAGCCATACCACCATAGGTATGTAAGCCTTCGTAGATAACTACCCGATTCCGCGCTTCTTCATAGATATCAGGATCGTTGACTGCTAGCCAACCACCAATATTAACTAGAGCATCTTTTTTCCCGCTCATTGTGCAACCGTCGGTGTAAGAGCAGAACTCCCGTAAGATGGTTGCAATGGATTGATCTTGATAATCTGGTTCTCGCTGTTGGATAAAGTAAGCATTTTCCACTGCACGGGTAGCATCCAAAATTACCCGAATGCCATTGTTTTGAGCTATCTGGAATACTTCCCGCATATTAGCCATAGAAACCGGCTGTCCCCCAGCCATATTCACAGTGCCAGCCACACTAATATAAGGAATGCGTCCCGCACCAACTTGTCGAATTAAGTCTGTGAGTTTTTCTAAGTCAACATTTCCCTTGAAAGGATGCAAAGATTTAGGATCATGGGCTTCATCAATAATCACATCGATAAATGTACCACCTGCTAATTCTTGATGTAGCTTAGTTGTGGTGAAATACATATTACCGGGTATATAATCACCCGGTCTGATGAGAATTTGAGACAGAATGTTTTCTGCACCCCGTCCTTGATGGGTGGGGATAATATAACGATAACCGTAATATTTCTGAATATTTGCTTCTAAGTGATAAAAGTTTTTACTACCAGCGTAGGCTTCATCACCCATCATCATCCCTGCCCACTGGTAATCACTCATGGCAGATGTGCCACTATCAGTGAGTAAATCTATGTAGACATCTTCCGAACGTAATAGAAAAGTATTGTAACCAGCTTCCGCGATCGCTTGCTCGCGTTCAGCACGAGAAGTCATTTTTAATGGTTCAATTACTTTAATTTTGTATGGTTCTGCCCAGGAACGGCGACGGCGCGGTGAATTGTGCTTAACTTCATTCATAGATTACCCCTGATTGGAACTGGCTACTTTTTGCATACTATTGTGGTAGCTAGAATCTCCAGTGGCAATATTGTTACAAATATTAGGCAACGGTCCGAGAAATCTATGGGTTGAGGATAAAACTTAAATCCAAAACAAACCCAGGTAATACATCTTCACCAGAAAGCTGTGGCGGTTGCTCTACAGAAAAATTAATGGTTTCTACCTCAACACCAGGGCGATAAATTTCTACTAACGGCGTTTGGGGGTCAATCAACCAACCCAAGCGAACACCATTATCCCTATACTCTTGCATTTTTGCCCGTAATGTGTTTAAAGAATCAGTTGCAGAGCGCAACTCAATTACAAAATCTGGAGACAGTGGGGGAAAGCGTCGCCTTTGTTCACTAGTCAAAGCCTCCCAGCGTTCTGTTTTCACCCAAGCAACATCCGGCGAACGAAAAGCACCATTAGGTAAACGAAACTCAGTTGAGGAGTCAAAGACTTTACCCAGTTTGGCTTGCTCATTCCAATTGTAGACTTTAGCCGTTAAGCCAGAATTTCTAATACCGCTTTCGCCGCCAGTTGGGGGCATAATGATTAATTCTCCTGCTGCTGTAAGTTCTATGCGCCATTCATCATTAGCTATGCACAGTTGATAAAACTGCTCATCTGTTAGACCTACGGCTGGGGGAATGTTGAGAGTAAAAGTTTCCATAGGTATTTTGCCAATAGGGTTTATTTTATATTTTGGCAATAACGCACCACTATTTTACAAATCAAAGATGAATCCTAATATATCTTGGATTCCTTTGATAAATCTGGATCTCGTGCTTCTCAGTTATGATCAAAACAGAACCAACTCCAGCACAGATCATAATTATTCGCTGAAATTGGTGTAGGTCAACTATGGTTATGGCAGTTGTGGCAATTAATACCCTGATTTCATTAATTTTGCTATACGTAGCTTGGCAACTATGGCAATTAAGACAAAAAATAGCATTTATAGGCGATCGCCTCACAGACTACGAACGCTGTACCTATGACCTACTATATAAAGCACCAGCCAGCATCTACCTAGGACAAAACAGCATTCAAGAGTTACGCCAAAGTAACCAAGCTCTACAAGCCCAAATTCAACAAATCAGACAAATTATCAGCATACTTTTACTCATACAACGAACTTGGCAGCGATATTTTCGTAGAATAGATTTCGACTCTAGAAAATAAGATGTGATGTATGGTCACAATGGATTAATTAGAATAAAGCCATTTAGGTCTTACAAGTACAGCAAACCCACCTAAAATGGGTTTAAGGAGAAAAATAGTAAAAATGTCTAACAATCGTTCTGGAGTATTTATTGGCGGATTGATGCTAGGAGCTACTATTGGTGCTTTAGCAGGATTGCTGACAGCTCCACGCACAGGACGCGAAACTCGTAAACTTTTGAAAAAATCTGCCGATGCAATTCCTGAATTAGCAGAAGATTTATCAACAAGTGTCCAAATCCAAGCCGACCGTCTTTCTACCAACGCCTTACGCAACTGGGATGATACTTTAGAGAGACTGCGAGAAGCCATAGCGGCTGGTATAGATGCTAGTCAACGTGAAACTCAAGTTTTAAAACGTCAACCAGCTACCCCAAATTCAGACGCTGTTAGCCAAGAATTGGAACGCTCATAATTCTGACATTCAAATAATATAGATAGCAGTTGCCGTTGCCATGAAGCACAAGAGTAGAGGAGACAAGGTAGGCAAGGTAGGCAAGATAGACAAGGTAGACAAGGTAGACAAGGTAGACAAGGTAGACAAGGTAGACAAGGT
>JBODRP010000123.1:0-14793 GCA_050633005.1 Trichormus sp. | reverse complement strand
TTTCTCACCTCTTGCATAAATCTTCTACCTCAATCTGATAGATCACTATGGTTCACGGTTAATCACTAAATCGAACCCCAACCAGTGATGCAACACAATTGAGTGTTGATCTAAACTCCATCTTAATCGAGGTAAATTTATGCTCGTTTCTACCTTTGAACTGCTTGTAAAACCACAATTTCCCAAAGCAGGAAATCTACCAGTACCAGTACCACCTGGTGTACAGGCTAATATTGAAAAACTCAGCCGCACTGTGATTCAAGGTTATTTTTTAACTTTGAGTAATCTGAATGCCTTTGAAGTTACTTTGTCTCTTGTATTCACAATTGTTTCTAACCCTCCTGTGAATATTAAGGAGCTTGTTGCTTTCTTAGATGTAGATGAAACTAATATTTTGGGTAAACTTGAGCCTGATTTTGCACCCAACAAAATCAGATTTACAAGAACTATTAAACCTGGTGATACTGGTTTATTTCTACTGCAACCAAATATTCTCAAAGAAGAATTGTTGAAAAAGGCAAACTTTGAAGTGCGGGGATATGTAGAAGTATTTATCTCTTCGCTTTCGACTGGATATAATTCCGCAAAGCTGCTTTTAACTCCTGAGCATAGAGGTACATTCTTCAAGAGTTTAGAAGGCGATGCTTCTCAAGTTCAACTTGATCAAATAGCATATTCTCTGCCTACTGCTCATGGTGGTTCTTTATTTGAGCTTACTTTCCACTAAAGCTTGGGCAATTATACCAATTTTATAAAATTAATTTCACAATGATGTGCTAATTTGCAAATTAAATTGGTGTAATTGATCAATCTCAAATAATATTCTTAATTCCTGCAACACACTATTAATTTTGGTGTGTTGCTTTATGCTGTAATAGTATCTATTTTTAAACTTTAAATTTGGAGCAAAGTCAGGTGAGAGATGTTGTAGTGATTGGTGCGGGTATGGCGGGTTTAATCTGCGCCCAACACCTAAGTCAAGCGGGATATTCGGTGTTACTTGTGGACAAGTCGCGTGGTTTGGGAGGAAGACTCGCTACACGTCGGTTATATGAAACTAGGGTAGATCATGGTGCTTGTTATCTTCATCCCCAAGGTGAATTATTTACTAGTCTCGTAAATTTATTATGCGATCGCCATATCTTAGAAGTCTGGACAGATAAAGTTTACCAGTTCAGTACCCATACTGGTTTATCTGCACCGGAAAATCTGACTCCTTGTTATGTTGCACCTATGGGGATGAGTGCGATCGCTAAATTCCTAGCTCAAGATTTAAATATCTTACTTAATCAACGTGTAACATCTATTAATCTGATTAATCAACAGCATTGGCAAATCACTCTGGAATCTAGCCATGAACCATTGACTGCTCAAGCTTTAGTCATTGCTATTCCCGCACCCCAAGCTGTGATGTTATTAGCATCATTGGATGGCAGTATTTTGGAGCAGAAATTTTTGGAAAATTTGAGTGCTGTAGACTTTCATCCTTGTATTAGTGTCATGAGTGGCTATGCTCCTACATCACAACCGCTACCAGATTGGAAAGCTATCAAATTTGTTGATAGTCCTATTTTGGGATGGGTTGGTTTCGATAGTAGCAAGCGTTCTCAATCTTCACAACCTGTATTTGTGGTGCAAAGTAGTTCCAGTTTTGCCCAACAGCATCTAGAGTCAGCAGATTTACATCCCACAGGGCAACAGATGTTAGAGGATGCTGCCACAATGTTAAAACTTCCTTGGCTAAATACTCCTGAATGGATGCAGGTACATCGCTGGCGTTATGCCTTTCCTAGTACTCCTTGGCCAGAAAAGGTTCTCAAAGCTAAAACTATTTTGCCCTTAGTCTGTTGTGGCGATTGGTGTGGTGGCAATTTGGCAGAAGGTGCAATGCTGTCTGGATTGGCTGCGGCTGAGGCAATTAATCAGAATTTAGAAAACTTAATCCTACCAAATATGAACTTTTTTCAAGGTTTTATTTAATTGTGACATCTATCGTGAGACTGGTTGCTCTATATAGTAAGTTTCATTGTTGTAACTTGCTAATTTTCTTTAAGTATAGTAATCATATTTAACCAAATATATAGATGATTATGCCAAGCTTATATCTAGACATTAATCGTGAGCTTAGATAAAGAATATTAACAATTATAAGGAATATACTTTACATATTAGTTCATACTTGTTAATGCTTTTATCTTGTCTTTTAGTTGATCCCAAGTTACTTATAATTAGTTTTATGTAGATTTGGATCAAAATCCCATAAAATTGAAAAAATTAAAATATAAATGAGAAATATCAGTACTTTACTTAAGTAA
The DNA here is from genome assembly GCA_050633005.1 of Trichormus sp. GTDB lineage: Bacteria > Cyanobacteriota > Cyanobacteriia > Cyanobacteriales > Nostocaceae > Trichormus. Next base: position 12,478 of record JBODRP010000123.1, on the reverse strand, counting down.
ATTAGAATTTTGCTCAGTAATTATGCTGTCAAGATTACCAAATGCCTTAAAAGCTGGTAGATCCAGGTACGTGGTATTCTACTCAAATAAAAAGTTCGTTTAGGTTAGGAAGCTTAGTGGATAACAGTAAAAGTTAGCCATTGAGATAGTTGATTGTCTGTATATATTGCCTGGATGAAAATATAAAAAAGGAGTTAAAAATCTATGAAAACAGTAGTCAATTTAACACAGGAATCAGTCTTAGGAGAGATTGAAAATGTTTTAGATACATATTCATATCATCCCTATCAACAAGCCTTTGCAATTCCTGATTTACGAGAAGAGTTAATTGCTTTTGTCCTCAACCGAATCCCCCGCTTTTATAATTGCCTATCTGAAGAACAACTAGTAACGCCAAGTGCTGATCAAGAGACTCCAGTTACTCAAAAGTTACCCCGCAGTGCTTTAGAACAGCAACTACATCTACAAAATTTGATTCACCAAGGTATTTACGCTATTTTTCAAGAAAAGTCCGCTTGCATTAGCCTTCACTTGTCTGAATCTGTTGAAATTAGTTGTGAACCATCTCACTGGTTTGGTTAACACCAATTATAAATTTGGTAATTGGATGCAAAATTTAATTGTTTTGCAGAGAAATGACATTCATGAGGTTGTTTAGATAAGCTCTTGCCATGAATAAACTAGGTAGAAAATTCATGGCAAGAGCTTAAAAAATTATGAAATAATGGCTGATTTTGGTAGATGCGATCGCTCATTTAATTCCTGATGTCAAAATGATTATCGCCTGATTCTACATTTGATGTATCTGAAACTACAAAATAGGCAATGCTCTAGACTCTCACAAGTGAAAGCAAGATAAAAGTAGTCATCGTAGTTGATGACGCTCTTCTTCTACAAAAAATGATTCAACGTTTTCAAATAGAGAACGTTCTTGTCCTTCGTATTCTGGTTGCATCACTTCTACAACATATATCAGTTCACCACGGGCTTGATCTGGTGTTCTTCCCCAGGTATGACAATTACATATTGATGGTAGATGGGTATGAGTATATGTGCCATGATCGCCGGGACGAATTGTAGTGGTGTAGTCTTGCTGCGGCTTCATAGAAATAGTGTGAGGTTGAAATTACATATTCAGTGTATAAGCAAAATCCCCCAATTAGGAAAAATCAGGTGCGATGTTTATAAAACAAAATCGCGCTGTGACAATTTATATCGAAGCTGAATCATGAACCACAATATCAACTATCAAGATTCCCGATTAAAAAATCTGAACATTGTTAACAGAGGATTCCTCAATTCTTGGGTGATTGCGCGTTTACTACCTAATATGCAACGGATAACTGTTGCTAGTTTCCACAGTCGTTCTCATGCAGAGGTTTATTTGCGGAGTTTGCGTCAACTTATTCCCGATGCTGATTTTGTTGTAGTTTTTGATTGTCAACAAGATGAAAATGTAAGTTAAGTTCTGTGAAGCGATCGCCTAACCATCTCCATCATAAGTTCTCAAGTGCGATCGCTCTCATATATATAGAGATCACTTTATGCTTGGCTAACTCTACAATATAGGCAGTTGCTATTATCGCTTCATGACATTTACGCTGATGAACAACAAGAGCAAACCAGACTGGGCTGGTGAAAGTTTACTCTCCAATTTCGTGAATTTATTAATTCAGACTAAACCCATTTACGGTGTGATGAAACACCAAGCTAGACAAGTCCTCATCAAAACAGCTGAAAAAAATGGGATTCCCTGGCGTAAAAATTATGAGGCACTCCAAGCATCGGTAGGAGAACAACTGTTAGCAGCAGTGACTAACCCCCATGTTGTCTATCCCGATTATTACAAAGTTCCTTTTCATGCTTACTCTGAGGGTAATTTGTGTTGGGAGGCTGCCTTTGAAACAGAATCAGCTACCTATGCGATGGCGTTGCGGGTATGGCCACAAGAAAATCTGACTTGGGAAGATGCCCATGCTAGACTCAGAGGTACTTTTCATGATGCCTTAGAGACATACGCCCCTCAGCCAGTCAGGGATATTTTAGATATTGGTTGTTCTGTAGGTGTGTCTACTTTAGCTCTACACCGTTATTATCAAAGTCGGGAAAGATATCCAGTTCGGACAGTCGGTTTGGATTTATCCCCTTATATGCTAGCTGTAGCCAGAACTAGGGATGTTAATAGTGAGATAGCCGAGTGGATTCATGCTAGGGCAGAAAACACAGGTTTACCAGATAACTCCTTTGATTTGGTAACTCTCCAGTTCGTCACCCATGAACTCCCAAGTTATGCCAGTCAAGAAATTTTTGCCGAGGCTATCAGGGTACTAAGACCAGGTGGTTATATTGCCTTAGTAGATAATAACCCGCGATCGCCTGTGATCCAAAATCTACCCCCTGTTTTGTTCACCCTCATGAAAAGTACTGAGCCTTGGAGTGACCAATACTACGGCTTTGACATTGAATCAACACTGCAAAAAGTAGGTTTTCTAGAACCGATAACAGTTCCTAGTGACCCCCGCCATCGGACTATTATTGCCAGAAAGCCCATCAAGTTAGTAGATGTGTAGGATGTGTTAGCAGGGAGAGTACAGCACCTTCCAAAGCTTTAGGTGCGTTACCGCTTATACCAATTCTCCAAAATAAAGCTACACATAGACAGCAGGGGGCAGGGGGCAGGGTGTTGACTTTGATGAGATTTACCTATTCTTTATTCATACAGTTTTGGTATCATCATCGGTGAACCAAATTCAATCAGTAATAAGTAATAAGTCATGGGTATTTACTCATTACTCATTACTTATTACTCATTACTTAAAGAAGCAAAGGATTGTGCATGAATTTTTCACCCCTGAAAAGGTACAGATTCAACAGCCTAGGCAGGGGGCAGGAGAAGAATTATCTAACGACTAGAGAGACATATATGGATCTACACTACCAATTTCAAATTCACAGGCTCGTGAAACTAATTCAGAGGGCAATTTATCAAAACTGACTAAAGATAAATAAGATTGATCTTTAATTAGTTCTTTCGCTAATAATAAACCAGCAATTGTCCAGGTTTGATATTTTCGAGATTGCTTACCAATTAATCTGCCTTTTTTGCCATCATAATATTCTGGCCATTCATCTTCAAACAATCTTGTTTGGGCAATTTCAATGGCTTTAGTTGCCAAATATGGTTTATTAGTTTTGATTGCTGCTGCTGTTAACATCCACATCAAAACAGGCCAGCTACCCGCATTATGATATGACCAAGGAATATTTTTAGGATCGCATCCTGTGACAATTCTGTACTCTTCATTTTCTAAAGCTGGATAACAGATTTTCATGGGCATATCTCCCACTAAATCTTCCCATCTTTCTTCAATTAGAGACATAATTGCTTGAGCTTGTTCTTCTGTAGCTAAGTCAGAAATAACAGCCATCAAATTACCTAAAGCAAAGAAGCGGGTATCTAACTGTGATGGGCCAACATTACCTGCTAAATAACCACCTTTTTTGGGTAGCCATTTATCTAATTCATAATAAGGAATAGAGTCTACATAGATGTTAAAAAGATTGACTGCTGTTTTACCATATTCTTCACTTTTGAAGCGATAAATAGCGTTGAGACGATTAATATCAATCCAATAATGTTGGCGAATATGGGCGCACAAAAGCGGTAGGCGATTATCAATTGCTTCTACCACATCTTGATTACCTTTACAAATTAACATCTCCCGTGCTGCACGCAAGGCAGAGTAAAATAAAACTTGCAGTTCTAGAGGATGACCATAAATACCCAAACGTCGGTCAATCATGCAAGCACCATCTGGAACTAATAGCGTTGGATACATATCAAAGCGATTAGCCAGACAGATTTCCATAATTAACCTAATACCTGTTTGAAATTCAGGCTGGTAGGCTAAAGAAAAATCTTTGGTTGCGACTACATAAGAGTGCAACAAAATGATCCACCATAAACAAGAATCTACTGGTGTGACTCTAGCGATCGCGTGTTCACCAAAATCTGCTTCTAAATATTCCTTGCCATTATCTGATACTACTTTAAAACTGGCTGGTATCAAACCCCTACCCGGTTTATAAGCATCTAATTGTCTTTCTTTCGGTTGTAACTTTAAAGTTTCTTCTAAAAAGTTGCGAACAATATCAGTTCTACCTTTAATCAGAAAAATCAAGGCTGACGATACGAAATCTCGAATAAAGCATTGATCGTAATTGAGTGCTTCCACAGAAACATCATAAGCTGCTACTGTGCCGACAGGACGACCTTGATAATATAGGATAGATTTCTCTAGGGCTTCCCAGGCTGAATTTTCTATAGTTTCATCTGTTAGTAATTCGTCTATTTTCTGCATCGCCAGACTAACTCCGTTGTGGGTGTAAATTTTTGGTAGATGCGCTTTCTCTCGTGAGGATTTTTACTCTTAAACAGCATAACAGAGAGCAGGTTTTACTATGGAAAATTACCCAAGATAAGCAGCTTAAGCCGAATATCTCAAGCTGCTTATAGTGCGTATAATAGTTGATGGTGAATTAATGCACGTTTAATCAATTATGCTTGTGGTCATCTACAATTAGCTGTGAACATACCCAAGCAGTAAAATGATTAATCAATCACAGTCATCACAGATATATTTTTAGCTTAACCAACTCTCTTTTGTGTGTGTGGAGCTTTCCTTTACCAAACAAAAACATATCTCTCAAACTGTTTAAGGGTTGTATGAAGTGAAGTCTTCATGAACTCTAGTGATCTTTACTTAGTTAGGATCTATGTTTCAAGATTATTTTTCCCCTACAAATTAATAATTTATAACGTTTTGTGAAATTTTGCAATATGAATAATTGCAAATTTAAAGATGTCAATACCTATAAAGAATTATATATTTTACACTACAGAAATATAAACTAGTGTAATTACTGGACTAATAACCACTAGTAATAAATCAAAAATCAAGCAAGTATATAGTTATTACGGTAGAGTAAATGACAGGCGATCGCACGTTGATCAATTGATGTAAAATTTAATGCTAGTGTGTCTCAACTTGATTATCAACTACATATTAAAGCTGCTGCTGATAATGTTTATAAGCCTGATTAATTAACTGCATTAAAGCCTTTGCATTTTCAGAACTATTGACATCAGGATGATACTTTCTTGCTAATCGTAGGTAAGAAAGCTTGACATCTCTGGGATGCGCGTTTTGATCTACGCCTAAAATCTGCCACCATTTTCCAGATGATTGCATATTATTTTGCGTTTGCGTCCAAATCTTGAGACTACCACCGTTACCGCCAGTAACTAGCGTCATACCATCAGGACTAAAAGCAACTGGACTAGATGCAACAAGAGTTTGTATTATTTCTCTAGTATGTAAATTCCACAATTTAATCACGCCATCTTTGCTAGAAACAGCTAAAATTTTGCCATCAGGGCTAATAGCAAGAGATGATACTGCTTGTGAGTTTGCTGACAATGTGGATAATAATTTTCCTGAGTGAAGATTCCAAAACTTGACTGTCGTATCTGTGCTACCGCTAATCAAAATTTGACTATCAGGAGTAATCACAAATGTATTCACAGATCCTAAATGTTCAGTGAGAATGCAATGCTGTTTCCCGGTGGTGAAATCCCAGATTCTAATAGTTTGATCCGCCCCACTGCTAACAAGCACTTTACCATCAGGACTGAAAACAACAGCTAAAACAGCCTTTGTATGTCCATTGAGGGTGCGTTTCAAACTGCCCGTATAACGTCCCCAAATCCTGATTTTATTATCAGCACCTCCACTAGCTAGATATTTGCCGTCAGGGCTAAAAGCTAGAGAGTTAACAAAACCATCATGACTAAAGGGAGAATTTAAATCAAAGAATGTCCGCCAAAATTTTCTTGTATTCAGTTGCCAGCTAGTGATTTTGCGATCTACACTGCCGCTAGCAACTTGCTGTCCATCGGGACTGATAGCCACAGATAAAACTGCCTCAGCTTGTCCACTAAAACTGTAAAGCCATTGTCCGGTTTTTAAACTCCAAAGATTAACTTGTCTATCATCGCTGCCACTGACTAAAGTATCACTATCAGGAGTAATAGCGATCGCATTCACTGCTGCTAAATGGCCTTTGAGTGTGTGTAGAGATTTCCACGTTAATGAAGACTGAGGGATTGGAGAGACTATTTCTGGTTCAATTGTCGTAGAAGATTCCTTTGCAACTTTATTCTTTAATTCAGCTTTGAGGGCTTGTAACTCATCCTCAACTTCCAAAACGGTAAATTTTCGGTTGAGATCCTCTCCAGTCAGAAATAGCTCTAACTCTTCAACTGCGGCACTATAGAAATCCATCTGCAAGACTTTTTCTTCCATTCGCTCAAAAACTTGAGCGGGAGTTTTTTTAACCTCAGATTCATCTAATAACTTGGCAACTCCATAAGCCGCAAGTCCCACGACTGCACCAACACCAGCCATCGGTACTGTACCAATACCAAAAGCCAGTCCAATTTTAGGTGCAACTAACCCAAAACTACCAAATACAGCAGAACAAGCAACACCACCAATAGCTCCTATTCCTACTGCACCAACAGCCGTAGCATCTACCTCGGTTATTGCTTTAAAGACACCATAAGTAGCCGCACCAGCTACAGCACCTGCTGCAACTACAGGAGTTGTACCAACACCAACTGCGCCAAATCCTCCCGCTAATCCCATACCACCGACTGTAGTACAAACACTTAGACCTGCTACGCTTCCTCCAGCAATAAAGGCTACTCCTGTTGTGAAATTTTGTGTCATTGGTATCTAGTTATTTATGTTGTAGTTGGCAAATCTAGAAAATTTTTTCTGTTAAGAGTTAACTACCTCATTTTTAAGCAATAAAACAAACAATATCATCGGTAATTTTTGCGAAGTTTCAGATTATCTGTTAACTATATATAGGATTCACCTACAAAATTTATTGTAGGTGCAAGCCTTACTGTAGGGTATTTTTAATTTTGACTTTATATTAATGTCCTAGCATTTTATCTCGTAGTTGCTTGATGCGATCGCGCAATTTTGCTGCCTCTTCAAACTCTAGTTTTTTGGCTGCTGCTTTCATCTGGGTTTCTAGTTGGGTAATTAATTCGGGAATCTGCTCTAATGGCAATTCACCGATGTTTTCCTCTACAGCTTTTAAATCTCCTGCGTTTAATTTTCTAGAAATATCTAAAAAAGATAAAATCGCATTACTCGATTTTTTAACTATCGGTTGCGGTGTAATGCCGTGCATCCGATTATATGCCATTTGAATACCGCGCCTTCTATCAGTTTCTTCAATGGCTTTAATCATACTATCTGTTAAATTATCAGCATATAAAATCGCTTGTCCCCGAATGTGACGCGCCGCTCTACCGATAGTTTGAATTAAAGAACGTTCAGCACGTAAAAATCCTTCTTTATCAGCATCCATAATTGCCACTAAAGAAACTTCTGGTAAGTCTAAACCTTCCCGCAGTAAGTTCACACCCACCAAAACATCAAAGTTACCCTCGCGCAAATCTTGTAAAATCTCAATGCGCTCAATGGAATTAATTTCTGAGTGTAAATAACGCACTCTAATACTATGGTCTTGCAAATATTCCGTTAAATCTTCCGCCATGCGTTTAGTTAAAGTGGTAATTAATACCCGTTCATGGCGGTCTACTCTGTCTTGAATTTCTGCCAATAAATCATCAATTTGTCCTTCAGTGGGACGGACAAATATTTCTGGATCAATTACTCCAGTCGGTCGAATTACTTGCTCAATAATTCTATCTTCAGAAATTTCTAATTCCCAATTGCCTGGGGTGGCAGAAACAAAAATACATTGATTAACTTTCGTCCAAAATTCCTCAGCTTTTAAAGGACGATTATCAGCCGCACTCGGTAATCTAAATCCATGTTCAATTAAAACTTTTTTTCTGGCTTGGTCGCCGTTATACATTCCCCGAATTTGCGGGACAGTAACATGAGATTCATCAATTACTAATAGCCAATCTTTAGGAAAGTAATCAATTAAACATTCTGGCGGTTCTCCGGCTTGTCTCCCTGCTAAGTGGCGGGAATAGTTTTCTACGCCGTTGCAATAACCAACTTCCCGTAACATTTCTAAATCGTAGCGTGTGCGTTGGTCTATGCGTTGCGCTTCTACTAATTTACCTGTTTCTTCTAGTTGAGATTTGCGTTGTTTTAATTCGGCGGCAATATCTTCACAGGCGATTTCTAAACGTTCTTCTGGGGTGACAAAGTGACGCGCAGGGTAAATATTGACACCTGATAAACTATGCAAAATTTCTCCTGTTACGGGGTCAATATAGCGAATTGCGTCAATTTCATCACCAAAAAATTCTACCCGAATAATTCTATCTTCGTAGGCGGGGCCGATTTCTAACACATCACCCCGCACACGGAAACGTCCCCGTCCCATTTCGACATCGTTGCGACTATACTGCACAGAAGTTAAATCGCGCAAAATTTCCCGTTGATTGACTTCCATTCCCACTTTTAAGGGGATGGCGGCTTTGAGATATTCTGAAGGGATACCCAAACCATAGATACAGCTAATTGATGCTACAACAATCACATCACGCCGTTCAAATAGCGATCGCGTGGCTGAGTGACGCAGCATATCTATTTCATCATTAATTGCTGCCGTTTTCTCAATATATGTATCGGTAACGGGAATATACGCTTCTGGCTGATAGTAGTCGTAGTAGCTGACAAAATACTCTACAGCATTGTTTGGGAAGAAATCCCGCAACTCATTACAAAGTTGTGCAGCTAGGGTTTTATTGTGTGCCAAAACTAAAGTCGGCTTACCCACCTTCTCAATAACGGCTGCTATGGAAAATGTTTTACCCGTTCCCGTCGCACCGAGTAAGGTTTGATAACGGTGATTAGCTTCTATGCTAGCAACTAACTGAGCGATCGCTTGCGGTTGGTCGCCAGTCGGACTAAAAGGAGCTTGCAGAGCAAATTTTGTCATACATTTGTACTAAAAAAACCCTATTTTATAGTAGCGTTAGGGATGGGATCTAGGGGTGTAGGGGTGTAAGGGTATAGGGGTATAGGGGTGTAAGGGTGCAAGGGTGTAAGGGTATAGGGGTGTAGGGGAAACAAGGGTTATTCTTGTCCCTATGCTGGTATTTTGCTTTGAGTTCAATCCCCAATCCCCAGTCCCCTTTCAATTCAGCAATCTTATTTTACAAAAGTTCGCAGTTTAAATTTACTTATGTATCAGTTTTGAAGATACTTATATCTATGCAACGTTATTTAGGGTTAAACTCTCTTATATAGGAAATATTCTAAGCTTTCCTTAAATATTGTAAAGTCAAGTTAAGCAACCAGAGGTCTCTAGTTATGACCATCAGCAGTAATGGCAAAACAGTCAGCCCTCGGCAAAGACGTGCCAAACTTAAAGGAGAAACAACAGTGGAAGTTGAAAATAACCAAGGTCATAGCTTAAATCAAGAACCCGTCGAAAAAGGTGATAATTTACCAGTGCAGATAGAAAAATCAAATAAACAAGAAGTGGTAGGAAAGTTAGCAGTTGCAGGAGAACGTCCTATTACTAGTAGTGATTTAGAAGTGTCTCAAACATTTTCTAGTGCCGGCTCACGTCCAATTGGTGTCAGTCATTTGCAAATTGTCGAAACGATGAATGTAATGGGTGTTCGTCCTATTGCCGCTAATACAATTCAAGTTGTTGACAGTATTAACTTGTCAGGGATTCGTCCCATTTCTTCTAGTGCGCTAGTTATTTCTAGTAACTATTCTGTTATGGGTAATCGTCCAGTTGCTTCCAACGATATTGATGATTCTGATAATCTAATGGGTTTTCTAGATTAGAACAGCAAAAAAACTACTTTAATAAATCCATGATTGACCCAGTTGCTTAATCGAAGTAGCTGGGTTTTGATTTACAGCACTTTTGAAGTAAGTGAAGTACAGCATGAGTAATGAGTAATGAGTAATGAGTAATGAGTAATGAGTAATGAGTAATGAGTAATAAGTAATGAGTAATGAGTAATAAGTAATAAGTAATAAGTAATAAGTAAATTCCTTATTTCTTACTCATTACTTTTTTGAATCAGTTTATGTACCTCATTGCTGTATGTTTATCTTAATAATTTTATAGCGTTTCTTACTCTGCGGAGGTACTGAGTACACCATTAATAAAATTAGGCAATCTCCGCGCACCTCCGCGTTTCCCAGCCTGCGGCAAGCCGCAAAAGCGTCTACTGCGCCCCTCCGCGTTTAAAAACAGGAGATTTACGGCCGATAGAAGCAGATCAATTGGGACTTGAGTAAGCTATCTATCATAGTTTATATCTGCAAAAAATCGATGGATAGAAATCCCACACGAAAATAGGTGGTTACTTTAAATTGTCAATTTTGAATTACTCTTATATCTTTGTGCATAGGTCAATAATATACCCTCTGGGGGAAGTAAGGCAAAAATTATAAAGTTAAATTGTACAGTGTAATAGTTGATTGCTTTCAACAGATTTTTTATCAATTTAGGAGTGCAAAATGAGTTTAGAGGAAAGAGCAAAAGCTACAGGTAAAAATATTGAAGGTAAAGCCCAAGAAGCATTGGGAAATGTGACTGGAGATCCTAAAGATCAAGCAGAAGGAAAAGCCAAGCAAGCCGAAAGTCAAGTCCGCCATGCTGTTGAAGATACCAAAGATAACTTGAAAAAAAAGCTTGATTAGTTTTAATTGTCTTTAGGTAATTAAAAAATTGTCAATGTAGAGATATGTATATCGTATCTCTACATTCCTAGATTGCTTCTGAAAATATAGTTTTTAATAAAAATTTGATTCACCTTATTTATATTTTAAAAAATAAAAAAATATTTTAATGAGGAGGAAAAAATATGATTCTGCTACAGCAGAGTCGCAAGATTTTGACGACTTGTGTTTTAGTTTTACTGTTAATGCTCACTACTGCTTGTGGTGGTGGAACAGTAACGCAAAGCGACCGTACTACCTCACCACCAGCAATTGGTAGAGACGTAACTTATTCTCAGTTAGAGAGAGGTAATACTCCCGTAGGCCAAAGTTTTGGTAATTGGGTTGTACAAACATCTAGAGGTTTAATTCAAGATGCTTATGTACGAGATAACAACAAGCTAGGGGTTGTGATTTCTCCTCAAGTACGTCCTAATGAGGTGAAACCTTTAGCCAACTCTTTAGCCAAAGGTTTTCGGAATAATTTCCCAGATCGAGATTTAACTGTTCTGATTTATGGGCCTGATAAAAAGTTAATTGTAACCGCGAAATACAACACTGAAACCAATCAGATTCAGTATAGCTAATAGAGTTTGTATTCAATATTCAATGACTACAAACTTCTAAACTAGAAGGAGATGAGAAAAGTGACCAGTAGTGAAGAATACAGAAGACAAATCATGAAGGATTTGGCTGGAGGAAATGTTGAATCTCTAGATGATGTAAGTACTGATGTTGGGACTCAATACGACACCTTTGACGATTTTGCTCAACGGACAACACCAGATCAACGCCGTAATTTATTCAATCGATCCTTACAACCAGAACGGATTCCCCCCAGTCAATTAGAACCGGATTTACAAAAAGCGATCGCACAAATCAAACCCAATGAACGCGATGATGTCGCACGCGCCTTTTTTAAACATTTGAAGCAAAGGGGTTTAGACGAACGTCACCTAGAACAGCAATTAGGGCTTTCGACACACCACGCCAGCCGCATGAATGCTGATGATGTCAGTCGGCTTGCATCTTTCGCCTATCACAACCACCCTGATATTTTCCGGGAAGTGTTAGCTGAACAGCCAGGAATTATCAAATTCCTCAGCAATCCTATAGTTGCAGGGATTATTGGTATAGCAGCCGCTAAGTGGTTGAGTGGCCGTAAATAAGCTCAGAGTTCAGTAAATAATACCAACGGTGGGTGATACCCACCTTTTTTTATATAGCGTTTTCCAGGTAACTGAAGTACACTTAAACCTTTTTTTAAAAGAAGCAGCTTTAAAAATGTATTTTACTAGATTGAGAAACGCTATAAAGAAAGGTATTTTCTTAATATCAATATATTAATGTTTATATTTTTTACTGGAAAACTTTACAGAAAATTGTTTGAACAGAGGTAATTTTGTGCGTATTTTTTCTCTGAATAAAGAATTAAATTTTCAGTAAAGATTGCTATTTCACGGAAGTGATTCTCTGAAAATCTAGTAGTTGTTTGCGATAGTTTTGGTCAAAACTTGATAGTATTTATTTTTAGTTCCCTAAAAAGCAGAGTTGAGTTTTACTTCAACTTACTACTTAAAATTTCTGCAAATACTAAAACTTTAAGTGAAAAGGATGCTTCAATTTATTCATAAAATCGCAGCCGTATCATTGTTGACAAGTACAATACTTATTGTACCCTCAGAGAGAGCAACAGCTATTAGTAGCGATGGGGATATAATTATAAAAAT
>JBODRP010000122.1:0-14928 GCA_050633005.1 Trichormus sp. | reverse complement strand
CAAGTACAAAACACTTTGCGATCGCCTAAATTAGAATGCAGCCCATCGCCAGTTTATCACGAAGGCACTTGGACAATAGACTACCGCCGGATTCGCATCCTAGCTATGAAAATTTAACTCAAATAGTAGTGAGTTTATTTATGCTGAAATACAAATTACTGTCATTACTAACCATAACTTTCAGCCCTATTTTGCTGTTATCAAATGCACCCTCAATAGCCCAAACTGCATCAGTCCCCAAATTTTCTGATGCACCTCTCAACCTAGAATTACTAAATAACCCCAAAGGCGATGTAGTGACAGCGAACACCATTAAATTAACAGGGTTAACGACTCCTAGCTTATGGTTAGCTCAAGAAATTTCCGAGAACAAATTATTAGATAATTGGATAGCATATCCACCTAATACCACAGAACCCAGTAGAGTAGACCTAGTAGTTAACCAACAAATTTGGACTTTGTTAGATTATATAGAACGTTATGAATTTGTGAATCGTTTAGGCAACACAGCCAGGAAGGACAATTATAATCTGCGGGTTTTTAATTATCAAGGTGATTTATTAGCAACCTATACCTGTAACTTTCAGACTAATCCTACTCCCTGTAACATCCAAATGAACGTTCAGTATAAATTAGGTGCAAACCCTTAGAGGTTTGTAGTAAGGACTTTAGTCCTTTTTTGTTCGCGGAGCGTCTCGTAGAGAGAACTTTAGTTCTCTCTACAAACCTTTAATTTTAGCAAATAAAGTTTCATACTTTTTATTAACTTCTGGTGATAAAGGCAGCAGAAATTCACTTTTATTAAAAATTTCACTATTATTTAGTAACAAACTAGCAAATGCTCCATCAACCTCAGAAGCGGTAATATCTTTAACCATTGGAGAATTACTTTTAGTATTTAAAGTTATTTGCTTGGCAATATTTGGTTGCCAACAAAAATCAATCCATTGTGATGATAAATCATCCTTAGCTGCACCCTTGGGACTCACCCACAAATCAGCCCAAATAGCTGTTCCAGAACGGGGAATCACCATACTCAGTTGTGGATAACGACTTAAAGTTGGTACTATATCACTTGACCAACCCACCGCTAACCAAGTGTCACCCATAATTAAAGGTTCTAGGTAGGTATTAGAACTGTAGAATTTTACTTGTTGGTTTAAAGCTTGGAGTTCTGCTGCTAATTGTGGCACTGCGTCAAGATTTTCAGTGTTGTAGGATTTACCTAGCTTCTTGAGAACTAAACCAATGACTTCTCTAGGTTGATCGAGTAAAGAAAAATGCGATCGCAATTCTTCCCGCCACAAATCACTCCAATCTTCCGGTTGCCATCCTAATCCTTGAAATTTCTCTCGATTATAGACAATAACTGTACTACCCCAACGATAAGGCGCAGCCCAAACTTTGCCTTGGGGATCTAAAAAACCTTGATCATTGCGTGTTACTAATTGTTGCCATCTAGCATCTAAACCAGACCAATTTTTTAACTGCGGTGATTCTATTGGTTGAATTAATTGCTGTGCAATTGCCGTTTGTAGCCAATAATCTCCCAATGTCATCAAGTTAGCTAACTCAGAAGTCTGGGAGCGTCTAAATGGTATCAACCGACTCCACCAATTATTTTCTTTACTCTGGGGTTGCTGCTGCCAAGTTTGCAACTGCTTAAAAGCATCTTGAATTTGTGACACTGGAGAAAACTTAAGTTCTACCTGTTTTTGCAAACTCTTGCGAAATTTATCAACTAATTGAGCAGGAATAGAATCTTTCAATAACTGCACATTCAGTTTTGCTTGCTTGTTGTTACTGCACCCAATTAAGAGTTGCGAAACTGCCAAGCCACCAATACTAACAAGAAAAGATCGTCGATTAATAGATTGATGATGATACATATATACGGATGCTCACACCTCTAGAGCGACTTTACGATGATTTTGGCAAGGCGATCGCCTAATGGTACACTATGCCATCCACTGAATATTTTTGTCTTGATGGGGTGATCAACTTTATCCAGAAATATGGACGACTAATTCCCGGCTATGACTATGGTAGCGATGTTCCCAAACATAGATTCCTTGCCAAGTTCCTAAAACTAAATGACCTCGATTAATAGGTATATGCTCAGAAGTGTGAGTTAGTGCTGTGCGAATATGTGCCGGCATATCATCAGCACCTTCGGCATCATGAATATATTGTCCTGATTCTGGCACAAGTTTAGCCATGAAGTTCGCTAAATCAACCAGCACATCAGGATCAGCATTTTCTTGAATGACTAAACTAGCAGAAGTGTGGCGTAAAAATAGCGTACATAGTCCGGTTTCAACTCCTGATTCGGCAACTATTGACTCGATTTTGGCGGTAATGTTGTGAAAGGACTTACCGTTAGTAGTAATTCTGAGAAGTTTTTGGTAGTGAGTCATACTTGAACAAATTTAATTGTGTTGAAAGAGCGATCGCCTGACTTTATGCCAAATTAATCCTGCTACAATCAATCCTAAACCAACTTGCCAAATCCCAGACTCTACCCAAAAAGCTAGGAAGAGACAAGATAACAAACCTATCCAACCTATCCACACAGGATACAGGCGTTCTGAAGCAGGCAGTCGTAAAGCAGCAAAATTGGTGATGGCGTAGTAAATCAAAACGCTAAAGGCACTAAATGACCATGTAGTTTTGACATTGCCTAATAATACTAAAAGTGCGATCGCTATTCCTACCACTATCACAGCCCCTTGAGGTGCGGTTTGTTGTTGATTCAAACGTGCTAAAAATCTAGGAGCATCTCCACGTCTACCCATCGCCAATAAGACGCGAGATAACCCCAAAATTAAGTTTAACAACACGCCTAACATCGCTGTGACTGCACCAATCGCCAAAACTATCGCCGCACCCCTACCTCCTACACTGCGAACTACAACTTCCAACGGTGCGGCTTTTGTGTGTGCTGTGGCATTCGCTAAAGTCTCCACACCCACAGCCCCAATACCCACTGTCGCCACTGTCATATACAGCAACATCGTCACAAACAAACAAACAATCATGGCTTTGGGAATCGTTTCCCTAGGAGAGCGGGCTTCTTCCCCCATCGTGGCAATTCTTCCATAGCCTGTGTAAGCCACAAACATCAAAGCACTAGCATGAAGCACATCACCAAGAGAACTACCAAACAAAGGAGTAAAATTTTTCACTCCCTGAGCTACAGCCCCAGGGAAACAAGCCACGATAAAGAAACCCAAAGATAACAACGTGACTGAGACAATGAGAATATTGGTGAGATTAGAGCGTTTAATCCCACTGATAACCACTAAAGTCATAATTACTACAGCGAACACGGCTACAGGAATTACCCAACTGGAACTCACACCCAACAAATTGAGTAAGTAACCAGCAAACCCCAAAGCAGCAGTCGCCGCCGAAGCCGTCTTAGCTACTAAAAACATCCAACCTGCACTAAAACCAAAGGCGGGGGTGAGATATTTGTAACCATATTCATAACTACCCCCACTGACGGGATGATTAGCTGCTAGTTGCGCGCTATTGAGTCCGTTACAAATAGCAACAACTGCCCCAATTGCTACAGCTAAAATCACGGCTGCCCCGGCAATACCAGCCGCAATCCCAATACTGACAAATACACCCGTACCAACAATCGAACCCAAACCCATCAGTGTCGCACCGAAAACCCCTAATTCTCGTTTGAGTTGGGGAGGTGAATTGGTGACAGACATTTTGCATATCTCCCTATTTATCTGAAGATATCATTGCAGATCAATTAGAGAATAGGGAATAGGGGAGCAGGGGGCAGGGGGCAGGGGGCAGGGGGCAGGGAGACAAGGGAGACAAGGGAGACAAGGGAGAATTTTTAGTCACGTACCAACTATCGATTGTGACATTTGCGTAACTCCTGATTTTATTAGCATCGCCTCAACCCTGACTTACCACTAACAATAGTCAACAGTCAATTACGAATTACGAATTAGGAATTATCCACTGACATTTGCGTAATTACTGATAACAATAACACCCAACATCTAGTAGTTTTAATCCTTTCCTCTCTTAGTGCATTCTAGCTAGGGATGTAATCAGTTCAATTGCTTTAATAGAAGCAAGACAATTACACTTACCCTCATTTTTAAAAGTTGAGGAAATAGAAACGTTCGCGTTGGGTGTTATTAGTTTTTATCGAGACAGATATGAAATTAAACAGCGTTTTTTACCTCTTATACTAATTTGGACTCTAGCTGTTAAATCTGCCAGGGAAGCTTTGTAGCTTCAATTAATAGATTAGCAACTTATAAATCTTTTCTGATGTTTTCGCAATCAAACTTTACTTGTTTTTCTAAGCTCAAAAATAACCCAGCTTTTGTTATAAAACTGGGTTATTTTCAATAGTTTAAGTTTATTCATATACATACAACAACACCCAAACATCTACTAGTTACAACGATTTCCTCTCTTGGTTCATTTTAATTAGGGATGTAATCAGTTTCATCAAACTAACTCATGAAATCAAATACATTGCCCTCATTTTCAGATATTTGAGGAAATATTAACGTTCGCGTTGGGTGTTGTCGGTTGTTAACGAGACAGACATGAAATTAAACAGCGTTTTTTACCTCTTATACTAACTTGGACTCTAGCTGTTACATCTGCCAGGGAAGCTTTGTAGCTTCAATTAATAGATTAGCAACTTATAAATCTTTTCTGATGTTTTCGCAATCAAACTTTACTTGTTTTTCTAAGCTCAAAAATAACCCAGCTTTTGTTATAAAACTGGGTTATTTTCAATAGTTTAAGTTTATTCATATACATACAACAACACCCAAACATCTACTAGTTACAACGATTTCCTCTCTTGGTTCATTTTAATTAGGGATGTAATCAGTTTCATCAAACTAACTCATGAAATCAAATACATTGCCCTCATTTTCAGATATTTGAGGAAATATTAACGTTCGCGTTGGGTGTTGTCGGTTGTTAACGAGACAGACATGAAATTAAACAGCGTTTTTTACCTCTTATACTAACTTGGACTCTAGCTGTTACATCTGCCAGGGAAGCTTTGTAGCTTCAATTAATAGATTAGCACTTATAGATTAGTTTGGTGATTTATGCAAATAAACTTTACTTGTTTGATCAGGAATAATTCAGCCTCAAGCTTTAATCTATCTGTATTCAACAGCTAAATAAACATATCATTTTTGTTATTGTGTCTTGAGAGTCATTGCTCATTTATTTTTAAGTTTTGAAAAATTTGGGATACTGTCTAAGATTTAGCGATCGCTCAATTTGACAAAAACTCAGTTGGCATTGGGGGATCTGTAATTTCTCCCGTGTCTCCCCTGCCCCCTGCTGTATTATTCAACTTTTTTTGAGGATCTACTATACCTTATTAGTAATAATTCTAAACTACTAAATTGTAATGTAGGTAGTAACACAAAAATTTTAAGAAAAAAAATCCCTGAAAACCCTGTAAAATGGGGATTAACCATAATCTTAACTTAATTTTTACAAAACTTAATCTTAAATTACTGAAAATATATCTCAATAATTCTGATAGGATATTCCCAAAGCTTATTGAATAACTATCTCAATAAGCCAAAGAAAGATCAGACCTATTTCCCAAAATTCCAGGAAATGACAACATGACAAGCATGGCTGTACAATCCCCGGACTCGATACCCTGGTGGTCAGGGAACGCCCGCTTAACTAATCTTTCAGGGCGACTGTTAGGAGCGCACATAGCTCATGCGGGCTTAATTGTACTCTGGGCAGGTGCAACCACCTTATTTGAACTGAGCTACCAGAAAATCTCAAAACTCCTAAGTCTTGGAGTGAGTTTAATGCTGGTTGGATAGTTGGTAGCTATGGCGGAGCTTTCTTTGCTTATTTGCTCGTAACTAATAGCAATTTGTTTTTCTAAATTTCAGGTGTCAAGATGTCGAAAAAAATTGGTTTATTCTACGGTACTCAAACGGGTAAAACTGAATCTGTAGCCGAAATAATTCGGGATGAATTTGGTACTGGAGTGGTGACACTACACGACATTTCCCAAAGCGATACTAGTGATTTTGATGAGTATCAATATGTAATTGTTGGTTGTCCTACTTGGAATATTGGTGAACTCCAAAGCGATTGGGAAGGCTTTTATCCAGACTTAGATGAGATCGATTTTAGTGGTAAGATGGTCGCCTATTTTGGTACTGGTGATCAAATGGGCTATGGCGATAATTTTCAGGATGCAATGGGCATTTTGGAAGAAAAGATTTCCCAACGCGGTGGCAAAACTGTAGGCTATTGGCCTACTGAGGGTTATGATTTTAACGATTCTAAGGCGTTAAGAAATGGTAAGTTTGTCGGTTTGGCGATTGATGAAGATAATCAGTCTGACTTAACTGATGAGCGCATCAAAGCTTGGGTGTCTCAGTTAAAGAGAGAATTTGGTTTGTAGTTTGATTATTTGTACCTGATGTTTGACCACTGATGCACACAGAGAATTGAGTTTTTCAACACAAAGTTGCGCTAGGGTTTACGGAATGCTGAGTTTTGAAAACTATCTGTGTGTATTTGTGGTTATTTAATTTTAGTTTCTGGGGTTTTAGGGTTTTTATGTCTGATGATCTTGATGTTGTGTGGATTAGTTCTAGTCACGTATTGCAGCGTTTCGATAAGCCTTTACTACAATACATATCGCAGTATGTGAATGTGGCTCAGTGGGAATATCGCTCTAGTAAGGATGAGGGTAGTTCCATAGATGAGGCGGTAACTTTACTACATGAGTTTCTGTCACAGTGTCCTCATCCTATAAATTTAGCTGGTCATGGTGCGGGTGGCGCGATCGCCTTAACTTATGCACGGCGATTTCCTCAAAAAGTGCGATCGCTTATTCTTTTAGCTGTAGCCTCTCAACCTGCAAATACTTGGCACGCTCATTATTATCTGCAAAGACAAGTATTTACAATGAGTCGTGAGCAGGTGTTAGCCTGTAGTGTTCGTCATCTGTTCGGAGAACAACCCCATAATACTACTAAAAAGTTAGTAGCTGTATTAGATAAAGATTTAGAGCAAACCCCCTTGTTACACTCTCTTTTCAAGTTGATTGAGTTACCTCAAGGTGGTGTCTCTATGCCGATGATGATCTGTGGTAGTAAGAATGATCCCATTGTTAATCCACCAGCATTACAGAACTGGTTACATTATTTTAAGCCAGAAGATCATCTCTGGGAATGCCCTAAAGGCTATCATTTTTTTCACTATTTTTATGCTCAACAAGTCGGTGAAAAAATGTTAAATTTTTGGCAACCCTATCATATAAAATTAATGTCTCCCCGTCCCATAATTTTAGGAACTATGGGCAATTAATTAATGGACTAGGGTGTTGACTTTGATGATATTTACCTATTCTTTATTCATACAGTTTTGGTGTCATCATCAGTGAACCAAATTCAATAAGTAATAAGTAATGGGTATTTACTCATTACTCATTACTTATTACTCATTACTTAAAGAAGGAAAGGATTGTGCATAAATTTTTCCCCCCTGAAAAGGTACAGAGTCAACAGCCTAGGCAGGGACACTACCAGAAGAACCCGCACCCTCGCAAATCAGTGTGAAATAAGATACTGTAGGTGTTTACTGAGGGCAAATGGCTGAAATTACTTATATCATAGCTCAAGTATATATTTACCTTAGCTGATGTAAGTATTGAGTGAAAAATTTGCTAACGGAATTATGAAAAATCTAATTTTAGCAACATCCGTATTTTTGACTAGCATTAGTCTCACAAATGTTGTCCAAGCAGCAAATCCTGACCATTTAAGACAGTTATTGTCAACCAAGCAATGTCAAAATTGTGACTTAACTAATGCAGGTTTAGTCATGGCTGATTTGTCAGGAGCGAATTTAAGTGGTGCGAATCTTACAGGTGCGAATCTTAGCCGTGCTAACTTAAGTGGTGCAGATTTGCGGGGTGCAAACTTGACTGGTGCGGGTTTATTTGGTGCTAATTTGAGTGCAGCTAAACTCGGTGGTGCAAATCTCGCTAGTGCTGATTTGCGAAATACTTATCTAGGGAACACAGAATTTACTGGTGCTTATGTAGTTGGTGCAAACTTTCAAGGTGCGGTAGGTATACCTTTACAAATTGCTACAGCAGATGAATTTTATGCTTGGGGTGTCACAGAAGCAGAAAAAGGCAATCAAAAACAGGCTATTGATTATTTTAATCAAGCGATCGCCATTAAACCAGAATACGCAGGTGCATATTTAGCCCGTGGTGTCGCCCGCTACCAAATTTTTGATAGAACAGGCGCGCTCGCAGATGCTCAAACAGCAGAAAAACTCTTTACCACCCAGCAAAACACCACAGGAACACAAACTACCCAAGCCTTTATCAAGGAACTGCAAACCCCTTACACAGAAAAAGTTAACGCGGGTAAACCCAGTTTCTTTGATTTTGTCGGTAGTCTCGGCTCAGTCTTACTGCAATTTTTACCCTTTTAAAAATCAAAGTCAATTAAGTTGTACAATTCCACAAATGAGCAAATATTTTAGTTCATCAAAAATCACTGATGAATCCATGACTCTATCTCATCAATTGTGGGAAACCAATCAAGACTTAACTAAAGCTTGTCTAGAGCATCCTTTTGTACAGGGCATTGGTGATGGTTCTCTAGCACAACAAAAATTTGCTTACTATGTAGGACAAGACGCATTTTTCCTAGAATCATTTGCCCGTGCTTATAGTATTGCGGCGGCTAAAGCACCAAGGTGGCAAGATTTCAGGATCTTTCATAGTTTAGCTGGAGGAGTTTTAGAGGAACTGCAACTCCACACAAATTATGCTGCTGAGTGGGGAGTTGATTTAGCGACTGTAGAACCGGGAATGGCTACCCGTTGTTACACTGACTTCCTCTTAGCGACGGCTTGGGGTGGGGATGTAGGGTTAACGGCGGCGGCAATGTCTCCTTGTATGCGGTTGTATGCTTATTTAGGAGAACAATTAGCTAGCAATGGCATTCCTAATCATCAATATGCTAACTGGATTCGGACTTATAGTAGTGCCGATTTTTTACCATTGGTACAACAATTAGATAGTTTAGTAGATAATTACGCTAGTGGGAATAATTCGACTCATTCCACATATCGCTATGCCATCTTGTGTGAATATGAATTTTTTCAAGCGGCATGGATAATGTGAACTACTCCAACTAAGCTGACGCTATAGTTGGAGCTTCTGTACTCACGGGGGAATGCCGTAGATGAGACTTTCGCCCCATCTTTGGTCTGACTTCCCCTCCTACAGCAGAGACGGCTGAACCATCCGCCTTGAGCATCCTGATACCTTCTGCTCTAATGTTGATGGCTGCATTTCCATCGCGGTCATGATGAGTGCCACAGTGAGGACAAGTCCACTCCCTCACATCTAATGGCATCTCACCCATTTGATAGAAACAATTAGAACAGAGTTTGGAACTAGGGAAAAATCTATCAATCTCTACTAACTTTCCGCCTTTGCGTTCTAACTTATAGGCTAAAAAGTTGTTGAACATTCCCCATCCACAATCAGATATAGATGCAGCCAAATTGTGATTACGAACCATGCCCTTGACATAAAGATTCTCTACTATGACAGCTTGGCTATCGCTGACCAACTTATAACTAAGTTTATGTAGAAAATCTTGCCGTGAGTTACTAACTCGTTCGTACACTTTGGCAACAACTTTACGATACTTATTTCTGGAATTGCTCCCCTTTACTTTACGTGCTAATTTTTTCTGTTTCCGTTTCAGATTACGCTCATGTTTGGCAATATGCTGAGGATTTTCATATTTAGACACCTTTTCACCATCAGTAACAACAGCAAAGTGTTTCAATCCTAAGTCAACGCCATAAATCTTGCCTTCTGCAACGGTGGCGGCATACCCTTCTACTTCAGTCAAGATAGATGCAAAATACTTTCCTGAAGGAGTTTTGCTGACAGTAACAGTTTTGATTTTCCCCTCAATTGGTCTATGTATTTTGGCTTTTACTATCCCAATATTGCCTGGGAGCTTGACATTACCATCTACAATCTTGACATTCTGTGGGTACTGAATTGACTGTTTACCATGCTTAGATTTGAATTTAGGGAATCCAGCACGTTTCTCAAAAAAGTTTTTATATGCTGTGGTTAGATTGAGTGTTGTAGCTTGTAAAACTTGGCTATAACAATCAGCCAACCAACAAGTATCTTCTGCTTTTTTTAGTTCAGGAAGTAGTGCATTGAGTGCTGAACGTCCCAGCCCTTTAGACGTTTCTTTATAAGTTTCAATCGATTTGTTCAAAGCATAATTCCACCACCAACGCGCACATCCAAATGTTTGCGCTAGCAGTATTTGTTGCTCTTTTGTTGGATACAAACGAACTTGAACAACTTTGTGTAGCACTCAAATCACCTCCTTATCCTCGTATTCTATCACAATATATACTTTGCGATAACGAATGCATACAAATATTTGGCTACTCCTCATGCATACCGTTCCTTTATCAACCTTGCGGTTAATTTCAGTCAGGTATGCAATCGTCGTAGCCCGGCTTATATCCCCACCTAACATTCGTATAGGTGGGGACTTACGCCGATTTTGTTAACAGTTAAACCAATTCGCAATTCACAACTCATATAGCGTTTCCTAGTCTTCTGGGGTACAAATTTATCCGCGTACCCTGCGGGAAGCAAGCTATATCTGTGTTCATCCGCGTTTAATTATTGTCGTTTGTACTTCACTAGGGTAAGAAAGGCTATATACTCTCAAAATATTAAGGGAACAGCAAAAAATAAATTATCCGAAATTAATGGTTGGGTAGGGTACGTCAGTGCGATAAAACCTAACTATACTCAGAAATTATTAATACTGACGCACCCTACAGTTTAGATATTTTTGCATCTGGAAGTCCTTAAATATACCTTTGCATAAATTGTAAGAAATTTTCTACAATGGGAGTCAAATTACTAGGCCGCCAGATGACAGCAGTTTCTATTACAGGGACTTGTGGTAGTAGAGGACGATAAACTACGCCAGGCCTTTGCAGATTTTGTAAACAAGATGGTGTAATTGCTACACCCATGCCAGCAGATACTAAACCAATAATTGTCTGCATTTGAATCGCCTCTTGAGTAATCTTCGGTTGAAAATTTTCCTGTTGAAAAAGACTCATTATGCAATCATACAATCCTGGTGCGAGATGGCGGGGAAACATAATCAAAGGTTCATTGAGGAGCGATCGCACTGTAATATGTTCTTGTTGAGCCAATCGGTGAGTTGAAGACAACGCCAAAGTTAAGTTTTCTGTGTGAATACACTCATGAGATAGTGTATTATCTTCCAAGGGTGGGTGAGCAAAACCGACATCAATTCGGGAATCTTTGAGTGCTTGTTCCTGTTGACTGGTGGTTAATTCTAGTAATACTAGTTCGACTTCTAAAAATTGTTCACGAAATTGCCGTAAAATCACGGGTAATAAATCGTAAATTACCAAACTTGTAAATCCGATGCGGAGTTGTCCTGCTTCACCTCGTCCAGTTCTTTGAGTCAAAGCTACTGCTGTTTCTAATTGTGCCAGGAGTTGATAAGTTTCTTGTAAAAACACCTGCCCGGCTGGAGTTAATTGCACTTGTCGCTTAGTTTTGCGCTCAAACAGCTTGACTCCCAGTTCTGTTTCTAGCTGTTGAATTTGTTGGCTTAGAGCTGGTTGAGCTATATGTAATCTTTCTGCGGCTTTACTGAAATGTAGTTCCTCAGCTACAGCAATAAAGTAGCGCAGGTGTCGTAATTCCATGTTTATTATACTTTATAAGTCTAAATTCCGAATAAATATATATTGGACATCTGAAAAAACTATACTTTATGATACTCGTACAAAGATTTAACAGTGTTGGGTGAGCAGTAAAATCAAGCTTGTGAAACACCACACCATAAGCCTGATAACTGATAACTGATAACTGATTTAATTGATCCAGCGCAAGAGAGGAAACCATGTCAGAGAATTTTAGAAGTAAAGTTGTTACACAAGGGGTACAGCGATCGCCAAATCGGGCTATGCTACGGGCAGTTGGTTTTCAAGATGAAGACTTCAAAAAAGCCATTGTCGGTGTAGCTAATGCCTACAGCACCATCACACCCTGTAATATGGGGATTAATCAATTAGCCCAAAGAGCCGAAGCTGGAATTAAACTAGCCGGGGCAATGCCGCAAATGTTCGGCACAATTACTATTAGTGATGGCATTTCAATGGGAACTGAAGGGATGAAATATTCCCTCGTATCACGAGAAGTCATTGCTGACTCCATTGAAACCGCTTGTAACGGTCAAAGCATGGACGGTGTAATTGCGATCGGTGGCTGTGATAAAAATATGCCAGGGGCAATGATTGCAATGGCGCGGATGAATATCCCAGCTATCTTTGTTTATGGTGGTACAATTAAACCCGGACACTATAATGGCCGTGACTTAACTGTTGTCAGTTCCTTTGAAGCTGTGGGTGAATACAGTGCGGGAAAAATTGACGACACTGAACTGATGGAAGTAGAACGCCGTGCTTGTCCTGGTGCGGGTTCTTGCGGCGGGATGTACACAGCTAATACTATGTCCTCAGCCTTTGAAGCAATGGGCATGAGTTTACCCTATTCGTCTACAATGGCAGCCGAAGATGACGAAAAAGCCGACAGCACCGAAGAATCAGCTAAAGTATTAGTAGAAGCGATTCGTAACCAACTCTTACCCCGACAAATTATTACTCGCAAATCTATAGAAAATGCTATTTCGGTAATTATGGCTGTCGGTGGTTCAACCAATAGCGTATTACATTTTTTAGCGATCGCGCGCGCGGCTGGTGTAGAACTAACTCTAGATGACTTTGAAACTATCCGTGGTCGTGTACCCGTTTTGTGTGATTTAAAACCCAGTGGTCGGTATGTTGCCACAGATTTACACAAAGCTGGCGGTATTCCCCAAGTAATGAAAATGCTACTTGTGCATGGGTTACTTCACGGAGATTGTATCACCATCACCGGTAAAACCATCGCCGAAATTTTAGCAGATGTTGCCGATGAACCCCCCGCAAATCAAGATGTAATTCGTTCTTGGGATAAACCCATGTATGCCCAAGGACACTTAGCCATCCTCAAAGGCAATTTAGCGACAGAGGGAGCGGTAGCTAAAATTACCGGGGTAAAAAATCCCATTATTACCGGCCCCGCACGGGTATTTGACTCCGAAGAAGAATGTTTAGATGCCATCCTTGCAGGTAAGATTAAAGCCGGTGATGTGATTATCATCCGCTACGAAGGCCCGAAAGGCGGC
Organism: Trichormus sp.; assembly: GCA_050633005.1. Classification (GTDB taxonomy): domain Bacteria; phylum Cyanobacteriota; class Cyanobacteriia; order Cyanobacteriales; family Nostocaceae; genus Trichormus. The sequence continues at coordinate 1,591 of JBODRP010000122.1, read as the reverse complement.
CCCGGTATGCGAGAAATGTTAGCACCCACCTCAGCCATTATTGGGGCAGGTTTAGGTGATAGCGTCGGCTTAATTACCGATGGACGTTTCTCTGGCGGTACTTATGGCATGGTAGTAGGACACGTTGCACCAGAAGCAGCCGTTGGTGGTGCGATCGCTCTAGTAGAAGAAGGTGATAGCATCACTATTGACGCTAATTCTCGCTTATTACAAATCAACATTTCTGATGAAGAATTAGCCACTCGTCGCGCCAAATGGCAACCCCGTCCACCCCGTTATAAAACAGGCATCTTAGGCAAATATGCCAAATTAGTCGCCTCTAGTAGCGTCGGTGCTGTCACAGACTTGGATTTATTTGATTAACAGCTAACACAATATTAGTAGCGTGGCAAGTCTTAACTCTTGCGTTAGAAACATCTGTTTTATCGGCGTTTATCTGCGTGCATCTGCGGTTATTTTTCCCATCTAATGCACTATTTTAGCCTTGCCACGCCAGTAGGTTGGGTTGACGCAAGGAAACCCAACACCAATATCCATATTAACCCCTACACCCCCACACCCTTACACCCCTACACCCCTGTCTTTCTACAAAGGTCGTAACCAGTGAGCAAGCTGCACCAATCAAGTTTGCGGTATGATTTTGATGCCTGATTCAATCTGGGATTTGATTGAGATGTTTAAAACAGCATTAAATGCGCGCTTGATTTTGGAAACTTTACTTCCTAATCTCAAAGTTGCAGCTGCTTACGCTCGTTCTATGCAATCAAAAATTGCCACACTACCAGCCAAAGAACAAGGAGACAACTTTTTTGCAGCAGCTTTGACAGATGCAGATTTAGCAATTCAAAATTTGGTAGAAGTAACATTATTAGGTCTATTCCCAGACATTCGCTTTTACGGAGAAGAATACGAAAGTTCTCGGAACACTAAATATTTTCGTGCAACTGAACTAGGTGCAGACGGTGATTATTTAGTCACCCTTGACCCTATCGACGGCACGAAATTTTATATGGATGGACATTCTAATTATCAGATTATTCTCAGTATTTTAAATCCAGATGACTTTGAGGCAGTCATAGCCATCTCACCTGCTCAAAATACTTATTATTATGCACTGCGGGGTGAAGGTACTTTTCACGGCACACTAGAAATGAACTTAGCCGCCTGTCAACCTTTGCAGATAACTTCCTTTGCTCCTAATATATTGTTGGGTTGGGGAATGAATGCGATCGCACCTGCATTAAAAAACTTGTATAAAGTTATTAGCGTAGAAAATGATTACTCCAGCCAAACAGCAATTCCCAATGTCAATGGTATGTTGACTGGTGACTTAAGTGGTGCAGTCATTAGAAAAGGTAAATTTATCGATGGTGCTGCACTGGCGTTTCTAGCAAGAGAAGCTGGCTGTATTGTCACCACTCTAGACGGCAAAACCCCACCTCCCCTACACACTTGTCAAGACTACAGTTTACCAGGCTTGATTATTGCCGCTTCTCCAACAGTTCATGAACATCTGTTAGTAGCCACCCAAAATCTAAAGTAATGAGTAATGAGTAATGAGTAATGAGTAATGAGTAATGAGTAATGAGTA
>JBODRP010000121.1:0-14930 GCA_050633005.1 Trichormus sp. | reverse complement strand
TATTTTACAAGTGGGTTTAGGGGCGATCGCGTTAAATTTGACCTCAACCCTAGCAGGATTCTTCATCGCCAAACTATGCCAACTCAATATTCGCCAGCAAATATGTATTGCGATAGAAGTTGGGTTTCAAAATACCTCCCTAGCATTCGCTATCACAACAGGACTTTTGAAAAATCCAGATATGGGAATTGCTGCTGCTATTTATGGCTTGTTTATGTTTTTTACAGGCTTTGCCATTATCAAATTCGGGAAGAAATTGTTACCCAAGACTGCCAGGCATAAGGGTTTAGTCGGTAGACTTTGATAGAAATATATTAGCTGACTCGCTTTCATCCCCACCCATAAAGGGATGGGGTTTTACACTCGATCAATAAAACTCCCCAGAATTTACCACCTACAGGTTAAGCTGAATTAAGGTAGCAATTTGTTGCGGTTTTTAGATTAAACTAACTATCCCTGTTAATTTTTTATTTTCCCTGCTTGAGAAACCTGGAATGCTAGACCAAATTTTTGACTACCTGCACTTTCATCTCAGCATTGAAGCTTCTATAGTCCTGCTGATATTGATATTTTTAGAAGCAGTGCTATCTGCTGATAATGCGATCGCACTTGCAGCCATAGCCCAAGGGCTAGATGATAAAAAACTGGAGCGTCAGGCACTCAACATTGGTTTAGTCGTTGCCTATGTGCTGCGAATTACCTTACTGTTGACTGCCACTGAAGTCCAAAAGTTTTGGCAATTTGAACTCCTCGGTGCTGCATACCTGTTGTGGTTGGTATTCCAACACTTTACCTCACAAGACACAGAAAACGAACATCATCACGGGCCACGTTTTAATTCACTGTGGCAAGCAATACCAGTAATTGCCTTTACTGACTTAGCATTTTCTTTAGATAGTGTCACAACTGCGATCGCTGTATCTCAAGAAAAGTGGTTAGTGCTAACGGGTACAACAATTGGTATTATCACCCTCCGCTTCATGGCGGGTTTATTTATCAGATGGTTAGACGAATTTGAAAACCTAGAAGACGCAGGATATATTACAGTTGCTCTAGTGGGATTACGCCTGTTATTGAAGGTAGTAAACGATGATTTTGTCCCACCAGAATGGGTAATGATTACCGCGATCGCCCTGATTTTAACCTGGGGATTTTCCAAACGTACTGTCACCGAAGAGTGAGGGAATGGAGGCTGGAGGGTAGACAAGGGGGCAGGGGAGCAGGGAGCAAGGGAGCAGGGGGAGTAAAACTCTCTCTTCAATTTTGAATTTTGAATTTTGAATTTTGAATTGAATTGCCCCCTGCCCCATGCCCCATCCCCCATGCCCCATCTAACTATTCATGCAACCAAGGTGTTAAATGGGGTTGCCAGTTGACTAATTCTGCATCTGTGAACCAGAGGCTGACTTCTCTTACAGCAGTTTCTGGTGCGTCAGAACCGTGGATGAGGTTACGACCAATATTAATGCCGAAATCACCCCGAATTGTTCCTGGTTCTGCGGTTAGGGGATTGGTTGCACCAATCATTTTTCTGGCAGCAGCAATCACACCATCACCTTCCCAAACCATCGCTACTACTGGGCCGGAGGTGATAAATTCCACTAGACTGGGGAAGAATGGTCTTTCACGGTGGACATCATAGTGTTTTTGGGCTAATTCCTGACTGACTTGTAAAAACTTCAAACCAACAAGGGTAAAACCTTTGGTTTCAAAGCGACGGATAATTTCGCCTACCAGTCCACGTTGTACGCCATCAGGCTTAATTGCTAAGAATGTGCGCTCCATTGCTATCTCCCAAAACTTAATAAAATTTTTATCTAGTCCCAAGTCAAAAGCCAAAAGTCCATAGTCTAGAGCCTCAGAGTTTTTTGCTACCGACTTTTGACTAATTACTAATAACTGATGACGAACGACCAATCAGAGTTTATCTCAGAAATTATCTCTAAGTGCATATACGTTGCCAAATGAATGCGGTGAAGTACCCCTTTTTGCTTTCCTGCGGAACGCTAGCGCGAACGCTGAAAAAGGGGCTTCCAATTTCAACTAGCAAATGACGGTCTTATTCGTCTTTTGGGCTTCCCGCTTCATTGGGTGACGCTCTGTTGGGCATACCACAAGGGTATTCGGGACTCAACCCGATCCAAGTCTCACTCTCCCTCCACAGGCAGAACCTCGCCTTCCGCAAGGTTATAACTTTACGACACGTTCACCTTGGATTTACAACAATGGTTAACCAGCTAGGCTTACGTCTTCCCCAATCTCTGCTCTTTCTGTGGTAAGCGTATTACCGCTACTTGACCTATCTGTTCCGAGACAGTTGGGCGGGTCATCGACCATTTATACATTACCATAAATATGTTCGCATTATGTACATATTTATGGAGAAAAAAGACTTACATATTCGCATTTCTTCTAGGCGACATGACAAGCTCAAGGCTTATGCACAAGACAAGGAAAAGACAGTTACCCAGTTGGTTGAGGATTGGATTGATAGGCTGCCAAACTCAAAGATTGGCGACTCCTACCCGACCCCACTCACTAATCAACAGTAGAGGTTGATGTCGTTCGGGGGTCAATCGTCGCCGCAAGCGTCACTACCCCACCCTACTAAGAGTTGAGGGTGGGGACTTCCGCGTCATGTTAAATTGTTTATTCGTGGGTGAAACACAGAGGTCAGACATGGGTGTTGAATCAACTGCTACATCAGACGAGGTGGTAAAAGTACCGTCCAACGTTAATAAGCTTGAAGGAAAAGGTCACAAACACAAAAAGCTGTTACCACCAAGTACAGGAGATGTATCTCGCGCTTGGAAAATTGAGGATAGCGAAGATTTATATCGGATTGAAGGTTGGGGACAACCTTATTTTTCGATTAATGCGGCTGGTCATGTGACTGTTTCTCCCAAAGGCGATCGCGGCGGTTCTCTTGATTTGTTTGAACTCGTCAACGCCTTGAAACAGCGTAATTTGGGGCTTCCTCTCCTGATTCGTTTTTCAGATATTTTAGAAGACCGGATTGAACGGTTAAATGCTTGTTTTGCCAAGGCGATCGCCCGCTATAATTACCCTGGTGTATATCGTGGCGTGTTTCCTGTCAAGTGCAATCAACAACGCCATTTAATCGAAGATTTAGTTAGGTTTGGCAAACCTCATCAGTTTGGTTTAGAAGCTGGTTCTAAACCAGAATTAATGATCGCCTTAGCTTTATTGGATACCCCAGGCGCATTGCTCGTTTGCAACGGCTACAAAGACCGGGAATACATCGAAACAGCAATGTTAGCCCAAAGACTAGGACAAACCCCAATTATCGTCTTAGAACAGATTGAAGAAGTCGATTTGGTAATTGCTGCTAGCCTACAATTGGGTATTAAACCAATTTTGGGAGTACGGGCTAAATTAAGTACTCAAGGCATGGGACGTTGGGGTACATCCACAGGCGATCGCGCTAAATTTGGGCTGACTATTCCTGAAATTATCCAAGCCGTGGACAAATTGCGCGATGCTGATTTATTGGGTTCTTTGCAGTTGTTGCACTTCCATATCGGTTCGCAAATCTCCGCCATTAACGTCATTAAAGATGCCATTCAAGAAGCTAGCCGCATCTACGTGGAACTAGCAGCACAGGGTGCAGATATGAAATACCTCGATGTTGGTGGTGGCTTGGGTGTAGATTATGACGGTTCTCAGACCAATTTCTACGCTTCAAAAAACTATAATATGCAGAACTATGCTAACGACATCGTAGCAGAGTTAAAAGATACCTGTGCGGAACGTCAGATACCTGTACCTACCCTGCTCAGTGAAAGTGGTCGAGCGATCGCCTCCCATCAGTCGGTACTAATTTTTGATGTCCTCAGTACCAGTGATGTTCCCCTAGATTTACCAGAACCGCCCCAGGAAGGTGAATCTCCAGTCATTAATTATCTGTGGGAAACCTACCAATCAATTAACAAAGAGAACTATCAAGAGTTCTATCACGACGCAACCCAATTTAAAGAAGAAGCTATCAGCCGCTTTAACTTGGGAATTTTGCGCCTGAGAGAACGGGCTAAAGCCGAACGCCTATACTGGGCTTGCTGTCAGAAAATTTTGAACATTATCAGACAGCATGATTACGTACCCGATGAACTGGAAGACCTAGAAAAAATCATGGCTTCCATCTACTACATTAATCTTTCCGTGTTTCAATCAGCACCAGATTGCTGGGCGATCGATCAGCTATTCCCCATTATGCCTATCCATCGCCTAGACGAAGAACCAACACGGCGAGGGATTTTAGCTGATCTCACCTGTGATAGTGATGGTAAGATTGACCGTTTTATTGACCTGCGGGATGTCAAATCAGTCTTAGAACTGCACACCTTCCAACCAGGAGAACCCTACTACTTGGGAATGTTCCTCAATGGTGCTTACCAAGAAATTATGGGTAATTTACACAACCTCTTTGGCGACACCAACGCAGTTCATATTCAATTGACCCCGAAAGGCTACCAAATTGAACACGTAGTCAAAGGCGACACCATGAGTGAAGTAGTTAGCTACGTGCAGTATGACTCTGAGGATATGGTAGAAAACATCCGCCAGCGTTGTGAAAAAGCCTTAGAAGAAAAGCACATCACCCTCGCTGAGTCCCAAAGACTGCTACAAACCTACGAACAAAGTCTCAGAAGATACACATATCTCAATAGTTAAGATGGGGCATGGGGCATGGGGCATGGGGCATGGGGCATGGGGCATGGGGCATGGGGCATTGGGCATTGGGCATTGTATTTTTCTCCCCCTGCTCCCCCTGCTCCCCCTGCTCCCCCTGCTCCCCCTGCTCCCCTACACCCCTACACCCCTACACCCCTGCCCTAACTAACTTACATTTGTCCCTAGCAACTCCTCAATTGCTTGGCGTTCTACGGGAGTATGTTCTGGTGGTGTTTGGCGTGCATCGGTAATCAACCAATCTAAAGCAGCAGCTTGTACATCAATCGCTGATCCGGTTTTATCTACGCAGTAACGTCCAAAGACCAATTTATCAACTAACCGCACTCCAGGCCCTAAACGTGACCATTCAAAGATGACACTGTTATCAACTGTTGCGCCACTGCATATCCAACAGTTAGGGCCAATCATTGCTGGCCCAACAATTTTTGCTCCGTCTTCTATTCTGGTCATGCCCCCAATATAAACTGGGCCTGTGATATCTACTTTGTCCCAATTCACAGCTACATTTAAGCCAGTGTAAATACCGGGTGCAACTTCATGACCAGGGATTTGCACATTTTTAATTTCACCCAATAATACACCGCGAATTGCTCGCCAGTAGTCTGGGACTTTACCGATATCCACCCATTCAAAATCCATAGGAATGGCGTAGAAGGGCGCACCAATTTCTACTAATTTGGGAAATAATTGGCTACCAATATCATATTCCACCCCAGAAGGTATGTATTTAAATACCTCTGGTTCAAAAATGTAAATACCTGTGTTGATATTGGTGCTAAGTGCCTCCTCTACTGAGGGTTTTTCTTGGAAGGCTTTGACACGACTATCTTCATCAGTTACTACTACACCGTAACTGGAAACTTCTTCTTTCGGAACGGATTTAGTAATAATGGTGGCAATTGAACCTTTAGATTTATGCCACTTCACCGCTTCAGTCAAATCGAGATCAATTAAAGCGTCACCGCATAGTACCACAAAAGTATCATCGAAAAATGGTGAAAAATCTTGGATACGGCGCATTCCTCCAGCCGAACCAATAGCTTCCCCTACTAGTTTACCATTGTCATCAATTTTACCTTCAAAAGAATAGGCAATCTCTACACCAAACCGTTGACCATCACGGAAATAGTTTTCAATTTCTTCAGCCAAATGGCTGACATTGACCATAATCTGGTCAAATCCATGTTGGCGGAGCAGTTCCAGTAAAAATTCCATCACTGGCTTTTGCAGGATAGGAATCATCGGTTTGGGAATTGTATAGGTAATAGGACGAACACGAGTACCTTTACCTGCTGCGAGAATCATCGCTTTCATAGAAGTTTATTCCTCAACCACCAGCCAGTTTACATTCATTAAATGATACTTAATCATGAGTTTTGATGTCTGCTCTAAGTAACCTGTGATTAACCTCTGTCAACAGGGATAACAGGAATCTACTGATTCATGCAAGCAGAGGTACGGACAAATAACAAGCGATCGCTTATCTTTATTTAAGATAATCAGATTTTAGCTTTGACTAAAGCTATCCTCTATAGATTCCCTCAATTCCCATCACTGCTTCTCAGGTTGAGCCATGTTAGCTCTGTGTAATTAGAGTCTGCTGAATAAATTTAAAACTCTTTACTCGTAACCAATTCACGGTCATTTTTGGAGAAAAAAGTGCAAGAGAATGGGGATATAAGGCTTAAAAAGCTTGCATCTTCAATTTTTTGACTCCAAAAAATTGGAAAAAATCAGGGTACAATTGTTCCCCCAACCCTCAATCCCGTTCCCTGTCTACACCAAAGAACTTTTTCAGTAAGCCCTAATTAAAAATGATGCTTCACCTACTTGCTAACTGTGGTAAATATACTAGGCTATAAAGTTTCTAAATAACTCAAAAGGTCTGCCATTTCTTGGGTATTGGGCTGGAATTTCGGCATGGGAGGGGTCTTACCACTAATGACTTGATGAATCAGTCCATACTTAGACTTATGTTTAGAAACACCTTGTAAACTAGGGCCGACTCGGCCGTCTGCTTCTAAACCATGACAGCCAGCACAATTGATTTGAAAGATAGCGTGTCCTTGTACTTGGTTGCCTTCTAACGCCAGAACACTCTTGACGTATGGATCAGAGGCTTGTATCATCTGAACACCAAAAAAGCCCAAAAAGACTGCTAACAGTATCGCCAGAGCCATTAAGGCGAACTGCTTCATCAGAGTTTCAGGTTTAGTAATCTGGTTTTCCAAAAGTTGTGCTGTCAAAATCTAGTTGTTTTCAAAAATTTTCATTTCCTACACATAGCTTAAAAGTTCTTGATGCTGACTGCAAGCATATCTGGGACTTTCCTCCCGAATAGCCATTGTCCAAAATCTTTATATCAAGCGGGATTCATCCCCAATTTGGTAAAATTATAAGCGGGAAATAAATGTTGAAAATCGTAAACAGGAGACTTAAAGTGGTTGAACCCCTGCTTTCAGGTATTGTGCTTGGTTTAATTGTCGTTACCCTCGCTGGGTTGTTTTACGCTGCCTACAAGCAATACAAACGCCCCAATGAGTTGGGTGGTTAATTAGAGGTAGGGGGCAGGGGGAGAGATTTTCTTTCCCTAGACCCTACTCCCTACTCCCTCATCCTGTAGAAAGTGAGTGCAGTGTTACCGTAAACTTTTTCACGGCAGATTTCCCAATGAGGAATTACTATATCTGTCCATCCTTGGGGGTTATGCTCAACAGCAATTTCACCGTTGGCATCTAATAATTGATAGTGAGCGATCGCTTCCAATACCGCTTGATATAATCCACTAGCATAGGGTGGATCAAAATAAATTTTATCAAACTGCTGCTCTGATAAGTGTTTTAGCTGCTGGATGACATCGCCCCGCAACACTTGCCATGTTTGATTTGCCTGTGCTAATTGCTGCCAGTTGTGTTGAATTACAGCACAAGCACGACTTGATTTTTCAATTCCAACCACCAAACTGGCTTCTCTACACAAAGCTTCTGCACCCATTGAACCTGTACCGGTGCATAAGTCCAGCCAGCGACAACCTGTAATTTCTCCCTGCCAAATATTAAAAACTGCCTCCCTAACCCGCGCACTGGTGGGTCGGGTTTCTTGCCCTGGTAAAGTTTTAATTTGGCGATTCCCGTAAATTCTTAGACTCATTAGTCAATCGTCAACAGTCAATAGTCCATACTCAATAGTATGTAGCAAAATCATAATGACTGAGAACAAATGACGAAGCTCTAAGTTTTCATGTCATTATTAAGCGGCGATTTTTTCCCGTACTTGCGAAACAAAATTAGACAAGATTTGCAAGCCAATATTAGATGATTTTTCTGGGTGAAATTGTACTGCCATCAGGTTTTCATGGGCAATGGCCGCTGTGATAGTTTGCGTACCGTGGGTAACAGTTGCAGCGCGGACTTGCGGTTCAATGGGGTCAACATAGTAGGAATGCACAAAATATACCCAAGGTTGAGGAGGCAAATGCTCCCATAAAATACTTTTTGGTTGAGTTAATTGCAGCTGATTCCATCCCATGTGGGGAATTGTAATTCCGGGTTCATGGACAAACCGCTTCACTTTTCCCCGCACAATTCCTAATCCTGGTTGAGTTCCTTCCGCACTAGATTCAAACAGAATTTGTAGTCCTAAACAGATACCTAAGAAGGGTTTGCCAGATGCGATTATATCCTTAATGGGTTGTTCTAAATCTCGTTGGCGGATATGTTGAACTGCGGGATCAAATGCTCCCACTCCAGGTAAGACAACCGCATCAGCCTTAGCTAAATCCTTGGGTGAATCAGTTACTTTTGGAGTTGCCCCGGCTTTTTCTAATCCTTTGCAAACAGAATGCAAATTACCCATGTCGTAGTCTATAACCGCAATGACTGGCATCGACTTATTCCTTGTAAATTATTTATGGAACGTGTTTCTATTCTAAATAATATTTTCCATGAAGAAAAGAATACTATTAACTTCTTTTGACACTTGGCTGGAAAATCAACCGTCAAATTCTTCTGATGATTTATTATTTGAAGTCGCTAAACTCGACTCACTCCCCTATGATTTAAATTTTTTGCGACTGTTACCTGTAGATATCGAGCTTGCTAGTTATCGGGTGATAGCAAAAATAAAGACATACCAACCAGATTACATAGTCTGTTGTGGCATGGCTGCAAGTCGGCAAAAATTAAGTCTAGAACTTGGTGCTAGCCGTGGAGAAAGCTTTTTACAGACAACTATCGATGTCAAAAAATTAGTCTCAGGTGCAAAGGTAACTGATATTAGTGATGACTGCGGTAAATTTGTTTGTGAGGGACTTTACTATTCTGTACTGGACTACTTAGGACGAAATCAACTGACAGCCCATTGTATATTTGTTCATGTTCCAGTTTTAAATCAAGAAAATTTAGTAGAAGTTTTGACAGATTTCTTATTAATTATTAACAATTTGGCACTTTTATAAGTCGCTAGCGTCGGGGTGTGGGAGTGTGGGGATGTAGGGGTGTAGGGGTGTGGGGGTGTAGGGGTGTAGGGGAGACAAGGGAGACAAGGTAGATTATATTGACAATGCCCGATGCCCCAAAATTCCTTAATTTTGAATTTTGAATTTTGAATTTTGAATTGATTAGCCCCATGCCCAATAGTTTCAAATAGAGAGATGAATATTTTCACGCTATGTTGGATTTATTACTAAGCTTACTCGTTGCTCAATCAACTCCTGCTGCACCACCGGAAGAAGTGGTACAACCTCAACAAGTGCGTCCATTACCAGGACAGTTGGATACAGTTCCCACTTTTAATAGCAATAGTCCTGAATTGGTTTTAAAAGAAGGGGTTTTACTTTCGACTTTTCCACCGGAGGGCAAAAAAGTCCCATCGGCACATTTGAATTTTCCCTTTCGGGGTAGGTTTGATGTGTTTGCTCACCATGTTGCCAAGGCTGAACCACCAGAGGATTTACGCTCATTATATTTAGGGATAATTTTACATAACCCTACTGCTGAATCAGTAACAGTGAATGTGTTGCAAGGGGCAAGTTATTTAAGTCAACCGGATGCGCCGTTTATTCAGTTACCTGCTGTGAGTCCGAATTTATTAGGTAACGTATTTGCTGGGCCTGGCGATCGCGTTATGTCTGATATCTTAAGAGGAAGACGACAAGATATTTTTCCCCCTCAAATCCTAATTCCAGCCGGGGAAAGTCGAATGTTACTCAATCAACCTATTCCCGTCAAAGGACTTACACCACCCCTGAACGGTAGGTCAACATTGGCCAGATTGCGGAGTAATGGTACAGTTTATGCAGCTAGTTTGGCTATGTTTGCCCGTACTAATACTGATGGTAGTGAGCGTGCGCCGACACTGGAAGAATGGCAAGACTTATTAAATAATAGTGACGTATCAAGTCCTAGGGATAAAGTTCCGACACCTTTAGAAGAAACTGGTAAACCCCGCATTTATGGCCGAGTGGCTGGGGTTGCACGGGGGACACAATGGCGAGCTTTTATAGTTGATAGTCCCAAATCTAAGTATTTAAGTATTCCCCAAACCGGACAAGCATTTTCTTACGCCCTTAGTACTTTGCATGGTGGCACATTAGGAACAGAGCAAATTCAAAGTGCGCCGCTTTTGGTACGTTATCCTGACACTGCTTACCGCGCCCACGGGAATTATGCTATTCAATATAGTTTAAAATTACCACTGTATAATAATACACCCACATCCCAAACTGTGAGTATATCTATACAAACGCCACTCAAGGAAGACAAACTCACACAACCGGGACTAAGATTTTTTACTACTTTAGCCCGTCAAGTCTTCTTTAGAGGTAGCGTCAGAATCCGCCATAGAGACGACAATGGCCAGCCTGTAACTAATTTTATCCACCTAGTACAGAGGAGAGGACAACTAGGGGAAGCATTAGCTGTATTAAACATGAAAACAGGCGATCGCAGATTAGTAGAAGTAGACTTTCTCTATCCCCCCGATGCGACACCTCCCCAGGTGTTAACAGTTTCTACCCAGGGGAAATAGGCAGGGGAGCAGGGAGCAGGGGAGCAGGGGGAGGAACATCCAATATTAATCACGAATTACGAGCTTGCTTCCGCGTAGCGGTATTACGAATTACGAATTACCAAACCCTTTTACTGACTTTTGTTGCCCCTTTCCCTTGGGTTTAGACTTATGTACCTCTACGACAGCTTCTTGAAATAATTCATGGAGATGTAGGGGTACACTGGCAATTTCTGGTAAATCTGGTTGGAGGGGTTTATGAAATTCTTGCAGTAAGTTATCTAAGTCATGATTGAGATTAAATTCTGGACGTTGTAAATAATTTTGTAATAATTTTTCTAAAGAATTGGGATAATTTTGGGCTAAACGATGCCAAATAAACGCGTTAATCGTTTTATCTTCTAGATAATGACGAATCAGTTTTTCAGCACCATCAATACTTTGCCAATCTTCTGCTGTTAATAGTGTTGCAAATTTACTATAGGTTGGTAAAAACATCTGTCCCCAACGGGGATGAGAAATGGCGGTGACTTGTTCTGCTTTTTTTAGTTCCGCAGGTAAATCAACTTTTGGCATTACCATTTTACTGGTGCTACTCTGATGATTAAATATCTGAGACACTAATTTTGTATCAGCACCCGCTTCTTTAGCTACGGCTTGGATTTCTGCTTCAGAAACACCAGATTCTGCTGCTAATTCACTCAGAGATTTATTTTGATTAATTCCTAATGCTGCTAGGCGTTGCTCTGTGATTATCTCTTGAAATTCTCCGATTTTTTGATTTAGTTGATATCCAGGTAAGGTAATTTCATCACTGCCGAAAAAATCAATAAATTGTTCGTGGTATTGGGATACAGACTGCCAAGCTGCTGCTAGTAAGTCTGGTGCATCGCTGTAAAGATAATCTGTATAATTTTCTTTGAAATTGCCAATAGCTACCGCTAATTTTGGTTTACCAAGCTTGCCCAAGAGGGTATATTGTCCAAAAAATGTCCAGTAATCATCAGTAATAGGGGCAATTCTAGTTAATAATATTTCCTCTGGTCTTAATCGTGAAATTGCTTTGAATATTTGGGAATTATTAGGCTTAATTATATAATATTTATCAGTCAACCAGTTTCTTAACTCTAAGCGATCACTGTCAATTTTCGTAATTGCAAATAATCCCATAAAACTGCGATGCCAACTAGCAAGTAACAGGCGATCGCTCTCTGTAATATCTGTACAATTTTGAATAAATAAATCTATTGGTGATTGTTCGCTAACTTTACCTTCAATAAGAAAGTTATCAATAATTAAATCTTGCTGTTGACTATCTCCACTCCCACGGCGTGACTGTGCGGCTGCATAGGTTTCTAATGCTTGTGCTAGTTCTCCTTCAGCATCCAAAACAAAATCTAATAAAGCTTGTTTAAGTTCATGCGATCGCTCTAATATTCTATCCACAAGTCTATCTCTCGGTGCAACAGTTGTAGATTAAGACATACAAGAGAATCACAACATCTAACAACAGCTAGATTTGCCATAATATACATTTAGTAAGTTGACTAATTAACCATAGTCAACAGTCAATAGCTAATAGTCATCTTCCCTACACCGCTTGAAATTCAACAGGAAATATACTTAGCTAGTATAGACTTTCGTTGTGCGATCGCAGACGTATATGAAGATGTAACCTTTGAAACACCCCAACCCCAACCCCAATGCCCAATGCCCAATGCCCAATGCCCAATGCCCAATGCCCCATGCCCCATGCCCCATGCCCCATGCCCAATAGCCCATACCCATAGCTTATGATGAACTGAGGACACCACAAGGCGTAAGTTTATGACAACTGTTGTTCAATCACCCTACAGCAGCGAACAGATAGCCGCTTGGTTGCGGGGACTGCTAACCATAGCTTGGGCTGATGGTAACTTTGACGAACAAGAACAGCAATTAATTGCTAGTATCACCAAGGATGAATTAGCCCCTTGTCTAGAATGGGACTCACTACAAGTCATTACCCCAGAAGAACTGGCAACAGTTTTAGGTAAGCATACACCAGCTGCCGAGAATTTTTTGCGTACAGCTGTGATGGTAGCGATCGCAGATGGTACATATTCCCCCAGTGAAGATCAAGTCCTCCATCAATTTTGTCAAGCTCTAGGCGAACCACAAGACATCCTCACAGCCCTACGTCACACCCTAGAAGGCAAACAACCAGCAGATCCTATCGTCGTCGCCACACTCACAGCCCCATCACCAGATGCGCTGACACCCCTCCGCGACTGGCTTGATGGCTTAGATGTCAAAGACCCCAGAATCGCCCGGTTTTTGTGTAAAATGATTCCTTCCCAATGTCCCTTTGAGCGAGATGTCACCCTATTTGGGCGCAAAATCGTCCACATTCCGCCATTGTGTAAAATTAACCCCATATATGAACAACTTGTAGGCTTACGCTTCCGCGCCCTCTCCTATTTGGCAGATGAATGCCAAGAGGATGTTTCGGAATATATCTAGTTGCTAGAGACGCGATTCACCGCCTCTATTTGGCATAATAGTAATAAGAAGGTCTCAGACAAAAAAACTAGTTAGAGAACATAGTAATCTTGAAGGTGCGTGCATGGTAATGACGCACCATTATTATATTTCAGCAACTAAATAACTATTGACCTTTGACCATTGATCATTGACTAATTATGCAATTTATCGACCAAGCAAAAATTGAAGTAGAAGCGGGAAAAGGTGGGGATGGTATTGTCGCCTTCCGTAGAGAAAAATATGTACCTGCTGGTGGCCCCTCTGGTGGCAACGGTGGACGAGGTGGTTCAGTAATTTTCTTAGCAGTAGAAAATCTGCAAACCCTTTTAGATTTCCGCTACAATCATCTATTTAAAGCCGACAATGGCGGACGTGGCGGCCCCAATAACTGCACGGGTGCATCAGGAAAAGATTTAATTATTAAAGTTCCCTGTGGCACAGTAATTTATGATGCCGAAACAGGTGATTTTATAGGAGATTTAACTGAACCTAACCAAAACCTAATTATTGCTGAAGGTGGTAAAGGTGGCTTGGGAAATCAGCACTTTTTGAGTAACCGTAACCGCGCCCCAGAATACGCTCTCCCAGGACTACCAGGGGAAAGAAAACTGCTACGTTTAGAATTGAAACTTTTAGCGGAAGTAGGAATTATTGGTTTACCCAATGCTGGTAAGTCTACCTTAATTTCTTCTTTATCAGCTGCACGTCCCAAAATTGCTGACTACCCTTTTACCACTCTCATCCCCAATTTAGGTGTAGTCAGAAAACCCACAGGTGATGGTACAGTTTTTGCTGATATCCCTGGACTCATTGAAGGTGCTGCTGAAGGTGCAGGTTTGGGACATGATTTCTTACGCCACATTGAACGCACACGGGTACTGCTGCATTTAATAGATGCTACTAGTGATGATGTCATCCGAGATTACCAAACAATTCAGCAAGAATTAGCAGCCTACGGACGCGGTTTGGAGCAAAGAATGCAAATTTTGGCATTAAATAAAATTGATGCCGTTGATAGGGAAACTGTAGATTTAGATGCACTAGCTACAGAGTTAAATCATCTCTCTCATGTTCCTGTTTTCTTGATTTCTGCGGTAACTCGCACTGGCTTAGAACCAATGTTACAAGAACTTTGGCACATTCTCGACCAAATCAATGCTATGGAAGCAGCAGAGGTTTTGATATAGCAAAAGAAGTCAATCAATTTTAGATTTTGCGGAAAGTTCTGTAGGCGGGTTTCCCGCCGTAGGAACGCCACTTGCTATAAGCCGGGAAACCCGTCCAACGCAGTGGCTCAACTTTTCAAGACGGATTTTAGATTTTAGATTGACTGCACCCATCAAGGGATGCAGTTTGGGGATTCATCAATTTTAGATTTTGGATTTTAGATTCAATTCGGCAATCCAAAGTTTAAAATCTAAATTTGGAGGGTCAATTAGTCTAGCTTGACTCCCCGAATTATCACCCGTAACCACAGCCATCCTAACCCACAGCCAATAAAATAATAGGGGAAATCTGCCCAAGTAAAAGCATTACCGATTAACATTTTTCCCCACCAAAATGAGCTTATAAAAACTAAAAATGGTGGATGCCACAATTGCATAAACTCCAACAAGCAAGTAATTACTAATACCCATAAAACCAATTCGCAATTCGCAATTCGCAATTCGCAATTAATTCAGCCACCC
>JBODRP010000120.1:0-14973 GCA_050633005.1 Trichormus sp. | reverse complement strand
CAACTTTCTGGTTTCTTAAATAGTAAGGTGTAACTAAGTTATGAATATAAAGTAACCAAGGAAAGTTTTTAGGAGATTCTTCTACAGCAATTCTAGGGTAGGGGGAAGAGTCAAACTGTTGGCGAATTTTCTCTAATAACTCTGATTTTGGCATGGTCATGGCAACTGCTCCTGATGTTTGCTTAGTTTTAGCATTTTCTGCTGCTATTCAAACTCATGAAATTTAATATGTCAAATCTTTCTCTAAGCCTAGAGTTAATGACTGCCATGTTTGATGGTCATGGCTTTCAAAATCCCTAAATTTACAAATATTTTTTGGCAAAAGCTAAATTAAAGTTAGTTCCGAAACTCATTAAACATAGATGGTGAAATTATCCAAAAAATGTCTGAAACTAGGGTTTTAACATCTATTTATATATTAAGTAGGGGAGGCAAAAAATATGCCACTTGCGTAATTCCTAAAATCATCTCTTAGCACCTGATTACTAGTTTTACCTTGTTAGGCGGAGAGGCGATCGCTTGCCTGACTCATATGTTATGCTATATTAAACGTAGTCGTTATGAGTTCGGATAATTATTATGACTAACCCGACTGTAGAAAACTTAGTAATTATCGGTTCTGGGCCAGCAGGTTATACTGCGGCTATTTATGCTGGACGAGCCAATTTAAAACCTGTGGTATTTGAAGGTTTCCAAGCAGGGGGTCTCCCTGGCGGACAGCTGATGACGACAACGGAAGTAGAGAATTTTCCTGGGTTTCCCCAAGGGATAACCGGGCCGGAATTAATGGATAGGATGAAGGCGCAGGCGGAGCGTTGGGGGGCTGAGTTATATACTGAGGATGTGATTGCCGTTGATTTGAGTCAGCGTCCTTTTACTATCCGCTCTGAAGAAAGGGAAGTCAAGGCGCACACTATAATTATTGCCACTGGTGCGACTGCTAAACGTTTGGGTTTACCCAGTGAACATCAATTTTGGAGTCGGGGAATTTCTGCTTGTGCAATTTGCGATGGTGCAACGCCAATTTTCCACGGCGCAGAATTAGCTGTAGTTGGTGCGGGTGACTCGGCGGCGGAAGAGTCGATTTATCTGACTAAATACGGCTCGAAAGTGAATTTGTTAGTGCGTTCTGATAAAATGCGGGCTTCTAAAGCCATGCAGGATCGAGTATTGAGTAATCCTAAAATCCAAGTGCATTGGAACACTGAAACTGTAGATATATTCGGTAATGGTCACATGGAAGGGATAGTAGTCCGCAATAACAAAACTGGAGAAGAAACCAAACTGACAGCGAAAGGCTTATTCTACGCTATTGGTCACACGCCGAATACTTCTTTATTTCAGGGACAATTGGAATTAGATGAGATAGGTTACATCGTGACTAAACACGGTTCACCAGAAACTAGTGTAGAGGGTGTATTTGCTGCTGGTGACGTGCAAGACCATGAATATCGCCAAGCAATTACGGCGGCTGGTAGTGGCTGTGCGGCGGCGTTGTTGGCGGAACGTTGGTTATCTGCTAATAGTTTGATTCAGGAGTTCCATCAACAACCGACAATTAATAATGAGTTAGAACCCCAGCCAACTGCTAAGAAAACTGAAGCCGAAGAAGCGGCGGAATTTGATTTGGCTGCTACTCGCCATGAGGGTAGTTATGCTTTAAGGAAATTATTCCATGAAAGCGATCGCCTGTTAGTTGTGAAATACGTCGCTCCTGGTTGTGGCCCTTGCCATACCCTCAAACCCATACTGAATAAAGTCGTAGATGAATTTGACGGTAAAGTTCACTTTGTCGAAATTGATATCGACAAAGACCGCGACATAGCTGAAAACGCTGGTGTTACCGGAACACCAACAATTCAATTCTTCAAGGATAAAGAATTATTGAAGGAAGTCAAAGGTGTGAAGCAAAAAAGCGAATATCGCCAAATAATTTCTAGTAATCTTTAAAGAATTAGCCATCAACAGTTATCAGTAACTTGATAACTGTTAACTGTTAACTGTTAACTGACGACTGTTGACTGGTAATTTCATCAAACTTGGCGCGTACCATTTGAATATCCTGCCACATGAACCATTTAGGACTACCTTTTTCTTTGGAAGGGTTACGCAGTAAGTAAGACGGATGAAAAATCGGCATACATAAACGTCCTTCCCACTCTAACCACTGACCACGAATCTTAGTAATTCCCCGTTTATCTCCCGTGATTCCTTTAACTGCTGTTGCGCCTGTTAATAAAATGATTTTAGGGTCAACAAGGCGAATTTGTTCCAATAAATAGGGTAAACAAGCCGCCATTTCATCGGGAGTGGGAACGCGGTTATTAGGTGGACGGCATTTATTTATATTGCCGATGTATACATCATGTTCCGTACTTAAATTTACAGATGCGAGTATCTTTTCTAGTAACTGTCCTGACCTACCAACAAAGGGTAAACCTGTTTCATCTTCATTTTGACCTGGTGCTTCTCCAATAATCATAATTGGTGCTTTCAGGTTTCCCCGCCCGACTACAGCATGGGTACGGGTATTACCTAATTCACAGCGATTGCACTGGTTGCAATGCTGTGCCAACTCAGTCATATTGGAGTAAGTTCCAGGTGGAATAGGGATTTTTGGATCTTTGGGAATCAGCTCTTTTTGGTTAAAATTTGGCTCTTCATTAAAGAGGCTGAGTTGGATTTCGCTGCTCATGAAAATCTAAGATAATGGAGTCAGCATCAGCAAATTTGTCTAAAGTTAAATATAGCTATAGCTGTTGATAAATATGTCTCAGACAAATACTGTGACTGAATATGACAATTGACTAGACCCCCATTGTATCAGTGAAAGTGAAGTACTCCGGCTTGCTTTCCTGCGGAACGCTAGCGCGAACGCTGAAGCGTATCGCTCAATAAAGCAACCATCATCGTTTCGCGTCTCATTCGCCGTTGCCACGTTGGGTATATCACATGGATATTCGGGACTAAACCCGATGTAGGCGAAGCCTTCCCGAAGGGTAGGTCTTACACAGCGTCTCTGGTATTACTACCTTTATCTCCTCAAGAGAGAACCCACGCAGCCACCCTGCTTCCCAAGGCGATTTGATTTCTTTTCCGTACACCTCCGTGTGGCTTCTTTTTCACCGTAGGACGTAACCTTACGAACCAGTGACCGAGGTCTTTTCCCCTTTCTCACGCTCTTAGACTTGGTAAGCGTATTACCGCTACTGTGACCGTTTGTTATGAGCCGTGTGGGTGGGTCAACAACCATTTATATATTACCATAAATATGTTCATATTATGTACATATTTATAGCTCGTATTGCATAGCTTTAGCGTAATCACCCAAGGCATAGCAAGCAATTTTGAGACTACTCAGGGCTTGTTCTTCAATGCGACGGTCTTTAAGAGTTCTAGCTAATAACAAGCGGGCTTCATAGTATTTAATGGCTCTGTTATGGTCGCCTAAAGCTTCACAAGTAACACCTAAACTACCAAGGGTTTGTTCTTCACTACGCTGATCTTTAAGGTGTCTGGCTAACTGCAACCGCTTTTCATAATACTTAATTGCTTTGGTATAATCACTTAGAGCGTAACAAGCATTACCCAAATTTTTTAGTACTTGGGTAGCACTACGGGGATTATTCAGGGAAAGAGATACTTTGACACATTTTTCATAGTAGGCGATCGCTTGGGGGTAATTGTCCAAAGCATACCAAGCATTGCCTAAATTTTTTAAAACTTGTTCTATGCCCCAGTTATCTTGTAATTCTTGCACAATTTCTAAGCTTTGCTCTTGATATTCAATTGCCTTGGTCAAATTACCCGCAGCTTTATACACCAAGCCTAAATTATTTAAAGCTGCAACTTGACTGCGCTTATCTTGTAACTGCTGAGTTAATTTGAGACATTCCTCTAAAAATTCAATGGCTTTGTTGTAATTGTTGAGATGCCTATAAGAATTACCCAGATGTGAAAGCACTTGCATTCGTACTGATAGGTCTGGTGTTGTTTTTAATGCTAAACAAGTTTGGGAGTAAGTAATAGCACTTTTATAATCTCCCGAACTATAAGTTACTAATGCCAACAAAGACAGTATTTGCTCTTGCTGTCGTATATCACCAGCGATTTGAAACAGCTCTAGAGATTGTTGAAAAGATTTAATGGCTGCTATCAAATTCCCTGCTTTTTGCTGTTGAATCCCTTGCCGCAGCAGGTGTGATGCAGCTGATAATTGGTTGTCATTTTCTTGAGTCAGCAGCAATTCTTCCGGTAAACCTTGGTCAAATTCATGGGTGATTGTGTTGCGTTTGGCTTGTTTAAGATATTTCGCAACTTCCACAGGAACTGTATTTTTGCTGGTATTGTGCTGTTCTCTTTGTGACATTAACCAATCTCTGCTAACTGTGGTGATACTTATAGTATTCCCAAAAATCAGTTATTTATGTCAATAAACTTCATCTTATCTTCTTGTGAGTCGTGATGGTTGTTTCCCCCGTTCCTTGGCGCATAGCGCATAGGGCATTGGTAATTTCTTTGCCATGCCTCATACCCCATACCCAAAAACGTCATCCCCTTATTTATCTAAAATCTAAAATCCAAAATTGGTTGACTCAATCTGAGATAGGATAACGATGGCGACAAAATTGCAAATAAATGTAAAGAATATATATATACAAAACCCAATTTAGTCAATCAGTTTATTCTACGTAGGTAGCTTAATGTCCATGACCACGATCGCCCCTGAGCAGGTTAACAGTATCGTTTGGAATCAGCATCACGATCCTTTTGAAATCCTGGGTTCTCATCTAGTAGACCAAAATGGTAAAAGCATTTGGGCTGTGCGAGCCTACCTCCCCAATGCCAGTGCTGCATGGGTAGTGTTGCCGGAACAACGTCAAGAATACCCAATGCAATCGGTACATCATCCCCATTTTTTTGAATGTACTATTGAAATTTCTGAATTATCCAACTACCAATTAAAAATCAAAGAAGGAGAACACGAGCGGGTTACTTATGACCCCTACGCGTTCCGTTCTCCCCGGTTAACAGACTTTGACTTACATTTGTTTGCGGAAGGTAATCATCATCGCATTTACGAAAAACTAGGAGCGCATCCCACGGAAATCGATGGGGTGAAAGGGGTGTATTTTGCCATTTGGGCCCCCAATGCTCGCAATGTCTCTTTGTTGGGTGACTTCAACCAATGGGACGGGCGTAAACACCAGATGCGTAAAGGGATAACTGGGGTTTGGGAATTATTTATCCCTGAACTACCCATTGGCGCGCATTACAAATACGAAGTCAAAAACTGGGAAGGACACATTTACGAAAAATCTGACCCCTACGGCTTTCAACAAGAACCCCGTCCCAAAACCGCCTCTATTGTCACAGATTTAAATTCTTACCAATGGCAGGATAACAACTGGTTAGAAAAACGCCGTCATACAGATCCCTTAACACAGCCAATTTCAGTTTACGAGGTACACTTAGGTTCTTGGTTACAAGCTTCTAGTTCAGAACCAGCAAGATTACTTAATGGTGAAGCTGAACCTGTAGTGATAGCGGCGGAACTCAATCCAGGGGCGCGTTTTTTGACCTATCGAGAATTAGCGGCCAGACTAATTCCCTACGTTAAAGATTTAGGCTACACCCACATAGAATTATTACCCATTGCCGAGCATCCCTTTGATGGTTCTTGGGGTTATCAAGTCACCGGTTACTATGCTCCTACGTCTCGTTTTGGTAGCCCAGAAGACTTCATGTATTTTGTCGATCAATGTCATCAAAATGACATCGGTGTCATAGTAGATTGGGTTCCTGGTCACTTCCCCAAAGATGGACATGGTTTAGCGTTTTTTGATGGTACTCACCTGTATGAACACGCTGACCCCCGTAAGGGTGAACATAAAGAATGGGGAACTCTCGTATTCAACTATAGCCGTAACGAAGTCCGTAATTTCTTAGTAGCCAATGCTCTGTTCTGGTTTGACAGATACCACATTGACGGCATTCGGGTGGATGCAGTTGCTTCTATGCTCTACCTTGACTATTGTCGTAAAGATGGCGAATGGCTACCCAACCAATACGGTGGTAGAGAAAATTTAGAAGCAGCAGATTTCTTACGTCAAGTTAATCATCTGATTTTTAGTTATTTCCCTGGTGTAGTTTCTATCGCAGAAGAATCTACAGCTTGGCCGATGGTTTCTTGGCCTACCTATACAGGTGGTTTGGGCTTCAATCTGAAGTGGAATATGGGCTGGATGCACGATATGCTGGACTACTTCAGCATGGATCCTTGGTTTCGCCAATTCCATCAAAACAATGTCACCTTTAGTATGTGGTATAACCACAGCGAGAACTTTATGCTGGCTTTATCTCACGATGAAGTTGTGCATGGTAAGAGCAATATCATTGGCAAAATGCCGGGTGATAGATGGCAGAAGTTAGCTAATGTGCGTTGTTTGTTTGCCTATATGTTTGCTCATCCAGGTAAGAAAACCATGTTTATGAGCATGGAGTTTGGACAGTGGAGTGAGTGGAATGTTTGGGCAGACTTGGAGTGGCATTTGTTACAGCATGAACCACACGAACAATTAAAAAACTTTTTCAAAGAATTAAATCATCTTTATCGCTCTGAACCTGCTTTGTACACCCAGGATTTTGCTAGAGAAGGATTTGAGTGGATTGATTGTAGCGATAATCGCCATAGTGTGGTGTCTTTCATCCGCCGTGATAAGGATACTGATGATTTTGTGGTAGTCGTTTGTAACTTCACACCACAACCCCATTCTCACTACCGCATCGGTGTGCCAGAAAAAGGATTTTACACTGAGTTGTTTAATAGTGATGCTCGTCCCTATGGCGGTAGCAATATGGGTAACTTAGGTGGTAAGTGGACTGATGATTGGTCTATGCACAATCGTCCTTATTCTCTAGATTTGTGTCTACCTCCTTTGGGTGTGTTGATGCTGAAGTTGGATAGGGAGCAGACTGCTCAGGCGTTGGGTTCTTAATTTGGGGGGTGGGTAAGTTCCCACCCTTTTTTTAAACGCGGAGGTACGCAAAGGTAAACGCAGAGGATCGCGGAGTAAGTCAGGATTTTTATTGGCGATCGCTTAACCAAGTTGCACAGAGGTCAAGACTACGCTTTAATGGTGTAAGTAACCAGTTGGTAAATTCTTCAGACAAAACGCTGTAATATACCAGTAAATACAGCTGGTAATTCTAGATGGGGTAGGACTCCTGCATCAGCGATCGCATAAAATTCTGTAATAGCAGTTAAGTTTAAACTCATTAACCGTCTTCCTAGGTTGATGCTGGTAAATTGTGCCTGTTCTCCCCAAAAGAATACTGTGGGAGTTTTTAGTTGTTGAATATACAAACTCAAGTCAAAGTACAAGTCACCACGCAAAAATGCCAACGCCGCAAATTTAGCATTGGGTTGCTGTGCAGAAGTGAGATAAGCTGCTACCATCTCTTGAGTCACCCGTTCTGGATGAGCAAACAGAAAAGTTTCCAGAAAATTTCTCACTGCCAGTTCATTTTCTGCACCTAGGGCATAAATTATATTATCTAGTAAGGGTGTATTAATTATCGGTAGTGGTAGCCTACGTCCTGCACCTTGGCCAAAGTCATCAAACCCAGAAGGACAGACTAAACACAGGTTTTTGAATAACTCAGGTTGTTGAATAGCCAAGCGGATAGTTAAAGCCGCAGTCAGGGAAGAGGCCACTACTGTGACAGGCTCTTGACAAGTTGCGCTGATGAATTGAGCAATAGTTGTCAGGTAGTCTGAAATTTGATAATCTCGGACGGGATGGGCTGAGTCTCCCCAACCAATTAAATCTGGTGCGAGGATGCGATGAGTAAAAGCAAAAGCTGGATAGACTTTTGACCATTCGTAAGCAGATGCACCACCACCAAAATTATGTAAAAAAACTAATGGTGGTAAGTCTTCCATACCAGTAGTTAGCCAAGGTGTAGTAGTTTGAGTGTAGTAAACTATCTTCCCTAGAGATGTATTGATAACTTTATGCCCAAAACCAGGGGGTTGAAATTGAAGCATAGGTTTAGTGATGGGTGCTGTTATTTTGCTTTGTCGCCGGTAATCTGGGTGAGTTGATTGAGGCGATCGCCACTGATATGGTATGCTGCCCCAAAGCCAATGACAAACCGTCCCTCTGTGGGAGTTAAGCGGAAAATCCGAAAATCAGCCAAACCGCGCAAAATTTCAATAATTTCACCAAAACGCTCTTGAAATTGAGCCACTACTTGATTCCAAATTTCCGATTCTCGCTCAATTAAGGTAGCAGTACAATCAAAATTTAACCGACGACGAGCGAAAATTTGATTAGTCTTAGTTTCATCCTCAATAAATAAAACACAAACATGAGGATTCCCAGAAATATTTTGAGTGTGAGTTGCTAACCCACTTACGTATATATATATATTCTTCGCATCATCCATGACAAACGGAGTATAACTGGCGTTAGGAATACCTTGGTCATTCACTGTACTAATAATCACACTCTCAAATTCTTGAGTAAAACCCTCATACTCTGCTTGAGCTTTTTCTAGTTGACTCATAAGTAAATTTTCTACCTTGTCTACCTTGTCTACCTTGTCTACCTTGTATTTCCGATTCCCCAGCGATGCACTGAGCTTGTCAAAGTGTCCCCAGTCCCCAGTACCCACTCCCCGCCCTATTCACCCAACGCCTGATATCGACCCAGGGCAATTAAGGGAAAATACTGTTGATAATAGTGATACTTTAAATAAAAGTGACAAGGGAAACCAGTACCTGTAAAGTCTGCTTCAAACCAACTACCATCTGATTTTTGAGTGGACACTAAATAGTTAATTCCCTTCTCAATAGACTCACGGGCAAATTTACCAGTAGCTTCTTTCGCTGCTAATAAGCCAATTATTGCCCAGGCTGTTTGGGATGCGGTGCTACTTCCTTGACCTTTGAGGCTAGGATCATTGTAACTGCGGCAAGTTTCACCCCAACCACCATCAGGATTTTGACAGCTAACTAACCAAGCTGCACCTCGTTCGATTTGGCTTTGATACTTTTCGGGTGCAATTACCGCTAAGGCTGAAAGAACTCCACTTGTACCGTAGATGTAGTTTACTCCCCAACGTCCAAACCAACAACCCTCCGGTTCTTGTTCGTTGAGAAGATAATTTAATGCCCGTTCTAGGTTATGGGGTGCAATAGATAAGTTACACACACCCAGCATTTCTAAAACTCTGGCGGTGACATCGGCGGTGTTGGGATCAATCATGGCTTTCAAATCACCGTAGGGTATACTGTTAAGCCAATCTTGGTCGTTGTCGATATCAAAAGCAGCCCAACCACCGGGTTTACACTGCATAGAAGCAACCCATTTGAGGGCGCGATCGCACGCTGTCTGTTTTAATTGTTCATTAGGTAGTTTCGCCCCATACAATGCCATCACTACCACAGCCGTATCATCCACATCTGGATAAAAACGATTGTCAAATTCAAACGCCCAAGCCCCCGGTTTACCTTGGCGATTTTTTACCATCCAATCACCATAATCGAGGATTTGCTTTTGTAATAACCATTCTCCCGCCTTGACTATCACCGGATGATCTGGTGACATACCAGAATCAACAAATGCCCGTATTACCCAGGCTGTATCCCAAACCGGCGACACACAAGGCTGGACTCGGTAACTGTCCTCTGTTTCAATGGCAAAGTTATCAATGGCTTGCAAACCCCGTTCTACAATCGGATCACTGGGGTCATAATCTAGACACCGCAAAGCCAGCATAGAATTGAGCATGGCGGGAATAATTCCCCCCCAGTCGCCCGTGGCTTCTTGGCGTTCTAAAATCCATTGTTCTGCGGCTTTGATACCTTCTTCTCTAAAAGGAATAAAATTGAGGCTTTCTGCTAACTTAAATCCTGCATCCAGGGTGAGGAATAAATCTGTCCAGTCGTTATTACGGGGTAACTCCCATCGGACATTCTCCACACCTTCAGCGTATAACTCATCAAGATTGATGCTGGGGTTAGTGACAAAAACAGGTTTACGATCAAAGACAATCAACAATGGGACAGTACTAGAACGCGCCCAACTAGACATTTCATAGATATTGACGGGGAACTCTTGAGGTAACAGCATTACCCAAGCCGGGAGAGAAGGTAAACCACGCCAGTCATAACAACCTAATAAAGCCAGGTGAAATTTAGTAAAGATGCGCGTTTTGCTAATGCCGCCCCGTTGGATAATAAACTCTCGCGCCCTGATCATATCTGGGTCAGTTGCAGGCACACCAAGCAACCGCAACGCCATGTAAGCCTCAACTGAGGTGCTGAGTTCGCCGCCATCATCATAAAATAATTCCCAACCTCCGTGCTGCCGTTGTTGGGAACGCAGATATGCTTCTACTTTGTGCAGAGGTCTGGTTTTATCTGTTCCCCAAATTTTATGGAGTAATACCACCTCAGCCGTAATAGTGACATTAGATTCTAACTCAGCCCACCAGTAACCAGCCGGATTTTGCAGTGATAGCAAATATTTTTGACTAGCTGCGATCGCTTCTGCAAGTTGATTGACTTCTAACCTGTCTTGTGTCTGCATCAAATACTACTCAATACTTTAGCTATGAATACGGCAGTACGGTAAGAAAAATTTTACCGTAATTAGCAAATATTGTATTGTGTTTGAGGCACTTGAGGAAGGAAAGGGTGTAGGGGTGTAGGGGTGTAAGGGTGTAAGGGTGTAGGGGTGTAGGGGTGTAGGGGTGTAGGGGAGACAGGGGAAGCAGGGGAAGCAGGGGAAGCAGGGGGAGAAAAACTTTTGAATTTTGAATTTTGAATTGGAGCGCAGCGACGTGGGTGCATTTATTTTGGGAATAACGTTATTATCTTTATTGATTTGGTTGGGATTGTTATTTTTGCGGGGGCAGTTTTGGCGTGTAGATCAGCAACTAGAAACTGGTGAAACTACGTTAAAATCCTTACCTAAAGTGTGTGCAGTAGTTCCAGCGCGTAATGAAGCAGAATTGTTACCAATCACACTGCGATCGCTTTTACTGCAAGACTACCCCGGTGAGTTTGATGTATTCTTAGTGGATGATCATAGTACAGATGGCACAGCCGCCTTTGCTGAAGGGGTAGCCCATGCTGTAGATAAAGCCAACCAATTAAATATTATCTCTAGCGCATCCCTACCTCCAGGTTGGTCTGGTAAACTTTGGGCGGTAGAACAAGGCATCCAAAATGCTAAAACATTAACACCTGACTATTTTTTCCTCACAGATGCAGATATTGAACACGATGTCAATAATCTGCGGCGACTAGTTGCGAAAGCCGAGCAGGAAGATTTAGACTTAGCATCGGTAATGGTAAGACTTAGATGTCAAAGCTTTTGGGAAAAGCTGTTAATTCCTGCATTTGTCTTTTTCTTTCAAAAACTCTATCCCTTTCGCTGGGTGAATAATCCTCAAAATCAAACGGCGGCGGCGGCGGGTGGTTGTATCCTCATTCGTAGAGAAGCTTTAGAGAGAATTGGCGGTTTTCAAGTCATCCGCCAAGCTTTAATCGATGACTGCGCCTTAGCGCAAGCTGTTAAATTGGGTAGTAGTCAACACTCAAGAAAAATCTGGCTGGGCTTGAGTTCCTTAACTCGCAGTTTACGCCCTTACCCATCTTTGAAAACAATTTGGGATATGGTAGCCCGAACGGCTTACACTCAATTAAATTATTCTCCCTGGTTATTGCTGGGAACTGTAGTGGCGATGACGCTAATTTATTTAGTTCCACCTATAGGGTTAATTGTAGGTGTAGGGCTGGGCAATCAATTAATTGCCATTACTAGTTTATTAACATGGCTGTTGATAACGTTGGCTTATTTTCCGACGGTTCGCTTTTATAGATGTTCGCCTGTATTTGCTTTTAGTTTACCTGCGATCGCTTTTCTCTACACCCTCATGACTATAGATTCCGCTTTACGCCATTGGCAAGGACGTGGCGGCGCGTGGAAAGGTAGAGTTTATAATTCGTAATTCGTAATGGACTTCTCTCCGTTCGCGCAGCGTGTCGAAGACAGACGCTAACGCGTAGCTTGCTTCCCCGGAGGGGTACGTCCCGCTTCGCTAACGTAATTCGTAATAAAGCAGCAAATGAGTTGGCGAAAGCTGTTATCCCCAAGTGGATAAGAAGCCGTAACTTGGGGTATTCGCGCAAAGATGATAAAATTTCTAACTAACTTATTTTAAGATTGTTTTTCTAACTCAGATTTCATCCTTTCCAGAGTCATGTGCATTTGATCAAACATTTGCTGTGGGGTGATGCCAAATTGATTTAGCTGAGTTTTGAGTTGCTCTACGGTCATTTGTGCCATAAAGTCTTCAGATAACTCGAATCGCTTCATAAACACGCGATAGCGATCCATCATTTCTTCCATTTGCTCAATAAACAGCTTTTTACCTTCGCGGTCAAATTTACCGTAGCTGTTCCCTAGTTTAATCAGTGCTTGATAATCTTCAAACAACTGTTTTGCTTCTTGCTGAACTATCTCAGAGTCAAAGAATCCCATGTGCCTCTATTGAGCTGAGTAATGACACTCAGTAGCTTATAGTTTTGCTTTTATCTATTTTTATTTTAGTTTAAGGGACTTAATTCTAGAAATAGCTTCGGTTTTAGTACGGCTTTTTAGCGCAATTTCAACACTTGACTTAAATTCGCTTCCGCCTTGGAAAAGAATTTGTGTAGCCAAGCCGCAATTCCCAAGGCTTTAGCTACTGATTTGGGATCAGTGTGATCTTGAAGTGGCATTTTCAGATGAGTAGCATACTTTACAGCAAGTGGGTGTTGGGGGTTAAGTTTTAATGCTTGGCGGATATAAACTTTGGCCATACCGTTAAAATTTTGCCGCAGATGCACTACGCCCAATAAAGCATAGTGATCACTATTATTTGGGTCTAGTTTAATGGCCTCGCGCAGTTCTCGCACTGCTAATGACCAATGCCCTTGTTTAGAATATTCAATAGCTCGCTGATAGTGACGTTGAGCATAATTAATATCGGTTGGTGTAAGATTGTGTGTTTTTTCTACTGTGGCTGGACTTAGGGTTGATGTAGCTGGAGAAACTACAGGATGAGGTGCAGGCTGTTCCAGAATAAACGAGTTGTCTGTTTGCAGGTACAAATAGGCTAAATTCAACTCATTTAATTTTTGGATGATCCAATAGGATTGAGTCAGGGATTCGTATTGGCTTGTAATGTAAGAAGCGATCGCTTGTTCATAATATAACTCGGCTTCCTGCCGTGACATCCTCATGAGTTGTTTGATTAAAGGATTTTGCTCAGATACCGCATTCTTTCCCCAGGTAATCGCTTGTAACCTTAAAGTGGCTATAATCTCAGCCCGTTTTTCACCATTTTTCAATTCACCGTAAGCTGGGTTAATTAGACGAGTAAATATTGCTGTAGCTAGTTTTTGCTCACCATTATTGTTGCTGTTGGCATAGTTATCAGGATGTAACAGCTTTGCTAAGACATGATAACGCTGGAGAATACGCCGATCATCTGCCGTCACAGTAATACCTAACACGGCGTAGGGATCTGATAGTTGTTGTAGCCATTCTGTAGGAAGAGTAGTCTGTGACATCGTTTTACATTGGCAGATGTGAATTTAAGATAGCATTGGGAATTGAATACTGGAATGTGGGAAATAATGATTAATACAATAGATTTATATTTGCTTGATATTTATTAAGGAATCTGAATTTTGTCATGCTGTATTTATCTCGGTGCTTTGTTAATATGACTCTCTGATAGTCACAATTGTGGTATTCGTGGATGAATTAAGGATATGTTAACTAAGCGTAAAAGTAGGAGTGTTGCGGCTATTCTAGCCTTTGCTGGAACAGTTAGCATCTCTGGATTACATAAGTTTTATTTAGGACAGCCTGTTTGGGGTTTGTTGTATCTTTTACTGTCGTGGACACCTATTCCTAAAGTCGCTAGTGCCATTGAGGGGGTTTGGTACTTAGCTCAAGATGAGGAGGCTTTTGATCGTAACTTTAATTTTGGTAAATCAGCAGTGAAAACTACACAACAATATGTAGGTAATCAAGTAGGAGCGATCGCTGATGCTTTACGTGAGTTAGATACCTTACGTCAAGATGGATTAATTTCCGAGTATGAATTTGAGCAAAAACGCCGCCATCTGCTTGATCAAATTTCTTAATTTGGGAGCAGGGGGCAGGGGGCAGGGGGCAGGGGTAGACAAGGGAAAGAATTTTAGATTTGAGATTTGGGATTTTAGATTGAAATCCAATCCAAAATTTAAAATCCAAAATCCACTCATTGAATTGCCCAATGCCCCATGCCCACCCAATATCATGATTAATCACTACTATGCAATGGCTACCTTGGAATTATAAGTTACAAAGGCTGAGGGCTAAATTACTCAATGATCCCTATTACCGATTACAGTCTGGGGAAGAAATTCAAATAGCAGCACAATTGGGTATTCGCATTGATGCTAATCAAGCAACTGTTGATGATTGGTTGCGCTTACCGGGTTTATCAATTCATCAAGCGCGATCGCTCGTTGAACTTTCCCGTTCAGGTGTAAAATTTTACTGTATTGAAGATGTTGCTGCGGCTTTGGGAATGCCTGCACCACGTCTAGAACCATTAAAGGTTCTGTTAAATTTTAGTTACTACGATCATGAGTCTCTACTTAATCCTACTGATATGGTTAACCCCAACACCGCATCAGTAGAACAGCTAGCCCAAATTCCATTTATGGATATGTCCCTAGCGCAAGCAATAGTAGAAAATCGTCTATCATCTGGATATTACCGCAATTTAGCGGATTTTCAGCATCGGTTGCAGCTATCTGGCGAAGCGATCGCACAATTGATGTATTTTTTGCGGTTTTAGGAAATAATGGGGCATTGGGCATTGGGCATTGGGCATTGGGCATTGGGCATTGGGCATTGG
>JBODRP010000119.1:0-15025 GCA_050633005.1 Trichormus sp. | reverse complement strand
GATGGTGTAGTTTGTCCAGTGCTGATCTCACTAGACAGCAGCAATGGAGAAAAGACTAGGACGCTTTTCAAGAATAGGGATAAGACCAATTGGTTTTCGCTCTTCATCAACAACCATCCTGATGTGTGGCCAGTTTTGGGGCGTGCTTATTTCCTAATCTATAACAGAATTTTAGTTCTTTGATACTGGCGACTGGGAGGAAAAGTATCGTTTTGGTAAGAGGTGTGGGGGAGGAAGGGTATAGAAAGCTTTATTTTGTAGTCAGAAGTTGCAAGGCGCGATCGCGGAATATGATAGTTAAGGGTTATGAATACCTGCTCAATGTCACTATTTTGTCAATATACTGCTTTTTATGTTTGAACAACAACCTGACAAATTACGCCAGAAAGTGCAAGAATTAGCCACAGAAGCTATTAATAAATCAGAACCATCAGCCTGGTTTGAAGTGTTATACGCTTCAGCTAATGGTAACGCTGAACAAATTCCCTGGGCAAAATTAACACCTCACCCCTATCTACAAGATTGGTTAGATCATCATCAATTATCAACTGAAGGGAAAAAAGCTTTAGTAATTGGTTGTGGCTTGGGAGATGATGCGGAAGCTTTAGCTAAATTGGGATTTGATGTGACAGCTTTTGATATTTCTCCTACTGCTATTAGTTGGTGTCAACGACGATTTCCTGATTCTCCAGTTAATTATCAAATTGCTGATTTATTGGCTATTCCTTCCCAATGGTATGCAGGTTTTGATTTTGTTTTTGAATGTCGCAATATTCAAGCATTACCGTTAAGTGTCCGTAGTTCAGTAATCTCTAGCGTGGCTGGTTTGGTTGCTCCCGGTGGCACTTTGTTGTTAATTACTCGTGTACGTGAAATAGAAGACGAACCATCAGGACCACCCTGGCCATTATCTAATTCAGAACTATCACAGTTGGAAAGTTTGGGATTAACAAAAATAGCAGATACGCTATTTTTAGAATCTCAGGAAACTGAAGTACAACAAATGCGAATTGAATATCAACAAATCCATTAGTCAACTAGTAGCGTGGCAAAGCTAAAATATTGCATTAAATTGGCAGAAATTAAACGCAGACGTAGCTTGCTTCTCTTACGAGACGCTAATGCGTTCGCCATTCGCGTTAGCGTCTCTGAAAGAGAAGGCGTTCTTGCAGAGTAACCGCAGAGTACGCTGATAAACGCGGATAAAATCGATTTTTTAATGCAACATTTAAAGCTTGACACGCCACTAATTCTACTTCGCTAACACCTGATTAACTGGTGTAACTCCAGCTAAATCGAGAATTTTGGGAATCAAATCTTCCCGTTTGACTGCCATCATGTGGACACCATCACATAACTGCCGTGCTATCTGCACTTGCTCGGCAGCAATTTTTACACCTTCTTCTAAGGGGTGTTTGGCTTTTGCTAACCTCTCAATAATGTGTTCAGGTATATTTACACCTGGAACACATTTATTAATAAATTGAGCATTTTTTGCGGATTTCAACAGAAAAATTCCCGCTAAAATGGGTTTATTATGAACTGATGCTATCTTGTCCATGAATTTTTCTAGTCTTTCAAAATCAGTAATTAATTGACTTTGAAAAAATTGCGCTCCCGCTTCAATTTTGCGTTCAAAGCGACTTTGCAAACCTGACCAACTGGCAGATTGAGGATCTACGGCTGCACCTACAAATAAATCTGTTGCACCATCAGTCAAAGGTTTATCATGGCTATCGACACCTTGATTCATGTTGCGAATCAGTTGTAATAGTCGCACAGCTTCTAAATCAAAAACGGCTTTGGCTTCAGGATGATCGCCTGCTTTTACTGGGTCGCCAGTTAAAGCTAAGATGTTACGAATGCCTAAAGCGTGCGCGCCCATAAGGTCGGCTTGTATACCAATACGGTTGCGATCGCGGCAAGCTATTTGACAAATTGGTTCAATCCCATTTTGTAACAAAATCACGGATGCTACCAATGAAGACATCCGCAACACAGCCCGGCTACCATCGGTAATATTGACAGCATGAACCCTCCCCTTAAGGGTCGCCGCCATTTCAATCATGTGGGTGGGATTTCCCCCTTTTGGTGGTGCTACCTCGGCGGTAACTAAAAATTCTCCCGCTTGCGCGGATTTACGGAAATTATTCAGTGTACTGTAACTACAGCTATGGCTATGTTCCATAACATTCATAATTGGGTTCTCTTTAAGGGTATTATGAATCACTCCTTAAAGAGAAGTGTGGGGCAGGGGGCAGGGGGCAGGGGGCAGGGGAGCAGGGGAGCAGGGGAGCAGGGGGAGACAAGGGGGACAAGGAGGACAAGGGGGACAAGGGAAAGAATTTTAGATTTTAGATTTCGGATTTTAGATTGAAATCCAATCCAAAATTGAAAATCCAAAATCCACTCATTGAATTGCCCTATGCCCAAATTCACACAGGAATTGAATAACCCAACGCAGCTTTCACATCTTTTAGGGTTTGGTTGGCTATGACTTCGGCTTTTTCTCTCCCATCACGCAACACTGACTCTAAATAGCCTTTGTCATCCATGATTTGCTGATATTTCTCTTGGATGGGTTTTAAAGCATTAATTGCTGTTTCGGTTAGTAATGGCTTAAATTGTCCCCAACCCATGTCTTGACATTCTGCTGCTACTTCTTCCTTGGGCTTGCCCGACAATAACATATATAATGTGAGCAAGTTATTGCACTCTGGGCGTTCTGGGTTGTCGAAGATTAAACCTCGTACTGGATCGGTTTTACAACGTTTAATTTTATTCGCAATCTGATCTGGTGGATCTAAAAGATTAATCCGGCTTAACTCGGAAGGATCAGATTTAGACATTTTGCGTGTGCCATCTGTCAAACTCATCACCCTTGCGCCTTCCTTACGAATTAAAGGATCTGGCAGTTTCAACACAGGTTTATCCTTAGCGAATTGGTGATTAAATCTGTTGACAATATCCCGTGTTAGTTCTAAATGTTGTTTTTGATCTTCCCCTACTGGGACTTTATCGGCTTGATAGAGCAAAATATCAGCCGCCATCAACACGGGGTAGATTAACAAGCCTGCACCGACATTTTCCCCTTGCTTAAGGGCTTTCTCTTTAAACTGAATCATGTCTTGCAGCCAATTTAGGGGTGTGATGCAGTTGAGTAACCAAGCTAGTTCACTGTGGGCTGAAACGTGGGATTGAATAAAGATATTGGAGTATTTTAAGTCAATACCACAAGCTAAATAAAGTGCAGCAATTGTATAACTATCTGCTGCCAATGTCGCTGGATTATGCGGTACTGTAATCGCGTGTAAATCTACGACACAAAAGAAATTTTCATACTGTTCTTGGATTTCTACCCAGTTGCGAATTGCTCCTAAGTAGTTACCCAAGTGTAAGTTACCAGTTGGTTGAACTCCAGAAAGAACACGCTGCTTACCCATAAATTACCAGTTTATTGATCTCAAATACCCACCGTGGAAAGTGGCGATGGCAAAACACCTTTCATTTTGACATTTTCCGGGGTAACTGGGGATGATATCTGGGTCAACCCCCGACAGGAAGCTGAAATACGGTGTAGTATTCTGACATAGAAAATCATTAAATATAAATATGCGTGAACTTTATCCACTCATAGAACCTTATCAAGAAGGAAAGTTACAGGTTTCTGAATTGCACACAATTCATTTTGAGGAATCAGGAAATCCCCAAGGTAAACCCATAGTTTTACTGCATGGTGGCCCTGGTGGTGGTTGTCCGCCATTTTATCGCCAATATTTCCATCCTGAAAAATGGCGTTTAATTATGTTTGATCAGCGTGGCTGTGGTAAAAGTCAACCCCATGCTGAGTTAAGAGAAAACACCACTTGGGATTTAGTTAATGATATTGAAAAACTGCGATCGCATCTAGGAATAGAACAGTGGGTAGTTTTTGGTGGTAGTTGGGGTAGCACTTTATCATTAGCCTACAGTCAAACCCATCCAGAGCGTTGTTTAGGGCTAATTTTACGCGGTATATTCTTGCTCCGACAAAAAGAATTGCGTTGGTTTTATCAAGAAGGTGCTAGCTATATTTTTCCTGATGCTTGGGAGGAATATCTCAAGCCAATTCCTGTCGATGAACGAGATGATTTACTCACCGCTTATTACAAACGTTTGACTAGCCAAGACAGAGAAATTAGACAAGCAGCAGCCAAAGCTTGGTCAATTTGGGAAGCTAGCACTAGTAGATTATTTACAGATACGCAACTCATCCATAATTTTGCTGAGGATCAATTCGCTGATGCTTTTGCTCGCATTGAGTGCCATTATTTTATTAATAAAGGTTTTTTAGAAACTGATGATCAATTATTATTAAATGTCGAGCGGATTCGCCATATTCCGGCGGTAATTGTCCAAGGACGTTATGATGTGGTTTGCCCAATGATATCAGCTTGGGAATTACATCGTGCTTGGCCAGAAGCGGAATTTATTGTTGTTCCCGATGCTGGACATTCAATGAGTGAAGTGGGGATTCGGAGTGCTTTGATTGAGGCAACGGATAAATTGTGATGTATTTTATACTTGATGGCAAAAAGAAAATTGTCTTCTCAAAAGAGACGCACTCAAATCAAGTAGGCTTTTCACATCAGAATAAGTGTCTAAAAACACATTGTAAATTTACGGTTAAGCAATTAAGCTGTTATATGAAGGTTGTTTGAGTTTTTACTTAAAAAACTTAAATTTCCTTGTGTTTTTTTGAGAATTTTGAAAGAGTAAAGGTGATCAATCTTACGAATAAGGTTGTTCTCTAGATTCAAATCATTGATTGCATTTATCAACTTTGCTGACTTTTCACGGGATCTGGAAAACCCCTCTCCAAACCTCTCCCCTACAAGGAGAGAGGCTTTAACTTTTCCCCCTTCCCTTGTAGGGAAGGGGGTTAGGGGGTTAGGTTTCACGTTAGCCTTTCCACATAACGTGAAAAGTCAGATCAACTTTGGAGTCATAACCATGAAAAATATTTTCACCAAAATTGTGGCGATCGCCGCAACCAGTGCAGCTACTGTTACACTTGCTGCTGGTGTAAACAATCCGGCTCAAGCGGCTGATTTCCACTTTAACTGGCAAGGTGATGATGACTATTCTGCAATAAGTTCATTCAGTTATGATGAGGCTACAGCACCAACAATTATTTCTGAAAGTAGTGCTAGCCCGACTAATTTTTTACAGCCGTATACCTATCGTTTATTATTGATTACGATGTATTTTCCTACCCCCCCTATTATGTATTTTCCTACCCCCCCACTGAACTTCACATTAATAGATGAAAATTCTGCTTCAACTCAAGTATCCTCAGCTTCAGTTCCTGAACCTACTGCTATTTTGGGTTTACTAGCACTTAGTTTGTTAGGTATAGGTTCAAATGTAAAGAAAAAAAATCAACTATCTTGCTAGAAGTTGCTGTTGTTTAATTAAGTTTTGTTATCTCTTTTAAAAGAGAATATATCATCTATTAAAAGTGTGTTATTGCTAAGATTATAAGCAAACATCTTCCAGGTATTAGCTTAGTTTAATCATATTATGATAGCTACACCTTCAAGAAGTTTACTAGACAAAATTTGAGTAACACACTTATTTTGTTCAGCTACAGCAGATTCGATGTTGATGAGGTACAGCAACTGATTGAAAAAAGTAATGAGTAAGAAATTTACTTATTACTTATTACTTATTACTTATTACTCCTGGTGTACCTCACTTACTTCAAAAGTGCTGTATATCATAAAATAAATCTGATTATCATCTGTTGTGAAATTCCCGGTTTTATTGGAAGTGAAATTTATTGGTGTGGATTTGGGTTGGAAGTCTCAACCGAGTGGTTTATGTTGTCTGCAATTAATTGAGGGCAAATTAGAGATAGTTGATTTAGAAAGAAAAGATGCGATCGCTCATATCCTCTCTTGGATAGATAATTGGGTAAAACCGGATGAATCTGCACTCATCGCTGTAGATGCACCTACCCTGATTCCTAACGCTACAGGTACCCGACTGCCTGATAAACTAACTCACAAATATTTCGGCAAGTATCACGCCGGCTGTTACCCTGCTAACCAAAATCTTCCCTTTGCAGCACGGACAATCAATTTTGGCTTAGAATTAGAATCCCGTGGCTTTGTCCATGCACCCCAAATTACACCACAAGCACCGGGTAGATATCAAATCGAAGTCTTTCCCCATCCTGCCATAGTCAATTTATTCGGCTTAGAACGCATCCTTAAATACAAAAAAGGGCGTATCAGTGAACGCCGCTTAGAATTAATCAAACTTTATCAATATATTGTTGAGATTCTCCCCAAGTTTGAACCAGCTTTGTCTCTGGGTAGTTGGCTGACTGCTGACATTCCCTCCACAGGGACACAACTCAAAGCCACGGAAGACAAACTAGATAGCGTGATTTGTGCTTATGTGGGTGCTTACTGGTGGTATTGGGGGGAACAACGTAACATGGTGCTAGGCGATCGCACCACAGGTTACATTGTCATCCCTAAATCAGTGCTGAGTGCTGAGTTATAAGTGCTGAGTTGTTATTCAAAACTGAAAACTATCCACACAAGAGTAGAACTCAAACCCACGAAAAGTTGACCATCGGAATTTTAGATTTTAAATTTTGGATTGCCGGATTGAATCCAAAATCTAAAATTGATCAATCCCCAAGCTGCATCCCTTTATGGGTGCGTACACCAAAACACATGAAAAAGTCTTTCCCTTACACCCCTATACCCTTACACCCCTACACCCCTATACCCCTACACCCCTTTTTCCAGTCAGAATTTATTCATACTGACGCAACCTACATTTTGGAGATTTTTGTATGTTCGTCTACTCAAATGCAAAACTACTGTTAAAATCCAAATAATTTTTACTCGATATTCATACCGTACTCCTATGAGAGAAACTGTCCTAGAAGTTCGTAATCTGCAAGTAGAATTTGCCAGCGATGGGGATACTATCAAAGCCGTGGATGGTATTTCGTTTGAACTAAGACGAGGTGAAACTCTAGGAATCGTAGGAGAATCTGGTAGCGGGAAATCAGTTACATCCTTGGCGGTGATGGGTTTGTTGCAGCATCCTGGCAGGGTTAGCGGTGGGGAAATTTGGTTTCGTCATCAACAAAATGCTAATCCTATCAATTTGGTGCAATTACCGCCAGAAGAAATGCAGCTATATCGAGGCGGGGACATCGCTATGATTTTTCAAGAGCCGATGAGTTCCCTAAACCCAGTTTATAATATTGGCTTTCAGTTAACGGAGGCGATTCAGCGTCATCAGAATGTGACCACAGATGAAGCTAAACAAATGGCGATCGCAGGTCTACAAGAGGTTAAACTTTTACCTAGTGATGAGCAACTGACACAGCAATATATTGACTCCTGGCCGCAAACTAACCCCAATTCTCCAGTCGATGAATACAAGGTGGCACAGTTAGTTAAGCATCATAAGGAATCAATCCTAGCACGCTATCCTCATGAACTCTCTGGGGGTCAACTGCAACGGGTGATGATTGCAATGGCGATTTCTTGCAATCCCTTGCTACTAATTGCCGATGAACCAACCACAGCTTTAGATGTGACTGTGCAAGCGACAATTATCGATCTCCTCAGAGAGTTGCAGCAAGTCCGTGACATGGCTTTGATTTTTATCACCCATGACTTGGGATTAATCTCCGAAATTGCTGACCAAGTGGCAGTAATGTATAAAGGTAAAGTTGTCGAATACGGCGCGTCGGAGCAAATTTTTCAACATCCTCAGCATCCCTATACCAAGGGTTTGGTTGCCTGTCGTCCCAGCCTCACCCACCATCCCCATAAATTGCTGACGGTTTCCGACTATATGACTGTGGCGGAAACAGAAAGCGGACAGTTAATTATTGAGGAGAAACAACCCTCACAACCGCCAGAAGTTTCTGCTGAAGAAATCCATAGTCGGTTGACACAGTTAGAACAAAAGCCACCGCTATTAAAAATCCAGGATTTGCAAGTGGGTTTTCCCATACGGAGTATATTCGGTACTAAGAAACGCTACCACATGGCAGTTAACGGCGTTTCCTTTGATGTCAAGCCAGGGGAAACGCTGGGACTAGTGGGAGAGTCTGGTTGTGGTAAGACTACCTTGGGTAGAACCCTATTAAGGTTAATTGAACCAATGGGGGGCAAGATTATCTTTGATGGACAAGATATTACCAATCTTAAAGGCCAAGCATTGCAAAAACTCCGCCGGGAAATGCAAATTGTCTTTCAAAACCCCTTTAGCGCGCTTGACCCCCGCATAAAAGTTGGGGAAGCAATTGCAGAACCTTTATTAATTCACTCTGTCGGTAAAACTAAAAAACAACGCCTACAAAGGGTAGGAGAACT
This sequence comes from Trichormus sp., assembly GCA_050633005.1. Taxonomy (GTDB): domain Bacteria; phylum Cyanobacteriota; class Cyanobacteriia; order Cyanobacteriales; family Nostocaceae; genus Trichormus. The sequence continues at coordinate 6,632 of JBODRP010000119.1, read as the reverse complement.
TTTAGAAAGAGTCGGCTTAAGTGCAGATGCTGTTAACCGCTATCCGCATCAGTTTTCTGGTGGACAACGTCAACGGATTTGTATTGCCCGTTCTTTAGCATTAAATCCTAAATTTATTATCTGTGATGAGTCAGTATCAGCCTTAGATGTGTCGGTACAGGCGCAGGTATTGAATTTATTGAAAGAACTGCAAGATGAGTTTCAACTAACTTATATTTTCATTTCCCATGATTTAAGCGTCGTCAAATTTATGAGCGATCGCATTTTAGTCATGAATCGTGGTCAAATTGTCGAACAAGGTACAGCCGAAAGTATCTACCGCGAACCCAAGCAAGAATATACACAAAAGTTAATCGCTTCTATTCCCACCGGTAGTTCGGAGCGGATACGGTCGAAATTTTAGGTTTTTTGGCGACTGGGTATATAAGAGGCAGGGGGCAGGGGGCAGGGGGCAGGAGGCAGGGGGCAGGGAGCAGAGGGCAGGGGGCAGGGGGCAGGGGACAAGGTAGACAAGGAGCAAGGGGAGTAAAACTCTTCAATTTTGAATTTTGAATTTTGAATTTTGAATTTTTCTGCCCCCTAATTCACCACCTGACTACCATGACTACGGGGATCATCTTGACTAGTATTCGGTGTAACTGGTGCGGAGAATTGTGATACTTTACCGCTAGCTTGAGCATAGGGTAAGGTAGATTCTGTTACTAAAGCTTCTAGGTTGCTGGCCATGACTGTGTGGGGTTGATCACCGATCGCCTGAGCTACAGTTTCCCCGGTTTTGTTTAAAAATACAAAGTGGGGAATACCATCTACTCTGTATTTCAGCATCTCTGGCAACCACTTGGTATTATCTACGTTGAGCATGACAAAATTCACTTTGTCAGTGTACTGCTCTTCTAGTGCAGCGATATCAGGAGCCATCTTTTGGCAGACAGTACACCAATTAGCATAAAACTCTATAATAGAAGGCTTGCCGTTAGCCATAGCAGTTTCTAGGGGTATAGATGTTGTCTCTAGGTTGGCTAAGGAAACAGAATTTGTCTCAGTTCGTAGTCCCAAGAATAAAGCAATACTGAGAGCGATCGCTACTATGGCAATCAAAAAGTTTCTCAATCTTTGGCCAGCAGTAGTTTCCGGCTTGGCAGGTGAATTGCTAGTCATAAAAATTTATTAAAAGTTATTAACTAATTTCTCTTTTAGTTTAACTGAGCGGAGTAGCCTAGGGGAGAGGCAGGGGGCAGGGGGCAGGGGAGACAAGGTAGACAAGGTAGACAAGGTAGAATGTGTTTCGTTTCCTCCCCTACACCCCTACACCCCTACACCCCTACACCCCTACACCCCTACACCCCTACACCCCACACCAACCGGGCTTGGTCAACAGTCAACAGTCATCACTATCATAAAGAAAAGTCTGTGCTAAATCTGTGAAAAAACGAGTTACTCTCACTTTCCCTAAACGCGCCATTCAAATGCCGGTGACTTATGTGCTGGCTAAGGATTTTAATGTGGCGGCTAATATTATCCGCGCTCAAGTTGCGCCTAATCAAATTGGTAAGCTAGTCGTAGAATTATCGGGAGATATTGATCAATTAGATGCAGCTATAGAGTGGATGCGTTCCAGACATATCAGTGTTTCCTCTACTTTAGGGGAAATCATGGTTGATCAGGATGTGTGTGTTGATTGTGGTTTGTGTACTGGGGTTTGTCCTACAGAAGCCTTGAGTTTGCATCCAGAAACTTATAAACTGACGTTTACGCGATCGCGTTGTATTGTCTGTGAACAATGTATCCCTAGTTGTCCAGTCCAAGCCATCTCCACCAATCTTTAACCAACTTCCAGAACATAAATTATCCAATATTTACTCAGTTAACATTTTGATTATTTCCCCTGCCCCCTGCCCCCTGCCCCCTTGCCTAGAACGTGATACAAGTTGGAAGCCCCTAACCAAGCCTGAATACGTCTGCTATGACGCTACTCTCATCTACTAACCTCTCTGGGGCTGGAGAATCATACACTACTAGCAGAGACGCAAAGCCAGAGATATCTGAAAATATGGTAATCCCTTCAGCACGATTATTGCGCTGTCCATGCGGAATTTCTTGAACAAACTCTGGACTATGCAGCACATTTTCTGGTAAATTTACACCATTTTTTAACCGATAAACTTGCACACTTCCATCTAAATCCATAGTCGGCCCAGCTAAAATTAACAAGTCTTCTCCATTCCAACATAAATCTCTAATTCCTAACCCATTCAACCAAATAAAATGCTTTTTATATTCTTGTTTATCAGCACCAATTTTGCGTAATTTTAATAGACCAGAACGAGAAGTTTCTAACTCAATTTCTAAAATTATCGCCCAACCCCGTAACACAGGACCACGCAAACCTAAAAAAAGCCGATTTTTCTGGACTGCTAAACCTTCAATATCAAACCCATTATCTTTTCCCGGAATACCTGCTTTCACAAAAAAACCTAAATGGGGGTCATCAACTAAAGCTGCCATCAAGATATTACTGTATTTAGTTAACTCTAGTTTTGCCGCACCTAACTGCACTTGAGGATTTTGTGGATGTTGACAAGACTGGAATAATTGCCCATCTACTAACGGGATTCTTCCTAACATATAGCGGTTATTTTCTGATTCAATCTTGGCTAATCTGGCGATATTTTTTTGATCAGTTTTATCAGATTTAGGATTTTTACGTTTATAGCTGTGTGAACCAACAAACCATAAATAATAATCATCATAAGCTAAACCTTCAATATCAATTTCTTGATCCTCTGGTGCAGGTAAAGACATAAACTGTGATACGCGAAATTGTTGATGTTCGGCAAATTTATCTGGATTAATTAAAGATAAACGCTCAATTGTTGTAGTTTCATCTGAACCGAACCATAAATATTTGTTGTTAGTCAAAGTAATGGCTGACAAGTCTTTTCTATGTTCTTGAAAATTTGCCTGAAATGTGAGTAAAACTTGATTAATTAAGATTGAATTAGTCATTTAACAAACTCTCTTAAATTCTGTCATTATACTTACACCAATTTTATCAGGTATCATCTATAGGATTCCTACTTGATTTTTGAACAGATACGTAGATACTTAGTAACCCACCTAGTACCAAGTCCTTTGGTGCGTTACGGCTTACGCCTAAGACAACGGCAATATTGCAGGAGGAAAATCCACACTGCAATTTGCCTCCCCTACATATACTGAATTTTTTGCAGAAATCAAATCGGATTCCTATAAATATCAACAGACAGATGAAATTATTCACTAATGTTATTATGCAATAACCAAGTTAAGTAATTACTATCAACTATGAAATTAGCTACAGAATCTACAATCAAAACTCTAGGAAACTACGCTTATCAGGCTATTCAAAAACACTTTACTAAAATACTAAAATGGGAGAAACCTGTTAAGAAAGATGAAGATCCAGAAGCGTTACACCAAATGCGGGTGGGGATGCGTCGCTTACGAACAGCTATCAGTAGGTTTGACATAATTTTAGACCTGCCTCAACCAGCTAACCCCAAAAACATCGGTAAAATTGCTCGTCGCCTTGGTAATCTCCGCGACTTAGATGTATTAAAAGAAAGTTTAGAAACAAGTTATCAACCGCACTTACCTACCAAAGAGCAGAAATCTTTGCAAACAGCGTTTCATGCTTTAGCTAAACAGCGTGAAGAAGCAGTAACTAAAACTATAGGGACATTGAAGCATGAATCCTATCAATCTTTGAAACAAAGTTTACAAGCTTGGTTAGACAAGCCCAATTATCAACCTTTAGCGACTCTATCTATTCAACAGGTATTACCAGATTTACTCTTACCTGAACTAAGTCAATTTTTACTACACCCAGGATTTTTAGTAGGTACTGAACTTGTAGATTCCCAAGTCAAAGTTAACACAGATTGGTCAACAGAAAAGATAGAAAAATACTTGACTACTAAAGGTGAAACTCTCCACGACTTACGCAAGCAAGCCAAGCGTTTACGCTACCAAATGGAATTATTTACTGAGTTATACGGTGAATCTTACGCGGCATATATTGCAGATGTCAAAAATATTCAAGATATCTTGGGAAATATTCAAGATAGTGTAGTTATGGGTGAGTGGCTGATAGGTGTATTTAAGTCAGAAATTAACACCAAGCTACCTACACTTACTAGCTTATTAGCTGCTAATCGGTATCAGTGGTGGCAAGCATGGCAACCACTACAGGAGCGATATCTGCAAACTGAAAATAGACATAACTTTCATCTAACAATTTTGCATCCGGTTGGTGATGAGGAGAGAGCAGAGAATGCAGAGAGTAGAGTGTAATTTTTGTTCATATTCTGCCAAAAATTACCGTCTCTAGCGAGCAGACAAGGTAATTGGAGCTTGCAGAGACAAAACATAAACGCTGCTTTGAGGAATTTGCACGACACGGGTATTTTCTGGGGAACGCAAACCGGAAATCAAACCGATCGCACTTCCTAACATTGCACCTCTATCAAACTGCTCAGGATCACCATTGCTGGAAAATCCCAGAACACTACCACCAATCCTACCCCAAATTGAACCATTTTCTACAGCTTTGTCATTAGCTCGCTTGTGGGTAATGGTTATTCCGGGGATAGTTTGGCTAGATGCTTTTATTGCAACGATACGGCCATTAATCACTATCGATTGGGCGATAATTTTAGCACCGCCATCACTGGGTTTGAGAACTATGGAGACAGGAGTATTTTCTGGGGCGATGATATTACCTTGAGCATCTTTAATTGCACTAGCTAAAGGAACAGTTAGAGGATAATCTTTTTTTTGTCCTACATCAACGGTGACAGGTGCAGGAAATGAAACGATGAGGGCGGTATCTTGGGGAATGCTAGTTTCTGAGCTAAGTACCTGGGGTTGAGGTGATTCGGGGGTAACAAGTTGGGCTGTAGCTGGTAGGCTGAAAGAACCTAAAAGAGAAACAGAGCAGGCGAGGCTTAACAAGGTTTGAGCTTTCATTGTCATATCTTCCTTTGATTTGTGTATTTTTGGGTGTTATACCAATTCTCCAAAATTCAACAACGGATGCAAACCTTGAAACCCAGATGCTATCTGATTTCCTTAATTGCGTAGCTTGCTACTCTTCGAGAACGCCTGACGGCGAACCCGCGATAGCGGGTATTGCGAATTGCGAATTGGTGTTAACCCTTTCACTTCATCAATAGGTTAATGATTTTGGATTTATGCACCAACAGTTAGTAGATTTATAGACAAATATCCTAAATAGCTTTTTTATAACATGACGCTCTACTAATCTCATTCTTCTCCCCCATTATTATGTAATTCTGCAATAATTTTCTCTGTTTTTCTTTAAAATAGGCTAAAATCTTCTTTTACCCTCCTCCCTGCCCCCTTGCCCCCTACCTAATCATAGGATAGTATTACAAGCAGTTCTTATTGCTTGGACTTGCTGCTACACACAACCTAGTGATGAAGAAAAATTAGCCTCCCTAATTTCTAAGTCAATTATTCTCCAGAAATGGGCGTGGCAATGAGTGCTGATACCAATTCTCTATGAAGTTGCGCCAAAAAAATGATGTAGAGACGTTCCATGCAACGTCTCTACAGTACAGAATAAAGTGCATCTTCATCAAGAAATGGTATGAATGCTAACTGTTAAAAAAGCCCAATTTTTAGCCAGTGCTAACTTACGTCTAATGTCAATTAAAATCTTGCGAATACCTAGATATTTGTAGGGGCGGGTTCACCGAGATCAAAAGTTAATCATGAATGATGTTTGTTAACCCGCCCCTACTATTTATGGGATATGCGGTTTTTGTAATTCACATCAGGCGTAACTTGTAAAAAATTTTCCCTCGTCTACCTTGTCTCCTACCTCTTACTAAAAATAGTATGAATACATCCAAAACAATACAACAACTACCAGCACAATTGATTACACCAGAGAACTTTCGGCGTTATGGACAAGTAATTTTTCCTAGCAGTGATGGTAAAGCATTTGATGCTGAAGATGCTCAACTAAATTTAAAAAATGGTACGCCACGCTTTTATATTATGCGATTGCACAGACGAGGCAGAAAGTTTCATAAGATTACTCGTCATGTGCAATGCACTCAATGTTTAGGTTCTTTAGAGGGTAAAGATTGGTTAATTGCTGTTTGTCCTCCTCATAATGAATTGAATGAACCAGTATTATCAGAAATTTCTGCTTTCCGCATTCCAGGAAGTTGTTTTATTAAATTAAGTGAGGGAACTTGGCACGCCGGGCCATATTTTGAGCATGAGTTTATAGATTTTTACAATCTAGAATTGTCTGATACAAATGTTGTAGATCATTTTACCCATGATTTCTTAAACAGCCATAATTTAGAAATGGAAATGATTTAATTGCAAGTCGTTGAGAAAATACCTAGATTTGGCTGAAACCCACTAATATCCGCCTTCCTAATTGATTAACTATTTCCTTTACTAAACGCTTGAGTTCTGGACGTAAATACAGTTGAGATAATTCTTGGATGGAAAGAAAGTTTAGATAGTTAACCTGTGAAAATTTACTGATAAACTGCTGGATAAAATCGAAAAATTTGATTAATCTCATCGTGGAAGGTAAAGGAGTGATGACT
>JBODRP010000118.1:0-15050 GCA_050633005.1 Trichormus sp. | reverse complement strand
AACTATTAACAAAAGAAGACGGAACTAAAATTTGGCTGAAAACTAGTAAAACTCCCCTATGTAATGCTCAGGGTGAGGTAATTGGTGTTTTTGGTTTTTATGAAGACATTACTCAAGATAAGTTAGCAAAAGATGAGCGCGATCGCTTTTTCAATCTATCCTTAGATATACTCTGTGTTTTTGGGTTTGATGGTTATTTAAAGCGAGTCAACCCCGCCAGCACAAATATTCTCGGTTATTCCGAAGAGGAACTACTATCAAGGCCTTTAATAGACGGAATACATCCAGAGGATCAAGCCCCAACATTAGCAGCAATGGCAAAATTGAGTCAAGGAGAGCAAATTTTTAGGTTTGAAAATCGCAATCTTTGTAAAGACAATTCCTATCGTTGGTTATCATGGACTGCCGTGGCGCACAATGATTGTATGTATGCTGTAGCCAGAGATATTACGGAATACAAAATTGCGGAAGCTGCACTCCGCCAACAAGAAGCCCAGTATCGTAGTATTTTTGAAACTGTCAGTGATGGTATCAGTGTTATAGATTTGGATACTGGCAAAATTGTTGCTGTCAATCCTGCCTTTTGTCAAATGCACGGCTATTGTCAAGCAGAGATGTTTGAGTTAAGCCCCCAAGATTATATTCATCCCGATTGTTTACCATTATTTGATCAATTTGTCACCACAATTATTACTGGAAGTGAGTTTAACTGTGACGGTATGGACATCCGCAAAGATGGTACTTACTTCGATATCGAAATTACTGGGAAACTGTTTAACTACAACGGTAAACCTCATGCACTTTCGGTATTACGGGATATTAGCGAACAGAAACAGGCTCAAGCTGAACAAGCAAGACTCCTCGCTATTTTAGAAGCTACTCCTGATTTTATTGGCATTGCTGATGCCACGGGTCAATCCCTTTACTACAATCAAGCTTGGAGAAAATTATTAGGTATCAATAATTTAGAACATATCAAATATCAAAATATAGCTAATAATCATCCTGATGCAGTCACAAAAATCATCCTTAACGAAGCGTTACCCACAGCAGTTAAAAATGGCAGTTGGATAGGTGAGAGCGTAATTTTCAACCAAGCCAGAGAAGAAATCAGTGTTTCTCAAGTCGTGCTAGCTCATAAATCACCCACTGGTGAAGTCGAGTATTTTTCTACTATTGTTCGTGATATTAGTGAACAGCAAGCAGCACTTCGTGAACGCCAACAAATGGCAGATCAGCTTAGGCAAAAAGCTGAAGATTTAGAACATACTTTACAAGAACTTAAGCGTACTCAAACTCAGATGGTTCAAGCAGAAAAAATGTCTAGTTTGGGTCAATTAGTAGCTGGAATTGCCCATGAAATTAACAATCCCGTAAACTTTATTCACGGAAATATTAGCCATTTAGAAGAACATACTCAGGAATTATTAGAAATAATTAAATTATATCAACAATACAATTCAGTTCATAACCCTGACTTCCAAGATTTATTGTCAGAATTTGATTTGGAATACATTCAAGATGATTTACCAAAAATCATGAACTCCATGAAAGTTGGTACACAACGCATCCGTCAAATAGTCCTATCTTTAAGAACTTTCTCCCGTATGGATGAAGCTGAATTTAAAGCAGTGGATATCCATGAAAGCATTGACAGCACTTTAATGATCTTACAGCATCGTCTTAAAGAACAACCAGAACGTCCACTCATTGAAGTTATTAAAAATTACGGAAATCTACCTTTAGTTGAATGCTATGCTGGTCAACTCAATCAAGTATTTATGAATATTCTGGCTAATGCTATTGACGCTTTAGAAGAGTCAATGTCCAAAAATATAAGCCTGTTTAGCACACCAAAAATTAGCATTTATACGGAAATATTAGACAACAATTTTATATCAATTCGCATCAACGACAATGGCATGGGAATGCCTGAAGCAATTCAAAAGCAAATCTTCAATCCTTTCTTTACTACTAAACCAATTGGTAAAGGTACAGGCATGGGTATGTCTATCAGTTACCAAATTATTACAGAGAAACACGGAGGTAAATTAGAATGTTGTTCTACTCCAGGAATAGGAACAGAATTTACTATAGAAATTCCAATTAGACATGAAGCAAAGAGGGATTTGGCGGTAGGTTAAACTAATTCGTAATTCGTAATTCGTAATTCGTAATTACGTGTTGTAACGGAGATTTAAACCTCGCCATAACACTGGCGGCTTGATAGAAGCCGTTGACTTAAAACCCCACATTTTGTTAAAAATAAAATCAAAACTGACGAATCAATATACATCATATTTTTGCAATGGAAGTATGTAGGACATCAATATTTCAATTTAATACTAAAGATAGATGAATAGTCTTGTTTATTTGTCTTTCGGAAGAGTGTCTGAAAACTTAGGATTATATTCAAAAAATTAGAATTTTTAAATATTTGTTAAGAATAAATGACTTAGGAATAGGGCAATATGAGCAGAATTGTGTCTTGGTTTAACTTCAAGTTACAGACAAAGTAAAACCATAGTTATCAACTAGAGTTTATAACCCTTGCTAGATAAGATTTTCGTGATAAATCACCATAAGATGGTGTAGATTATGTCATTAATCCCGGTAATTATATCGAATTAAGAGGATTAAGTTTTTCCACAAAATAGACTATTGACTACTGAAAAAGTTGCGATTAAGGTTATGGATAGTTCCTAAACAGAATTTCTCAAGCATCAAAAAATCGGAGGTATTTCCTATGATGATGATGATGGCTGAATCCATGACTGCTGAAATGCAAGCCTGCATGAAAGCTTGTATGGACTGTCAGAAAATGTGCATGGAAACCATGACTTATTGCATGAGCAAAGGCGGTAAGTTTATGGATATGGGCATGATGGGCATGATGCGCGATTGCGCGGAAATGTGCATGATGTGCATGAACATGATGATGGGTGGTTCTGAGTTCATGGGGCGCACGTGTATGCTGTGTGCAGAAATGTGCGATCGCATGGCAATGACCTGTGAACAAATGAAAGATGATAAAATGATGATGGACTGTGCAATGGCTTGCCGCAAATGTGCAGAAGCTTGCAGATCCATGCAAATGATGCCTGCATAATGTAATCTAAAAACTTAGCAGAAGTTTAACTGCAACCTAATTTTCAAACGCTCAGACTTTTGTTAGTCTGGGCGTTTGATGTGTTTGGGGCATGGGGAATGGGGAATGGGTAGACAAGGTAGATTATATTTTTTATGCCCAATAATAATTAATATTAATTACGAATTACGAATTACGAATTACGAATTACGAATTACCCAAGATGAAACACTTAAAGTCCCGTTCTCAAGATTTGCGGAGTTTATTTGAAAATAATATCACTATTGAATATGTAGCAGAATCTTTAAAAGCTGTGCCGGCAGATTCAGATGTGATGGAAGTTTTGCAATGGATGCAGGCGCAAGATTTTGATGTTGTGGGAATTGAGACGGGTAATGTTATTACAGGTTACATTGAACGCTCTAATTTAATATCAACTAAATCTGGCCAATGTGGTGATTATCAAAGAATTTTTCATCCTAAAGAACTCATTGCTATTTCTACACCATTGATGAAGTTATTACCGATTTTGCAACATACTCCTAGATTATTTGTGCTTGACTGTAATCAAGTGAGTGGCATTATTACCTGTGGTGATTTGCAAAAAGCCCCAGTGCGAATGTTATTATTTGGTTTATTTACTTTATTAGAAATGAATTTATTGAGGTTAGTTCGTCTTTACTATCCTCAAGATACTTGGCAAAAATTTCTCAAACCTGAGCGTGTAGAAATAGCTCAAAGACTATGGCGAGAAAGTCAAGAGAGAAATGAAGCAACGGATTTGTTAGACTATTTGCAATTTTGTGATAAACGGGAGTTAGTTTTACATCATCCAGAACTGTTAGAACAATTAGAATTGAAATCAAAACGGGCAGGGGAACGATTTTTAAAGGCGGCTGAACAGTTACGCAATAGATTAGCTCACGCTCAAAATTTAGCTAGTGGTTCTTCTTGGAAAGATTTGATTTCTCTAGCGGCACAGATGGAAAAGCTGTTAATTCGTTGTGAGGAAATTGAGTGAAGGGAGGGAATTGATATTAATTTAGTTGATAGTAAAGAATTGACAGCACTTTTGAAGTAAGTGAACTATACCATGAGTAATAAGTAATAAGTAATGAGTAATAAGTAATGAGTAATAAGTAAATTTCCGACTCATTACTCATTATTCATTACTTAGAGTCTATTTATAAAGTAAATATTAAGTAGGGGAGGCAAAAAGCGGTGTGGATTTTCCTCCCGCTTTATTGCCGTTGTGTTACGGCAGTGTGAGGATTTGAGTATGAGCGACAGTATAAATTGCCGTAACGCACCATAATCACTATGAGTAATAAGTCATAAGTGATAAGTAATAAGTAATAAGTAATAAGTAGTAAGTAAATTTCTTACTCATTACTCATTACTTTTTTAATCATTTGCTGTACTTCATAAACATTGAATCTGCTGTAGTTCTCAAGAAAGGACTAAAGTCATTACTACGAACATTTAACTATTTACAACTCGCAACTTAATTCACCGGCTTTTTGAGTAAAGCGGCGGTTTTCTCTGTAGTCTACAGGGCAATCAATGACAGCAGGCACATCTTGTTCTAAGGCTTCTTTGAGGATAGGAATTAAATCTAAAGTAGATTCAACTCGATAGCCTTTTAAGCCCATACTTTCAGCTAATTTAACAAAATCGGGATTGCCAAAATGGACGAAAGATGATTGTCCTTTGCCAAATTGATTCTCTTGTTTCCACTCAATTAAACCGTAACCACCATCATTAAAAATTAAGGTGACAAAGGGTGTACCTACACGCAGTGCTGTTTCTAATTCTTGGCAATTCATCATAAAACCACCGTCGCCGGTAGCAGCGACAACTTTGCGGTTAGGATAGACAAGTTTGGCGGCTAAAGCACCGGGAATGGCAATTCCCATTGCAGCGAAGCCATTGGAAATTAAACAAGTATTGGGGCTATGACAATGATAATGGCGGGCAATCCACATTTTATGTGCGCCTACGTCGGAAATCACAATATCATCCGGCCCCATGACTTGGCGCAAGTCATAAATTAATTTTTGGGGTTTGATGGGATAGCCTTCATCATTGGCATATTGTTCATAATCAGACCGAATGTTTGGACGTAAACTAATAGCGTAGGGGTTGGGTTTACCTTGTCTATCTGCTACTTTTAAAATCTCCATGAGGGAATCAGAAATATCTCCCACAACTTCTACTTTGGGAATATAACTGCTATCAATTTCGGCGGAATTTGCGCCAATATGGATGATGGGAATTTTACCATCGGGATTCCATTTTTTAGGGGAAAATTCAATTAAGTCATAACCAATGGCAATAACTAAATCTGTATTATCAAAACCACAGGTGATAAAATCTCGTTGTTGCAATCCTACTGACCATAAGGCTAAAGGATGAGTATAAGGAATCACACCTTTACCCATGAAAGTATTAGCTACGGGAATATTCATTTGGGTAGCAAATTGCGTCACAGCATCGCTAGCTTGAGCGCGAATTGCCCCATTGCCGACTAAAATTATAGGGTTAACTGCTTGAGAAATGGCGGCGGCGGCGGCGCGAATACTAGCAAAAGCAGCGTAGGTTTTTTCGATATTATCTTTATGTAATGGTTTGCCCTCTACGGGCATGGCGGCAATATTTTCTGGTAAATCTATATGCACTGCACCGGGTTTTTCGGTTTGCGATCGCTTGAAGGCTTTTCGCACTACTTCTGGTGTAATACTCGGTCTAACTATCTGTTTATTCCACTTAGTTACAGGGGCAAACATTGCCACTAAATCTAAATATTGATGGGATTCAATGTGCATTCTATCTGTTCCCACCTGTCCGGTAATTGCTACTAATGGCGCACCGTCTAAGTTAGCATCTGCAACACCAGTCATTAAATTTGTTGCCCCCGGGCCAAGGGTAGAAAGACATACTCCAGCTTTGCCAGTTAAACGTCCGTAAACATCCGCCATGAAAGCTGCTCCCTGTTCATGGCGGGTAGTAATAAATTTAATAGATGAATGTTTAAGTGCTTCTAATACGTGTAAATTCTCTTCTCCAGGGAGTCCAAAAACATATTCGACACCTTCGTTTTCTAAACACTTGACTAACAATTCTGCCGTGTTCATTTTCCATTCCTCATTATTTGTATTAGGGACTGGGGAAAGATCAATTCAAAATTCAAAATTAAAGAACTGTTAGGGATGGCAAGGTAGTTAGTTTAACTAATACCCTATGCCCCATGCCCCATGCCCCATGCCCCATGCCCAATATTTATTTAACCCAAACAGTTTTAACATTGACGAACTCGTGTATGCCTTGAATGCTGAGTTCTCTGCCATACCCAGAACGTTTAATGCCACCAAATGGTAGCCGGGGATCAGATTTCACTAAGCCGTTAATAAATACTGCGCCTGCTTCGATTTCTGTAATTAAGCGATCGCGTTCTTGATCGTTATTTGTCCAAGCACTCGCACCTAAGCCAAAGGGTGTAGCATTTGCTAGTGTAATCGCAGTATCTATATTTGGCACGCGGAATAATAAAGCGACTGGCCCAAAAAATTCTTCTTGGGCAATTTGTGAGTCAGCAGGGATATCTATGATAATTGTTGGTGGATAAAAGTTGCCAGGCATATCTAAAGGATGTCCACCTGTTAGAACTTTTCCCCCACTTTTAACAGCAACTTGTACTTGTTGATCTAAATCTTGCAGAATCCCTGGTGTGGCTAAAGGGCCTAAATCGGTGTCGGGAAGCATGGGATCACCAACTTTCAAAGCTGTGAATTTTTCTAATAGTAATTTCTCAAATTGATCAGCGATCGCTTCTGCAACAATAAAGCGTTTGGCAGCAATACAAGATTGTCCAGTATTTAACATTCTGGCGGTGGTTGCTGTTGCTGATGCTGCTGCTAAATCAGCACTTTCTAAAACAATAAATGGATCACTTCCCCCTAATTCCAAAACTGTTTTTTTAAGTTGTTTTCCAGCCGCCGCCGCCAGAGATGCGCCGGCTGGTTCGCTACCGGTTAAGGTAGCAGCTTTGACTCTGTCATCTGCCATTAAATCGGCAACTTGCGCCGCACCGATTAATAAAGTCTGAAATGCACCTTCAGGAAAACCAGCACGGTGCATAATATCTTCAATTGCTAAAGCACATTGGGGGACATTAGACGCGTGTTTGAGTAAGCCGACATTCCCCGCCATTAGTGCCGGTGCAGCAAATCTAAACACCTGCCAAAAGGGGAAATTCCACGGCATCACAGCGAGAATAATTCCCAACGGTTGATAACGGACAAAACTATGGCTAGCATCAGTTTTTACCGACACATCAGCTAAGAAATCGGCAGCGTTTTCAGCGTAGTAACGGCACACAGCAGCGCATTTTTCCACTTCTGCGATCGCAGCTTTGTAAGGCTTGCCCATTTCAATAGTCATTAATTTGGCAAAATCGGCCTGATGTTGCTCTAAAATTGACGCAGCTGTATTTAACCACTGCGATCGCTCTTTAAAACTCGTATGGCGGTAATTTTCAAAAGTCTGTTGTGCCAAATCTAATTTAGCAGCAATTTCTGTATCATTGAGTGCCTCAAAGGTTTTGAGCGTCTCCCCAGTGGCGGGATTGATAGTGGCGATCGCCATTCCCTGACCTCCCGTTTTAAAATAGCTTGAGGTAGCTTCTTAGTTTTACACATATTTTTCTGGGCAGCTACCACCAAAATTGTAGTCTTTTGACAAAGGCTTGCTTTGTCTAAGTTAAAATCTCGCAATTAAATTTGAACTATTTTATACTCTGTCAGTTCAGTAGGGTGTGTTAGGCATAAGCCGTAACGCACCAAGTGCCTTGGTGGTAGGTGCTGTACTCTCGCTACTAATACCAATTCTGTATGAAGTTGCCCCAAATAAATGATGTAGAGAAGTTGTATGCAACGTCTCTACAGTACAGAATAAATTGTATCTATGGTTACGCCAGGCACGCTACATCAAGAAACGGTATAACACAACGGCAATATTACCGGAGGAAAATCCACACTGCAATTTGCCTCTTCTGCATATCTGTTCAAAAATCAACTAGCAATCCTATAAAAACTTGCAATTCTTTCAAGCTTCAACTATCAACTACTATATATATCGCCATATTTAAATTCATGGTTTTTTGACTTTTGCAATATATCTCATCAAGACTAATTTAAAAAAAAGAGATAATGGTGATTGTCATCTTTTTTTGATTTCAACTTATTCACTATCATCATCAAAAAAGGGGGTGACACCCCTCTTGTCAAATTTACTAAACAGTTGTTTAACAACCCTGCAACTTGATGATGCAGATTGTTGAGCTAATCGCTGTTGAAGCTGTTATATCAAAGGAGGTTCAGATGAGTCGTCTTCTTTATGAAAATTCGGTTTCATATAAAGGATATCTCATCATTCCATTTGTCTTTGGCAAAGCAGACCAGTACGAAATTTATTCGTATAAACTTTTGTCAGAAGTGGGACGTAAAAGCCAGTTTCATAAAACAGATAATCCTGCAAAAATCTACGGCAATAGCAGTAGCAATATTGTGCAGATTGCCAAAGAACATATAGATCAAAATGGAGATTTTATTAGTCAACGAGATATTTTTCAATCTCGGTACGTTTATCGTAAAAATTTAATTATTCTCTTCCATGAAAATGACAGATATTTTTACGATCATTACCCACCAGAGTTGTTAAACAACATTGCAGCACCAAGACTATTTAAATCAGAATATGAATGTCTGAAATGGATTAAGCAAGGTCTTGATAGTCAGCATATGGGGCAAATTCGTAATTCGTAATACCGCTACGCGGAAGCAAGCTACGTAACGATGCTCCCCCCCCGCTACGCTAACTTAATTACAGCATATTCGATGTTGATGAGCTACAGCAACTGATTGAAAACAGTAATGAGTAATGAATAATGAGTAATAAATTTACTTATTACTTATTACTTATTACTTATTACTAAGGTGACAATTACCAATTTGAATTTATTTTAATAGGAGGTAGTAAATAGAACCATTAGTAACCGTAATACCAGCGCGATCGCCTGCTAAGTCACCATAACCCAAGAAATAATCAACTCTGCCAGGGCCTTTGATAGCACTACCTGTATCTTGATCTAAGACAAAACGGCTGACTCTACGATTGACTAATTTTCTACCGCGTTCTGGATAGGGAAACGTAGCATTAATTACTGCTAACGCTCCAGGAGGCATAATAGATTTATCTGTCGCAATGGAACGCTCTGGTACTAGCGGCACGCTAATACTACCTGTAGCTGGTTCGCCTTTGGTTTCTTTGAAAAAAATAAACCGTTCCCAGCGTGGTAAATAATTATCCATTGATTTGGGGTTTTTCTGGAAATAACGGATAATTCCTGGCATATTTAATTCTTCTTTCGAGAGTTTGCCATCTTGAAATAGCAACCTCCCAACACTCGTCCAAGGATAATCCGTTCCGCGCACAAAGCCGACACTAGTTTGAGTTCCATCAGTCAAGTTAAGTTTGGCTGAACCTTGGATATGAATCATGTATGCTTGAAAGCGATCGCGTAACCAAAACATTTCTAAACCGTTTAATCGGCTTTTCTTCCCCAATAACCCGTTTACCCCTTCTAATTCAATCCTTGTAGGATGGGGTTTAGGCCATTGCTCAAAGTCTGCGGGTAGGCGATAAATGGGATATTTATATTGTGCAGTGCGGGTGCGACTGGCTTGATAAATCGGTGCGTAGTAAGCAGTAAACTTGACTCTACCTTGATTATCATCACCCACTGACTTATAAAATGCAAACTCACGCTTGACAGATGCTTGCAATTGTGCAGGTGATTTAGCTGTAGCTACCAACTGGCGAAAGCGTCTTAAACTGCGGCGTACTCGGTCGAGGGTAATTTCTTTGATAGGGTAATTATTATAAGCAGCGATCGCTTTTGGTGTATTCAAATAACTCAAACTATTGTCAATTGATTTTAATAGAGATTGGCGATCGCGTTTTAAAGCACCATGACCAAAAAATAATTGCTCATCCCAACCCAAACAAGTACGCGCAGGTTTACAGTTTGTACCAATATCCACCAGTTTTAACGCTGGCGTTACCTGAGATGGTGGTGCTGCTGGTTGGGGTGTTACCTGACTCACAGCTATTGGTAACGGGTTGAAAAGTGTAATTCCCAAACCCAAGGAAAATAAAGCCAGTGTTTTTTTCATATCTAACAGAATCTCAGATGCACATCTTTAGAGATGTTTTTATCACACCTTAAGACCATTGTTTCTCACTTTAGTTTCCCCTACAGCAGAAAAATCAAAGGCTCTGCATGAACTTTTTCTTAGGTGATACAGTAAGTTTCCGTCCCCGCGAAGGGGAATAAATGGAAAACAATTAGCGCAAGAAGTTCGTGGTTTAATTGACGAACTGTTTCCGTCCCCGTGAAGGGGAATAAATGGAAAACATTTTTTGTGACACCAGTGGCTTCAAGCAATGATAAGTTTCCGTCCCCGTGAAGGGGAATAAGTGGAAAACATCGAGTTAGGGTAATTATACCACTTGTTGTTTATAAGGTTTCCGTCCCCGTGAAGGGGAATAAGTGGAAAACAGGTTTCTTTATCCTTTTTCTCAGCCATGACTCAAGTTGTTTCCGTCCCCGTGAAGGGGAATAAGTGGAAAACATTTAAAGGAAATTCCACGGTCACAGTTCTTGGCTGGTTTCCGTCCCCGTGAAGGGGAATAAGTGGAAAACAATTGTGATGCTCGTATACTATCCCGTGTTGAAGCCTGTTTCCGTCCCCGTGAAGGGGAATAAGTGGAAAACCTGGTGGAATTGTAACAACTTATAAGTTTCAAAGGTTTCCGTCCCCGTGAAGGGGAATAAGTAGAAAACCCTGCCTTTATAGAAACCTTACTGTGACTGAGTTTGAAAGGGTCATTTTTGCGGGGGGTGTAAATTACCTGTCAATAAGCTGAAATTATTGATAATAACCTACCTGTCTACCCCACTCAAACCCTTGCACAGCAAGCGATTTGCGGGGGTGTACGAAATAATCAGAGTTTGAGCGATCGCCCTACCCCCACAAATGCCATTTCCGCAACAAAACTTTACAGAAATAATAGTAAACTTTCGGATTAAATTTTCAAGGTTCTGCGTTTATCTTGCTGTTAAATTTACCAATTAATCTGAAAAATTCCAAGCTAATCTCGCAAAAGCAATATAAATCTTTACTTTTTCAGTGACGTAGGGTGTGTGACGGCAGCGATAAGATTCAAAAACATCACCCATATATTCAACTTGCCGTCACGCACCAAACAGATATAAATGACGATATCAGTGATATAGACGTAGTGATGTAGACGTAGGGTGTGTGACGGCAGCGATAAGACTCAAAAACATCACCCATATATTCAACTTGCCGTCACGCACCAAACAGATATAAATGGCAAGCTTTATTGCCAATATAATTATGATTCCTATAGCAATTGGCAATGGTTTAAGAGGGTGTTTGAAAAGTCGAAAAGTATACTAGAAACCCCTCTCTAAACCTCTCCCCGAAAGGTCGAGAGGCTTTGAAACCCCCATTCCCTTGTAGGGAAGGGGGGCTAGGGGGGTTAGGTTTTTAAGATTTTGGTGTTAGGAATGATACTTTTCAAACATCCTGTAATCTCATGTTTCTGCAAAAGGATTAAAAAGCACAATCTCTATCCCATCCAAATCTTTTTCATTACGAGTAACCAAAGTATAGTTGTAATATTTTGTTGTAGCAGCAATAAGAGAATCTAAAGGAGGTAACTTTCGTCCAAAATCTGGCGATTCCAGTGATGAGTCCTGAGTTAGCTGTTTTGCATATTGAGTTAACGCTTGGGGAGAGAACCACCTCTGGCTTAGATACCGCAAGGAGTCTAAGTTAAGTGGACTCGTCGAACCAAGAATCTCCCGGTTTTTCATCGAAATGAGCGATAGCGAATTTTCGATAACCGGGAGAGTGTCAATTATCGTCACTATTTCCCGCATCAATTCTCTGTTTAATCACTTCGTCAGCTATGCGAATATTTTCCTCTACTCGTGTTCCATCTGCTGTAGCCAGTGGAGGCATAGTTTTCCATTTTAGACTAGGATGATGAAACAGCGCACGCACAGCTTCCATATCATCACGGTGTGCTAAGACATATTTTCTTAACTCAGGTACACTCATCTGTTCAAAGTTCGGTTTCATCTACAAACCTCCAAGGTTCATGAGAGGGTACGATAATTTGTATGTCCTCACCTGCCAAAATATATACATCTCCAGTTTTTTCATCAAATCTAAACAACCGGATATCACGATAGCAGTTAGACAACATTTGACAAACTATGAAACAAGTTATAGCTTGCTGGGAATTGGGATATATAATCTTTTCCTCAATTGTGACATAAATAATATTAAATCTTAAAGTGTGAAACAATCCCTTCAAGTAGGGTGTGTGACGGCAGCGATAAGATTCAAAATATCACGCATATATTCAACTTGCCGTAACGCACCAAGATTATATGGTGCGTTACGGCTTACGCCTAACACACCCTACTAGCGTGGCAAGGCTAAAATTTTGCAATAGGTTTTGGATTAAATTGAGATAAATCAATGTTTTCTACTTTTGTCTAATGCACTACTTTAGTCTAGACACGCCACTACTCGACTGTACCTTACTTACTTCAAAACTTGTCATTCAAGAAACTTGAGATTGTAACTGCTCCAACCTTGCCAAAACCTCTGTACTGTGGATAGTAGGGTTAACTTTAACAAAAGTTTCCCGCAGGATGCCTTGGGGGTCGATAATAAAACTATGACGCATAGATAAAAATCCCAGCCAAGAACCGTAAGCTTTACTAACAGCACCAGTAGTATCAGCTAAAAGAGGAAATTTTAGCCCCTCAGAATCACAAAACTCAGCATGGGAATCAATATCATCAGCACTGACACCAACTATCTCCACATTTTTCTCTAAATATTTTGGTAAATCTTGCTGAAACCGACGAGCTTCAATAGTGCAACCAGCAGTAAAGTCTTTGGGATAAAAGTAAAGCACTACCCACTTACCACGCAAATCAGACAGAGCAAGTTCACCATCACCTGTATTTGTCGGCAGGGTAAAGTCTGGTGCAGGTTGATTAATTGCTGGGAGTGTACCGCCAAGTGCATGAGCAACAGGGGCAAAATTTAACCAACTAATCACCGCAAAACAACTAACTAATAAGATGTTCAAAAAATGGCGACGAGAAATCATGATCTAGACAAGATTGACAACTTTACATAAGTTTACAATTCTTATCTAAAAAATGGGTACTGGGAATTAGGGATGAGGAACTAGGGAATTAAGAAAAAATTCTCCCTTGTCCCCCTTGTCCCCCTTGTCCCCCTTGTCCCCCTCGCCAAAGTTCTGTAATTTTGAATTTTGAATTTTGAATTTTGAATTAATTAGCCCCCTGCCCCTCACTCAGTATTACCATCATCAATTGCTAACGGCTCTGTACTTTCGAGATATTGACTATCTAAAAGAAAAGCTCCCTTAGCAAACCGAATACCCCAATATCCACCGGGGCGACGGTCAATAACTATACCTTCTTCTCCTACTTGAATGATATCAGCAGGGCGTAACATAGGCATGGGATCGGCTGTTTTGAGATACGGCGGCAAGGTAACAACTCGGACTTTACTACCGATGGTAAATTCTTTAGACATTACAAACTATCTATGTATATTTTTCACGACTTAATTTAAGTATGATATATCAGGGCCAGAAGGAATAATGCCACCAGGATTAAGGGGGAAAAGATTTCCATAGTAATCTCGTTTGACACTTTCTAAATCGCAAGTATCAGCGACACCTTGGAGTTGATATAAATTACGTAAATATACACTCAAATACTCATAATCTTGGATACGACGAAGGTTACATTTAAACAAACCGTAATAAACAATATCAAACCGGAATAAAGTGGTGAATAGTCGCACATCCGCTAATGTTACCTGCTCACCGCAAAGATATTTACTATGAGCTAATACCGCTTCAATTTCATCAAGAGTGATAAATAGCTGCTCGCAAGCTTGGTTATAAGCGGCTTGGGTTTGAGCAAAACCACAACGATAGACTCCATTGTTGACATAGGTGTAAATTTTCTCATTCCAAGAGTCAATTTTCTGTTTTAACTCCTCTGGGTAAAGGTTGAGGGTAGGATTTACCGCAAACTGATTAAATTCAGAGTTGAGCATGACAATAATATCTGCACTCTCATTATTCACAATGGTTTGAGTTTGCTTGTCCCATAATACCGGCACTGTGGAGCGTCCATTGTAACCGGGTTGAGCTAGGGCATATAATTCAGCAAGGGTAGAACAATTTTCCTCTGGGGTGTCGAATACCCAACCACCGGAAACCGCAGAGGGAGAAACTACAGATACTGATATAGTTGATTCTAGTCCCTTTAAGGCGCGAATTACTAGGGTGCGATGCGCCCAAGGGCAACCCATGCCTACATACAAGGTATAACGTCCGCTTGCTGGTGGATAGAGGCTATTTTCGCCAGATTGAATAAAATGCCTAAATTCGCTAGGGGGACGAATATACTCACCTGATTGATTTCGGGGGGCAAGTTTTGACATCATGATCTGCCAAAGGGTTGTCCAAACAAATTTTCCCATGCCAATGATCAGCTTTGGCGGTAAAGACTTGCCTTTTTTGTGAGTCTTAGTGATATCAGTCATGATTTTTTGATCTTGTGGCTTACCCCTGATAGAATGCTAGCGGATTTGTTAGGCAACTAGTAGTTAAGTAGAACGAGTTAAAAAAAGCAAACTGTGTTAAGTAATGTAAAAATACTAAGATTGAGTTTGTAGTAAGGACTTTAGTCCTTATTTGAGAACTAAAGTTCTCACTACAAACCTTTAATTATTTACCTCATTCTACTTAG
>JBODRP010000117.1:0-15153 GCA_050633005.1 Trichormus sp. | reverse complement strand
CTCGATCGCTTTCGGATGATTATTGGTTAAAATCTTGAGGACTTTAGATGTTTGAGTGCGTGTATCATTGACTGCAAAGGTTTTACCAAAGCCGCCACCGCCTAGAATATTCACTACTCGATAACATCCTTCGAGAAGCAACTCCGAGCCACAAGCTTGACAAAAGAGTATATTGTCAGGATTTTGTGGATTGGTACATTGGGGGTTTATGCAGAGGCTCATGGCTTCGGCAGGTAAGGTTTTTATCTGAATAGTGTAACTTTTCTGGTGTACTTGACAAATAAATTTTGTAATAATTTCGTGATTTTCCCCTACAGTCCTCAACCTCTACACCCCTAGGGTAGAATGGCATTCAGTATCCTGCTGCCGATGTTATCCCTATGTTGCCAGTCATTTACTCGGATGAGTTTCTAGATCACAAAACTGGAAGATATCATCCAGAAAATCCAGAACGGTTGACGGCGATTGTCAATGGTTTAAAGCAAGCCGCATTTGCACACAAACTTGCCTGGAAGTTGCCTACTCCCGCATCAGAAAATACATCGGTAATGCCGTTTTTACTTAAGGCGCATAGTCCAGCTTATATCAAGAAAGTCCAGGAAATAGCGGCTAGTGGCGGCGGTTATTTAGATGGTGATACTCCTGTTTCTCCCCGTAGTTATGATGTGGCGTTGTTGGCGGTAAGTGCTTGGTTGGATGGCATAGATACAGTTTTAAGTGCAGCGAATCCTGCTTTTGTGTTGTCTCGCCCACCGGGACATCATGCTGAAAGTGATGCAGGGATGGGTTTTTGTTTATTTTCTAATGCCGCGATCGCAGCTTTTTATGCTTTAGAACAACCAGGAATTAACCGTGTAGCTATTGTAGATTGGGATGTACATCATGGCAACGGTACACAGGCGATCGTGGAAATCAATCCCCACATTGCTTACTGTTCTTTACATCAGTATCCTTGTTATCCCGGTACTGGCAGAGCTACAGAACGCGGTTTTCATAATAATGTGTTGAATCTCCCTGTACCTCCGGGTAGCGATATAGCTGTATATCAACCACTTTGGGAGAAAAAGATAGTACCGTTTTTGACTGAATTTCAGCCAGATTTGCTAATTGTCAGTGCTGGCTATGATGCTAATGCTGATGATCCTTTAGCTAATATCAATTTACAACCTAATGATTATGCTGTATTTACAAATTATTGTTTGGCTATAACCCGTAAAATTCTCTTTGGCTTGGAAGGTGGTTATGAATTTGATGCCCTGACTCAATCAGTCATCGCCACTATTGAATGTTGCTTGGTTTAGTCTGGATATTCCCATAAAAAAATTAGGAATTTTTTTATTTATTTTTACAAGGTAAAATTATATTTATATAGCTTTTAAATTTCAGTAAATTTTCTGAATGGTATTGAGAATCAATTCAGAATTTTTTTGTGAAAAATAGCAATTAAATCAAGTTAAATTATTTTTAATATATATCTGACAGAAAAAGTTAGATTCGTACTATAGATAACATTGCCAAACGGAAGCCAGTTATAGTTTCAGCACGATAATTTGGATTTTTCAACTTTTTCAGTATTATATGCAACCAAATATAGGGTAATTTCATCGAATCTTCAGAAAGAAAAAATCTTATTGATTGCATTCAAGAGCTAAAGTTTTGTTAAGATGCAAGTGCTAGCAGTTTCCTCACGGAATTTCCAATTCCGCAGGTGGAGAAATAAACATCACTAGCAGCACATAGTTCAAAAGGTGAAGCTATGACCACCTATATTTTCTTTGATGAAGCCCTTCGGATGTTAACCAACGCCTATTTGCTATCAGCGATACTGTTAATTGCAGGATCAGGGATTGGGTTAGCAGTTATTGAAACCATTGAAAAAACAGGACAACGCTAAGTTAATCGGTATTTAGACGCAGTACATCTGAGCTAAACCAGATTGAGTAAAGGTGTTCACTGTCAAAAAATCCTGGGAACACTAAATCATGAAAGTCTCACAGCGTTGCAGGTTGCTAGAAAGTTTAAAAACTGTCAAGGTAACTGTACGCTATTGAGACCCCATCCAGGAGCAATTATGATGAATCTACTAGATACCGTTGTGGACAGGGAAATTTACACTCCAGAAAAACTTAGTCTACCAGAAGCTTTTGTGGCGATCGCGTTACTAGCCACCGTGTCAGATAATTATTTAACTGATGAACAACAGCGTTGCATCTCCTGTGCGCTGTCACGGACAAAATTATTGAGAAATTATTCCCAGGATGCTATCCAGAAGCTATTACACAAAAACCTGGATATTCTCTGGCGGGATGGCTTCAATGCCTTATTTAATTTAGCTAAAGCATCTCTACCTTTGGAATTAAGAGAAGTTGCTTTTGCTGTGTCTGCTGATTTAGTCTTGGGTGAAGATTCAATCACCGATGAAGAAAAAAACTTTTTAAACGATTTTTATCAAGCTTTAGGTATTTCCCGCGATATAGCAACACAAATTTTACAAACTATGTCAATGAAAAATCAGTGATGAATTGAGCATTGGGCATGGGAAGATTAAATGGGTAATGAGTAGTAAGTAATAAGTAATGAGTAATGAGTAATGAGTAATGAGTAATACCCATTAATTATTACTTATTACTTAAAGACAGCACCAAGGCCTTTGGTGCGTTACTGCTTACGCCTAACACACCCTACTGGCGCGGCAAGGCTAAAATAGTGCATTAAAGGTAGGTTGGGTAGAACGGAGTGAAACCCAACACTTTCACGATTCTGTTCGGTTTCGTTCCTCAACCCAACCTACGCCTAACCCACCATTTTAGGCTTGTCAGTCCACTACATATAAGTATAAATTGCCGTAACGCACCATAATCAGACGGTGCGTTACGCGTTGCTTTAACGCACCCTACAATTTAAGCTTTACTTTATAAATCATCTCTAAGGCTACTGGCCAAGTATTTTGAATTTTTATGTCTGCTACCATCACCCAATTAGTTGAAGTTCTTTTAGCGCAACCGATAAATTTAAGTGCGGCGGATTTAGCACAAGTCAGCAGTGGTATACAAACAGATAGCCGCATCATCAAACCAGGTGAAGTTTTTGTAGCTTTACGAGGGGAAAAGTTTGATGGGCATGAATTTGTATCGACTGCGATCGCTCAAGGTGCAATTGCTGCTATCGTTGATTTTGACTACGAAACTCCGGGATTGCCTGTATTACAAGTTAACAATACCCTAGAAGCTTATCAAAAAATTGGGCGATGGTGGCGCGATCGCTTTCATATACCTGTGATTGGGGTAACAGGTTCTGTAGGTAAAACCACTACCAAGGAACTAATAGCCGCAGTTTTGGCGACACAGGGTAAGGTTCATAAAACTTTTGGTAATTTCAATAATGAAATTGGTGTACCCAAAACTTTGTTAGAACTCGACTCAACCCACGACTATGCTGTAGTAGAGATGGCAATGCGGGGAAGGGGGCAAATTGCCGAACTGACAAATATAGCCCGTCCGACAATTGGGGTAATTACCAATGTCGGCACAGCACATATTGAGTTACTGGGTTCAGAAACAGCGATCGCACAGGCAAAATGTGAGTTATTAGCGGAAATGCCCCAGGATAGTATTGCTATTCTGAACCACGACAATCCCCTATTATTAGCCACGGCGGCGCAAGTTTGGCAGGGTAAAGTCTTGACTTATGGTTTGTCTGGGGGAGATATTCAAGGCGTACTCATCGATAACGACACTATAGAAGTAGCAGGAATCCAGTTACCCTTACCTTTGCCTGGTCGTCACAACGCTACAAATTTCCTAGCCGCCTTAGCTGTAGCTCAGGTGTTAGGCATTGATTGGTCAAGCTTCAAAGATGGTGTAATTGTGAATATGCCCACAGGGCGATCGCAGCGTTTTCATTTACCCAACGATGTGTTAATCTTAGATGAGACTTATAATGCTGCACCAGAAGCTATGCTAGCAGCATTACAATTATTAGTAGATACCCCAGGAAAGCGGAGAATTGCCGTTTTGGGAGCAATGAAAGAATTAGGAGAGCGATCGCCGCAACTACACCAGCGAGTCGGGGAAACAGTACGAGACTTAAAATTAGATGCTTTGTTAGTGTTAGTTGACGGAAAAGATGCCGAAACCATAGCCAAGAGTGCCGATGGTATCCCCTCAGAATACTTTACCAACCACGGTGATTTAGTAGAAAGATTAAAGACATTTATGCAAGCAGGCGATCGGATATTATTCAAAGCCGCCCATTCTGTAGGATTAGATCGGGTAGTGAACGAGTTATGTAAATAAAAATTCAAAATTCAAAATTCAAAATTCAAAATTTAAGAGTTTTTCTCCCCCAGTCCCCAGTCCCCAGTCCCCAGTCACCTGTCCCCTGTCACCTAACTAACAACCAACCGACACACAGCAGCCACCAAGTCTTGAGCATTCAAAGGTTTGGCTAAGTGGATGTGATAGCCGGCGGCGAGTGCTTGCTGTTGATCGTATTGTCTAGCAAAAGCGGTTAAAGCGATCGCGGGAATTTCTCTATTTGCCTCTGTGGAATTTCTTAGTTGTCGCATCAACATATAACCGTCCATCTCTGGCATACTGATATCACTAACTAATACATCCTGCCCAGATGTCGCTAATGTCTCTAAGGCTTCTGATGCCGAAGCTACCACAGTGACATCAGCACCTTCTTCCTGTAAGACAAAAGCCAAAAAATCTCGTGAATCATGATCATCATCAACGATTAACACCTTCACACCAGTTAGGGATAAGGGTTTAGGATTGAATGATAATAGGTGATTGTTTTCATCCCTCACATCTAAATTATTCTCTGGAAGTAAGGGTAATCGCACGGTAAATTTTGCTCCTTGTTCTTCTCCTATACTTTCGGCTTTGACTGTTCCACCGTGAATTTCTACAATTTTGCGGACAATTGCTAGTCCTAATCCCAAGCCGCCAAATTTACGTGTAGAACTGCTATCAGCTTGACGGAAGTAGTCAAAGACGTAGGGTAAAAAATCTGGACTAATTCCTTTACCCGTATCCGTTAAAACAATCTCTGCATAATCATCAACTTGGCCTAAGTACAGCTTTACCTTTCCTCCCTTGGGTGTAAATTTGACGGCATTGGAAAGGAGATTCCAAACTACTTGCTGCAAACGAGCCGCATCACCCATGACTGGCTGCAAGTTTGGTGTAAAGATGGTTCTGATCTCAATTAGCTTAGTTTCTGCTGCTAGTCGCATAGTTTCTAGTGCTGCCAAAACTACAGTTTCTAAGTTGACTGTAGTAACATTCAGGACTAATTTACCTTGTAAAATTCTAGAAACATCTAGCAAGTCTTCAATCAGTTGCACTTGTAATGTCGCATTACGTTCAATTGTGGCTAAAGCTTGTGTTGTTCTTGTCTCATTTAAACTACGACTTTGTAATAATTTAGACCAGCCTAAAATGGCATTTAAAGGAGTGCGTAGTTCATGGGAAAGTACAGCCAGAAATTCATCTTTCATGCGATTAGCTTTTTCAGCTTCAGCCCGTGCCGCTTGTTCCAACTCCAGTAATTTCGCGCGTTCTTCAAGAATTTCTTTTTGCTCGTGAATATCTGTACAAGTACCGAACCATTTGACAACATGACCTTGTGGATCTTTGAGTGGTAAAGCTCTTGCTAACTGCCAACGATAAGAATTATCACTTGCCCGTTTAAATCGATATTCGTTTTCGTAAACATCGCCAATTTTAACAGCATTTAACCAAACTTCATAGGCTCTATGCACATCATCTGGATGTAAAGCTGCTACCCATCCAGAACCTATTGATTCCTCTAATGTTAATCCAGTATATTTACACCAATTTTGATTAAAATAATCAGTCTCACCCTGAGCATCACTAGTCCAAACCAGTTGGGGAATTGCTTCCGTCAAGTAACGATAGCGTTCTTCACTTTGTCTGAGAACTTCTAAAATGCGCTGACGTTCAGCAATTTCCTGTTGTAATTTTTCGTTGGTTTTAGTAATTTCATGAGTACGCAAAGCAACTAATTCTTCTAAATGATTTTGATATTTTCGTAGTTCTGCCTCTACTCGTAGTTTTTCAGTGATTTGTATTTGTAGTTGTTGATTTGCTTGTTCTAGTTGAGCAGGGCTTGGAAGTGCTAAAGCTTTTGGGACTAAAGGAACTAATTCAATGGCTGTAATTAAAGATATTGTAGCAGTGACGGCTTTGACAAATCCTGATAGCCAATAGGTAGGATGCCAAAGTGTCCAAATCTCTAAAAGATGAGTTGTACCACAAGCTACGATAAATCCACTAAATAATAGAAATATCCAATGAAAAGGCAAATCCTGCCGTTTACGAACAAAATAAAAAAGTGTGGCTGGAATGGAATAATAAGCTAAGGCAATTAGCCCATCAGATATGATATGTAGCCAAACTAATTCTGTTTTCCATAAGTAGCAGTGTCCATGAGGGATAAATGTCCCTGAGTTAAAAAGGTAAGTCCACAATTGTGACATGATGTGTCAGGTGACAGGTGATGTTAAACCAATTCGCAATTCGCAATTCGCAATTCGCAATTACGTGTTGTAACGGGGATTTAAACCCCTACATTTTGTTAAAAGCAGGGGAGCAGGGGAAGCTCTAGCCTAACAATTCCAGTTGGTTTTAAACCTGATGATTTTAATAAACAAGTCTTGACAAATTATCTGGCGATCGCTCTCTCTATCTACAATACTAACCCTAATATTTCTTCTTACTATAGGTGGAAAATTAACTTTTGGTCATTCCAATCAACCTCTGAACACAAGCACTAGTTTGCTTGATTTTTCCTGCTTAATCCTATTCTATGCCTAGAAACTTGGGGATAGTTGATCATTAATTTTGGTAAGATAAATTCCTGTGAAGCTTGGATAGGGAGATACAGGGTTGCCTACACTTGGTGTAAACATAGACCATATTGCCACCATTCGCCAAGCGCGGCGGACGGTAGAACCAGATCCGGTGGCGGCGGCGGTGCTGGCAGAATTAGCCGGTGCTGATGGAATTACTGTGCATCTGCGAGAAGACAGGCGGCATATTCAAGATCGGGATGTGCGTTTGTTGCGTCAAACAGTACGGACGCACTTAAATTTAGAAATGGCCGCTACAGAAGAAATGTTGGGAATTGCCCTTGACATTAAACCCGATTATGTGACTTTAGTTCCCGAAAAGCGGGAAGAAGTGACTACAGAAGGCGGTTTAGATATAGTCGGGCAAATTGCTAGAATAGGTGAGATAGTCACTAAATTGCAGGGTGCAGGCATTCCAGTGAGTTTGTTTATTGATGCTGAACCTGCACAAATCGAAGCTTCTGTCAAGGTGCAGGCAAAGTTTATTGAACTACACACTGGTAGATATGCAGAAGCTAAGGATGAAACCAGTCGTCATCAAGAGTTAGCTGTGTTAGCCGCAGGATGTTCACAAGCCATTCAAGCTGGCTTGCGAGTGAACGCCGGTCATGGGCTGACTTACTGGAATGTATATCCGGTGGCTGCATTACCAGGGATGGAAGAGTTAAACATAGGTCATACCATCATCAGCCGGGCTGCATTGGTGGGGATGGAAAGAGCTGTTCGGGAAATGAAGGAGGCAATTCGTAATTCGTAATTCGTAATTCGGATTGGTGAGTTCTTTGTTTTTGCCCGTTTTTCACAACAATTAGGGGCGGTTGCACGATGAATATTTCCCTCAACTTCCCCTAGAGACTCTCTGTTGAAAAATCCAGGGTAAAATTACCCGTTGCTATTTGAGGGGTTTTAATTGAGGGGTTTTAACTGCGGAATCTGGAAAATCTTGGGTGTGTGGCAGGCTTAGGAACATAGTTCTAACAAGTCAGGATACTTACCATCAATGGTTTTCTCAATTGTGAATTGTGAATTTTAAATTGTTATGAGCGCAACACAATCTAACGAGCTTCCGCTTTGGGTACAGGATAGAGAGACAGTTATTGCTGAAAGTACTGATGTCAAGTGGCGTTATGATGCTCCGCCAGATTATTCTCGTTCCAATGAGAATTTAGCTCAAGAGAGTACACGCAATCATCTTGAGGGTACACTGGAGGCGATCGTTCAAAATTTAGTCAGAACCTTTGAAATGGAGGTTTCTTTCAAAGCTGATCCTCAGCAGTGGTTATCAATTGTCAATGATCAATTTCGTATCAGTACCAATGGGGGACAGGAGTTTACAGCAGCAGACGTATCAGCCCAAGGTACTTATAATTTATTCATGGCTAATTCTGAGCATTACAAAGCCTCTGAAGAAAGCTTTGAATCATCTGCTAAACTCTTTCATACCACATTTCCCCAAGGTTTCCCTTGGGAAGTTCTGGAAGTTTACTCAGGCCCACCTACTGTTACCTTCAAGTGGCGGCACTGGGGACATTTTCAAGGGGCATACAAAGATTATGCACCTACAGGAGAGACTGTAGAAATTATCGGTTTGAGTATTGCTCATGTCACCGATGACTTAAAGATTATTTCTATGGAACACTACTTTGACAACACCCTGTTTTTAGGAAAGTTAACAGGTGGTGGTAAAGTAGCCAGTGAAACTCAACAAAAGGGTTGTCCTTTTAGTTCTTGGTTCAAAAAATCACCTAAGAACTAAGCTAGTTTTGAGTGCTGAGTGGTCAGTGGTGAGTGTTGAGTCTTGACTCAGCACTCATTTTTGAGCAGTGAGTAAGGGTAAAATAATTAGTTAGTAATTACAGGATGACAATGCAAACATATTATTACGTTTTAGCCAGCCGTCGCTTTTTGTTGCAAGAAGAACCTATAGAGGAAGTGCTGAAAGAACGGACTCGTCATTATCATGAACAAGAAAAAGAAATTGATTTTTGGTTAGTTCCACAACCAGCTTTTTTAGAAGCACGTGAGATGGCTGACATCAAAGCTAAGTGTCCTCAACCCGCAGCTGCGATTATTTCTACTAATTCTCAATTTATTACTTGGCTGAAACTGCGGCTAGAATACGTGATTACAGGAGAATTTGTAGCTCCTTCGGAAACAATTCCTAATCCTATAGCATCTCTTGCTCCTGTATCTTGAGCAATTAGTTAATCATCATGAGAGACGTGATCAATCGCGTCTCTATAAGATGCAATAGTAAGCACCTGGTTTACTATTAACTAATAACTAATCAATAAGAAAAATTTTAAACAAAATTAACTTATGCGTCCCAATTCTGTGCAGAAATTTGCCACTTTATCCAGTGTATTCGGAATAGCGATCGCAGGTGCAGGTTTAATGGGCAACATAAATCCCGTAATTGCCCAAACAGCCTTGCCTGTGTGTCAACCACCCAGTGCTGGGGAGTATTTGTTGCTCGTAGTTAGTCCCACAGCAGAGAATCAGAAACAGTTACGTAACGCTTTACCCACTCAAATTAAAGCTACTACCTGTAAGTATTTGACGGAGACTGTCACACGCATAGGAGGATTTAGCAGCATTGATGATGCCAACCGTTGGGCTAGGTATATAAATACTATTGTGGGTTTGTCTGCCATTATCACCACTAGACCAGGGCAAGTAGTCCAACAACCACCCCAAATCACTTATAATCCCCAAATGTTGGGGCAGGGTTTTGCTGTCTTAGTCGATTATTTCAACCGTCCAGAACTCGCAACCAGTTTACAGCAAGCCGTTGGTGGTAATGTTGGTCTAGCATCCTATGGACAGAAACCCTATTTGCTCGCAGTGTATACCACTAACCAACAAGAAGCTTACAACACATTACAGAAACTAAACGATCGCGGTTTTTTTGCTGTCCTAGTAGATAGCCGTAAAGTTATGTTACTGCGATCGGTTGTTAGGGTAGAATAACGCCCCTGCGCTCCAAATTCAAAAGTCGTTTTCCTACCTTGTCTACCTTGTCTCCCTTGTCTCCCTTATCTCCCTTGTCCCCCTTCCCTTCCCTTGTCTCCCTTGTCTCCCTTCCCTTCTCACCCATCTCCAACCTATTGACTGACAAATAAAGACCCAGCTAATAGAGAAATTGTGATTCCTAATGCTGAACCTGCTATGACTTGTACAGGTGTATGTCCTAGCAATTCCTTGAGGCGGTCTTGGTTAAAGTCTGGTTTTTCATGAAATAATTCATCAATCATTTGATTGAGAATACGGGCTTGCTTACCGGCGGCTTGACGAACTCCGGCTGCATCATACATGACAATAATGGCAAAAACTGTAGCCAAGGCAAAGTCAGGGGATGCCCAACCTAGGGTTTGTCCAACACCGGTTGCCAGAGATGTCACCAAGGCTGAATGCGCGCTTGGCATACCTCCAGTAGTTACTAAAACCCTGACATTCAGTTTACGGTGTTGTACTAGCTCAATTACCAACTTCAATGCTTGAGCTAAAAAACAAGCTACAAGGGCAACCAGCAGCACCCGGTTGTCTAAAATTTTGCCTATGTCCTGCATGGTCTTGTGGTTCGATTAGTCAGTATTAGCAGTAGTCTGTTTTGAGAGTTAATGTTGAGATGCAACCCAAAATATACAAAATATAAAATTCATCACCCACTCAGGTTTATGTAAATGGGTTTTGAAATTTAATTTCGCATTTCCCCAACTGCGAATCTAATGATTGCGGCTAGTGATAAATTGGGCAAGTGCTTTTAACGGCTGTGCCAATTCCCCAAATGGTTCTAGTTCTTGGCAGGCTGACTCAATTAGTTCTTGGGCTTTAGCACGGGACTTTTCTAGACCCCAAAGACTAGGATAGGTAACTTTTTGTGCTACAAGGTCTTTACCTGCGGTTTTGCCCAATTGCTCTTGGGTAGCGGTGATATCCAGAATATCATCAATAATTTGAAATGCTAGTCCGATGTTTTGGGAATAGCGTGAGAGTCTTTGGACATCTTCAGATGATGCACCAGCTAAAATACCGCCACAAACAACACAGGCTTCTAAAAGGGCAGCTGTTTTATGGTTATGGATGTAGTTGAGGGTTTCTAGGGAAATATCTGATTTGCCCTCTGATTGTAAATCAACGACTTGACCACCCACTAAACCAGCCGCACCTAATGCCTTTCCAAGTCGGGCAATTACCTGCAATACCCTATCCCTAGCTACGCTTTCAGGTGTGCGGATAGCAACTAATTCAAAAGCGTAAGCTAATAAGCCATCGCCAGCTAAAATTGCAATGTCATCACCATAAACTTTATGATTTGTCAGCCTACCACGACGGTAATCGTCATTATCCATTGCTGGCAGGTCATCATGAATCAATGACATAGTGTGAATCATTTCTACTGCACAAGCTGTAGGCATGGCCATTTCAATCGTACCGCCCATCATTTCACAGGTAGCTAGGCAGAGAATGGGACGCAGACGCTTACCCCCAGCTAATAGCGAGTAGCGCATTGATTCATAAATTGTTTCTGGATAAATGACAGGAAGACACTCATCTAGTGCAGCTTCACAAAGTTGTTTGCGCTCTTGTAGATAAGCTGCAAGGTTAAATGAGGCTTTTTCTGGCATCTTCTGAAGGTTATCAGCTGCTACCATCCTTAGATTTCCTTAAATTTTTGACTTGTGGCTATTTGTCATACACGTCACAATTTTAAGATGCTCTGGAGTCAAAAGATTAACTCATATTTCATGAATGATGAAATATAAATGATAAATGATAAGTTATGTGACATTTTCTGTTGTTCATTTATCAGTTAAAACTCCCTTCTCCTTTGCTGTTTTTAAATAGCTGGCAAATGTATTTTCTAACAACAGAGCTACCGTCATTGGCCCAACACCACCAGGAACTGGGGTGATATATGCCGCGACGTTAGCGGTTGCTGCAAATTCAACATCGCCAACTAAGCGACTTTTGCCACTACCATCAGTAACGCGATTTATCCCCACATCTACCACAACAGAGCCTGGTTTCACCATGTCAGCAGTAATTAATCCAGGAATGCCTGCGGCGACAACGAGAATATCAGCGTTTCTAGTGATACTAGCAACGTCTTGCGATCGAGAATGGGCAACAGTAACAGTAGCATCAGCTGCTAACAGCATCAAGGCCATTGGTTTACCAACTAAAATACTGCGTCCGATAACTACGGCGTGTTTTCCCGCTAAAGGAATGTCATATTCTGCTAATAACCGCATGACTCCGGCTGGTGTGCAACTGCGTAAGCCAGCTTCTTCCCGCACCAGTCGCCCTAAATTAACTGGATGCAATCCATCAACATCTTTATCGGGGGCAATTTGATGCAGTAATTTGACAGAATCTAAATGCTCTGGTAAGGGTAACTGTACCAGAATCCCATCGACTTGTTCGTCTTGATTGAGTGTAGCAATGATATCTTCTAATTGTTCTTGGGTGGTTTCTTTGGGAAAGTGTTTTCCAAAAGAAGCAATACCAACCTTAGCGCAGGATTTTTCTTTGTTACGGACATAAGCAGCCGAAGCTGGGTTATCACCAACCATCAACACTGCTAAACCAGGAGGGCGGCCAATTTTGGTTTGCAATTGTTGAATCTGGGAAGCTAATTCAGCCTGAATTTTTTCAGCTAAAGCTTTACCATCTAAAGTTTTGGCGGTTTTTG
The DNA here is from genome assembly GCA_050633005.1 of Trichormus sp. Lineage (GTDB taxonomy): Bacteria > Cyanobacteriota > Cyanobacteriia > Cyanobacteriales > Nostocaceae > Trichormus. The sequence continues at coordinate 2,578 of JBODRP010000117.1, read as the reverse complement.
TTTCCATGACAATTCCTAAATTTCAATATAAAACGTAAGTGTTAATAGTCAATGGTCAATAGTCATTAGTCAATAGTGATTAGTCAACAGTTACAATAACGCTGCTTGTAGATTATTATGGCGTTGCTACCCAATTGTCTATGTTCTCATATTGGGGGGTGGGGATTGGAGACTGGAGAGATAAGGGGGAGAAGGGAACACCAAAAAATAAATTATCTGAAATTGATGCTTGTTTCTTAATTAGGAATTATGAATTACGTTAGGGTATCGGGGTGTAGTCGATTAGGAATTGGTATAGGCTTAATTTTAGCTGTCGGACTTTGTAGCTGTGCGCCTGTGAATATATCTGGCTTGAAAGAGAATACAATCAGCTTTGGTAGCAATGTGACGGCGATTAAGAAAATTAAAGCTACACCGAATAAACAAGGTACTGTTTATGTCCAAGGTAAGGTAGAAAGAAAAGTTCCCTTGCTAAACAGTCGGGCGTATTTAATTAATGATGCTACTGACCAAATTTGGGTGGTGACGAATCAAAGCAATTTTCAAGAGGGGGAGTCAGTAGTAATGAAAGGTAAATTACTATACGAAAGTATTCCTATCGCTAACCAAGAGTTTGGGGAGGTTTATCTGGAAGAGAGGTAATAATATTTACAGAAGATTGTAAAAAAATAGTTATGAATAACGAAAAAGTTCATGTAGCGATCGCCATTCTCTACCAAGATAATAAATTTTTGATGCAACTGCGCGATAACATCCCCGATATTCCCTACCCTGGTCATTGGGCGTTGTTTGGTGGTCATATTGAGCCAGGAGAAACCCCAGAGGAAGCCGTACAGCGAGAAATTTTAGAAGAAATTGGTTATACTCTCCCGTCTTTTGTGGAATTTGGTTGTTATCCCGATGATAGAGTGATGCGTCATGTCTTCCATGCGCCCTTGTTGTTACAATTTCATCAATTGGTGTTAAACGAAGGCTGGGATATGGCACTATTAACACCACAAGATATTCGTAAAGGTAAATTTTATTCTCAAAACGCTGGCGAAGTCCGACCTTTAGGATCAGTAGCACAGCAAATTTTATTAGATTTTCTAAGTAAATAGTCTTTGGGCATGGGGAATGGGGCATGGGGCATTGGGCATTGGGCAATTCAATGAGTGGATTTTGGATTTTCAATTTGGGATTGAATTTCAATCTAAAATCCGTCTTGGAAAGTTCTGTACGGAGGAAACCTCCGCTCAGACTTTCCGCAAAATCTAAAATCTAAAATTCTTTCCCTTGTCTCCCTTGTCTCCCTGCTCCCCTGCCCCCCTGCCTTCCCTCCCCCCTAATCCTCACCTAACAGGCAAAATAGAATCATAGTGCGCGTGGAGTCACCACTAAATGCAATCAATAAACACATTGCCACGATGGTTAACTCTGGGACTGGGGTTTCCTATTGCTATTCTTAACGGTTGGCTATTACTTCAGGTTGTCAACTATTTTCAACCCTTGGTGAGCGTTCTGGCATCTGCTATCCTGTTGGCTTTTGTTTTAGACTATCCCATCCAATTTTTTCAAAGGCGTGGAGTGCAACGTAACTTGGCGATTGTTGGGGTGTTATTGTTAGCGGTGGTGATTTTAGTAGGTTTAGGTCTAACTTTAGTCCCACTGATTATTCAACAGCTCAACGAATTGGTGAATATTTTGCCTAATTGGATTGATTCTGGCGTTCAACAACTCGATGTTTTCCAAAATTGGGTAGCAACCCAAACTTTACCGGTGAATTTGAGCAGTTTAGCTACACAAATTTTAGAGCGATTTTCTAACCAATTGCAGTCTGTAACTGGTAAGATAGTCGGTTTAGCTTTTGATACTATTGGGGTTGTGGTGAATGTGCTGCTGGCGGTAGTCTTAACTATTTATATGGTATTAAATGGCGATCGCTTGTGGGATGGTATTTATCAGTGGTTTCCTGCTCACATCGGCTCGAAAGTCCGCCAAATACTGCGGGAAGATTTCCATAATTATTTTATCGGTCAAGCTACATTAGGTGCTGTCCTAGCTGTCACGGTAACTTTAGCATTTGTAGCCTTGCGAGTTCCTTTAGCCCTACTTTTTGGCATTGGTATTGGCTTTTTCTCCCTATTTCCCTTTGGTACAGGGATCGGAATTACTATTGTCAGTTTATTAGTGGCTTTAGAAAACTTCTGGTTAGGATCTGAAGTTTTAGGGGTAGCCGTGGCTATCGACCAAATCAATTCTAATTTTGTTGCACCTCGGATTTTGGGTAATTTGACTGGTTTAAATCCTGTTTGGGTGGTAGTGTCTTTACTAATAGGCGCAAAATTAGGCGGGGTTTTAGGTTTACTAGTTGCTATCCCTACAGCTAGTTTTATTAAAGATATCACCGATTCTTGGCGGGCTGGAGAATTTAAACAGATAGATAATACAACATCAGACTTAGCAAAGGTAGAAGGTGAAGTAATAGTTACCCACAGTTAAAGCAAAGCGTAACGCACGACTATAATACGGTGCGTTACGGCTCAATAAGTAATGAGTAATGAGTAATGAGTAATGAGTAATGAGTAATGAGTAATGA
>JBODRP010000116.1:0-15170 GCA_050633005.1 Trichormus sp. | reverse complement strand
CTTCCTATGGTCACTGGGAGAAAGGTCAGATATTGTTATTTTTACCATGTGCTTGCCTCCAGCAATAAGTTCATTCAAATTAACACAATAAAGTCATGTTACCAGCCCACAAAAAAGAGAATTATCCCCTTATATTTTGATTTGATTTTTGTAAAAGTCAAGCTTTTTTATCTATATTTTCAGACAAAAAACATTGTTTTCTGTCTATACAACCTAAATTTTGATAATTTTGAAACTGATTTGACTTCATGTCAAAAAAAAACCAGTTTATTGAAAAACTGGGTTGATAATGCTCTCAATATATAGAAATCGGGTTTGATTTGGAGAAAAAATCTAAGCACCATCCAGAGATTTCGGTGCGTTACGGCTTACGCCTCACACACCCTACTGGCTACATTTGAGATATTTCTTGATGTGGAAGTCCCTCAGCTATTAATTCTGAGCTTGTTTTTGTGCAGCAGGAATTGTTACATCTATGGGTGTCACCTCGGCTGCTAGCTGAGTTAATGGTGGTTGAATAGCGTTTTGATTACCCACTACGAGAGTTACGAGATTTTCTGGCTTGAGGTATTGCTTCGCTACTCGTTGCACATCTGCGGTTGTGGTTGCAGATACGGCTTTTTGATAGCGGAACAGAAAATCAGCCGGATAGCCGTAATATTCATAGCGCATTAACCGAGATAGGGTTTGAGCCGGATCTTGGAAGTTGAAGACAAAGGAATTTAAGGTAGACTCTTTAGCACGAGTTAATTCTTGCTCTGTGACTGGTTGAGCTTGCATACGCTTAATTTCTGCTTGCAAAGCTTTAACGAACTGTACAGTTGCATCAGAGCGAGTTTGTCCCCCAGCCATGAACATACCAGGGTAGTCAAAGCGGGGACTCCAATAACCGTATACAGAGTATGCTAAACCTTGGCGCGATCGCAATTCATTAAATAACCTACCACCAAAGCCATTTAATACCCCATTCAATACATCCAAAGCCGCATAGTCAGGATTATCAAACTTACCGCCTAAATGACCAACTAATACACTACTTTGGGTTAACTGTGGCTGATTCACAAAGAATACCCCACCTGTATTAGCTGCTGATACCTCTGGTAAAGACAATTTGCTCAGTCTGGGGTTACGTTGCCAATCACCTAGTTTAGCTTGAATAAGCGATCGCATTTTCTGCTTGTCAAAATCCCCCACAATCCCCAAAATCATATTATTGGGGTGAAAATAATCCCGGTGAAACTTCACCAAATCCTCACGGGTAATTCGATCTACTGTGGCATACTCTGTAATTCTGGCATAGGGGCTTTCTTTGCCATAAATTAACTTGCGAAATTCTCGGCTGGCGATACTATCAGGATCATCATTGCGCCGAGCAATACCACCCTTAGCTTGTGTTTTAGCTAAATCTAACTTTTCTTGAGCAAATACTGGCTCTCGCAGCACCTCAGCAAACAACCCAAACACTGTTTCTACATCGTCACTCAGGCTGTCAAAACTGGCACTACCCGCACCTTCTCCAATATCAGTTTCTACCGCCGCCGCTCGTTGTTCCAATATTTCATTTAACTCATCTGGGGAATGCTTTTTAGTTCCCCCAGTCCGCATCACCGTACCAGTCAAGTCAGCCAAGCCAACTTTATCCCCTGCTTCCCAACGGCTACCAGTCCGTATCAACGCCGTACCACTAACTAAAGGTAGTTCGTGATCCTCCATGAGATACACAACTAAGCCATTTCGTAGCACAAACCGCTCGTACTTGGGTAACTTAATTTCTGGTATTGGTGCAAACTCTAACTCCGTGTAGTGCTTGGCTGCTGCTGTCGCCACAGGAGAAAAGTTAAAAGTTACCAGTAAAAAAGCACAAGCAACCAAGAAGGCAAAAATCAGTCGCCTACCATTTTGAATTTTCCTGGACATCCGCCTTTAAACCCTCACCTTAATACTTATGAATTTTGTAGCTTGCTTTTTTGGAGAAGCATAAGCCTACCCGTAGGGTATTTTGAGTTGTTTAAGCTGACTTTGATAACAGCTTGCCAATTGTGCGATTTTCTGGGGTAAATGTATTCTTAGCTACTCGCTGAATATCCGCCGGAGTCACAGCCACAATATCATCTAACTGTTTAAACAGATTTCGCCAAGAACCAGTTTTCACCTCATATTCTAAAAGTTGCTGTGCCATGCCCATATTAGAATCTAGACTGCGGAGTAAAGTTGCCCGTGCTTGAGTTTTCACCCGTTCTAATTCCGAAGCTGCTACAGGTTGAGTTTGCAATTTCTCAATTTCTTGACGTAAAGCCGCCGCCACTTCATCTACACTGTGACCAGGAGCTGTCAGCGCATAGAACAGCATCAAGTTGGGGTACTTATCACCAGGAAAACCGCTAAAGCCTTGGGCATTTAAAGCTACGCGTTTTTGTTCTACCAAAGACTTATACAATCTTGATGTCCGTCCATTACTTAATAAACTGCCAATGAGTTCATACACCGCATTATCGGGGTGGGTGGTAGCCGGACGATGATAGCCTTCTAAATACCACGGTTGGGAAGGTAACTCTAAAGTTACTTCTCGTGTTTGGGTTTGTTTTGGCTCTACAGGAATTTTTGATTGCGCCTTGGGTTTAGCTTGATAGCGTCCAAAGTAAGTCTGTGCTAATTTTTTCACCTCGGCTGGGTTGACATCTCCCACAACCGCAACGGTGATATTGCTGGGGACATAGTGAGTTTCAAAAAAAGTCTGCACATCTTTTGGTGTCAGGTTACGGATATCTTCGTCATAACCAATGACAGGCCGTCGGTAAGGATGGACTTTGAAAGCTGTATCAATGAACTTTTCTACCATCATCCCAATAGGTGAATTTTCCACCCGCATCCGGCGTTCTTCTAAAATCACATCTTTTTCCTTAAAAAACTCCCGTCGAATGACAGGCTCAAGAAATCGATCTGATTCTAGTGACATCCACAGTTCTAACTTATTTGATGGAAAACTGTAGAAATAGCGGGTTGCTTCACTGGAAGTACTGGCATTTAAACCTACACCCCCGGCTTGCTCAACTATTTGCCCTAATTCGTTTTGGTTGACTAATTTAGCTGCTTGTGCTTCTACTTGCTGAAAATCTGCTTGTAACTTAGCAATTTCATCTTGTTTACCATTAGCTTTAGCAGCGCGAATTTGTATATCTAACTGCTCTAAACGCTCTAACAGAGGTTTTTCAGCTTGGTAGTCTTTTGTGCCAATACGGGTAGTGCCTTTAAATGCCAAATGCTCTAAAAAGTGAGCTACACCAGTTTTCCCATCTGGTTCATCCACACCACCCACATCTGCGTAAGTGAGAAAGGAAACCACAGGTGCTTGATGGCGTTCTAAAACAATAAACTTCATGCCATTACTTAAGCGGAACTCCGTTAGCTGCTTGATTACCCGATCTAAATAGGGTTGAATCGAACTTTTATCTGTAGGAGTTTTGCTCAGTTGCAGCGTAGTTTCAGCAGGTGGTAGCGTTTGGGTTTGCGCTAAAGCCGTCTGTGGTACTAAACCCCACCAAGCAACTATCACTACTAATAACGTTGTTAAAAGTTGGCGAGTAAAATTCCTGCTCAAAAAACAGGGAATATATAATTGACTTTTCATACCTTGTGTGTTTGGGCAACTGGAATGATTCATAAGCGATGAGTAAAATGAGTTTTCACCAAAGTCCTCGCGCCGTGGAAGCCCCTGGCTTTAGACATGGGGGTAAGGCGCAATTGAATTTATTCATTGTCAAGATTGCTTCAAAAGGCATAACTATATCCATCCTTTCTGTGAATTGCTGAACAGTATTTGTGACTGATACCTGAAACTCTTCCAGTTTTGGTAGCAATATCAAAACTACCCGTGGCACGACACAAAACGCGTCCTAAATATTCGCCAACTTTTTTCCCACTTGTAACAACCGCTTTAATGATATCTCCAGTTTGAAACCCAAAATGGATTTGTTTAGTTGTGCGATGACGAGTCGGAAAACCGAATTTATCAGTCCCACACATTTGGCGATTACCGTGTCCATTCGCTGTAATCAACAATGGTTTGATACCTTTGATATTTAATGTTGGTGTTGATTTGCCAACACAAGCAGCATCAATCCAATGATTCTTGATTAATTGCTGCCTAGTTCTGTTGAACTTTGTTAAACCCCCAGAGCCACATTCAACTGGCAACCCTGTTGATTTTAAAACCTCCAAAAGCTTGTATCTAGTAGCATTAACTGCTGCTGCATCAGCCAACTGTTTCTTAGCTTGTGCCAAGATTTTCTGTAACTTAATAGGGTCTTTTTTGTTCGCGCAGCGTCTCGTAGAGAGGAAATCCTTAATATCCTTAATCCCTTTTTTGATGTTGCATTTTTCGCAACTTAAGGTAAGGTTTGCAATTGAATTAGAGCCACCTTTAGAACGTGGGTGAATGTGTTCAACCTGCAAAGGTACGTTTTGCACTCCGCAGTAAACACATTGCCGATTCCACTTTTCAAGTAGATATTCTCTGGTTTCATATCCTGCTAACGTACCTTGTTGATATTCCTTACCTTCGATTTTAGGATTACGCATCAACTGCATATCAAATTTGACTAACTCGGTGCTAATAGCTGTGATTGGTGCAAATTTACGTAATCTGTTTACCCATGTTTCAACATTGTGAACCCGACTCATCAGGCTAGGTGCTAACCATCCTTGGGGTCTAGTTCTATTGAGAAATCTTGACTTTCTGTAACGGGTTTTGCGATTTCTTCTGCCACGTCTTAATTGTCTCCTTGAGGTAAGAGCATCTCTAATAGCAAAGCCTCTATGTTTTAATTCAGCAGCAAAAACTACTTCTCCTGTTGAATCGTTAACTAATGCAATCCCTGTGGTTTTAGCACCAGGGTCTAGTTTTAATCGCAGTGGTTGTACTGGCGATGCCTGTGATTCTTTAAGAAGAATAGTGAACGGAAAGCGGCGATAAATAACTGCTTTTTTGCTCCTTAATAATTGTCTTGCTTGTGCTGAATGTATTGGGTTTAGCGGTATGCGGTTTGTATCAATTACAAAAACTTTGCACATAAAGTGCCTCCTTGCGGGTAATGTTAGCTTTGCCAATGTTAGTGGTCGGTAACTATCCAAATTGCACTTCCTTAACCCTTGTACAGATGTTTAACAATTTGGTTCTAGCGCAGGGGACTAGCTACGCATCCCCTGGTAGGTCTTAAACTCTTGCCACTAACGTAGTCAGTTAAGACTTAGGCTGGTCAGATGGGCTTTTTCAAGCCCCCGCCTTTAGGCGTGGGGTTTCTGACTACCTAGGTGACAGGTCAATCAGCAATGGGAGCGTTAATCTTGTATTAAGCTTTTGGTGCTTTTTGTACCTGACGTTAGACAATAATGCTACAAACCATGTTCCAGAGATTTTACATTAACTATTATGCGAGTTTTTAATTCTCCCCCACCGTCAGAAGCACAGACACGCTCCCGCATTTTACAGGCAGCACTGAAGTTATTTGCGTCTCAGGGCTTTGATGGTACTACCACCCGTGACTTAGCACAAGCAGCAGGAGTGGCAGAAGGAACTTTATTTCGGCATTTTTCTAATAAAAAAGCGATTTTAGTGGAAGTCGCAACTGCGGGCTGGGTGGAGATTCTCACAGATTTACTCACAGAATTAAGTGAAATGGGCAGCTATAAAGCTGTAGCACAGGTGATGCGCCGCCGGATGTGGAATTTACAAAAAAATGCCGATTTAATGCGCGTTTGCTTCATGGAAGTACAATTTCATCCAGACTTACGCGATCGCATTCAAATCGAAGTGATCAATAAAATGACCGATGTTGCTGAAGCCTTCTTCCAAACTGCAATGGATAAAGGCATTTATCGCCGCATGGATGCCAATTTAGTAGCCAAAGTCTTCTTAGGAATGTTTGCGATCGCTGGGTTCTCCAATAATACCCTCATGCAACCAGATGCTTCCCCCCAACAAATGCAAGAAATGGCAGAAGGTTTAGCCGATATCTTCCTCAATGGTGTCTTGGTAAAGGATGCAGGTTATTGAGAGGGCAGGGGGCTAATTAATTCAAAATTCAAAATTCAAAATTCAAAATTAGAGAACTTTGAGCAGGGGGCAGGGGGCAGGGGGCAGGGGGCAGGGGAGACAAGGGAGACAAGGGAGACAGGGGAGTTAAATCTGTTAACAGTTAACAGTTAACTGTTAACTGTTAACTGTTAACTGTGATTAGGGTTTTCGCTTGTTGACTCCATTGTTGGACAAGCTCAATTGCTGGACACAAATCCCGTCGCTGCATGGTTGCTACCTGCAAGCGTAAAATCTGTTTGTGTAGTCTGTGGGTTGGAGTCTGGGCTAATTGTGCTACAGAACCAATTCCTGCGTGTAGTAATAAACCACAATACTGGATGCCGACACTGGGAATCCTAGCTAAATCGGCTAAAGCTACCCATTTATTCACATATTGAATGTGAACCTGTAATTTACTCGCTAAAGCTAGTTTATCTTCCAAATTTCTGCCCTGTTGTATTAGCCCTACTGTAGTTTTAATCCCACAGTTTTGGAGTTGGGATTGTTCTTGTTGACTCAATCCCGGCAACTGTTCAATCGGCCAGTCACAATAAGATTGCATCTGATGGCGGTTTTTAATACCTGTTTGTTTAGCAAACATTTTGAGAAATACGCATAAGTTGCTTTCCCTATTGTGACTTTTTCGTAAAGGGATTGGGGTGCTGAATCAGAAAAATTCTCTGCCCCCTGTCTAGGCTGTTGACTCTGTACCTTTTCAGGGGTGAAAAATTCATGCACAATCCTTTCCTTCTTTAAGTAATGAGTAATAAGTAATGAGTAATGAGTAAATACCTATTACTTAGGGCTTGCTGAAAAAGTCCTTTAGTGGAGGTAGGGAACAGGGTTGGGGGAACGGGGAACAGTTTCAAGAGTTGGATGGGAGCGATTTTTCCTTTGAAGATGAATTAAATGCAAGGTTTTCGAGTTGCCACATCATCAAATCTTGCACTTTTTCAAAGTCAAAATGGCTAAAACCATTTATCTGTAATGTTTTGAGATTTATTCAGCATCCCCTACTTATTACTTATTACTTATTACTTATTGAATTTGGTTCACCGATGATGACACCAAAACTGTATGAACAAAGAATAGGTAAATCTCATCAAAGTCACCACCCTGCCCTATGCCCAAAACCATTCACTGATGTAACTCGCCCCGTAAAACTGTCACAGATTGACCGGCTAAAAAAACGCGATCGCCTCCTGGATAAGTAACTTTTACTACTCCACCGCGACTTGATGCTTGATATGCTAGAAATTGATCTTTGTGCAGGCGATCGCGCCAATATGCAGCCAAGCAACAATGGGCAGCCCCCGTTACTGGATCTTCGTTAATCCCTAACCCTGGCGCAAAGAAACGAGAAACGAAATCGTAGGGAGAATCAGAATTGGCGCGACTTGTCACAATTACATTAGCTAAAGGCAAGGTTTTCAGTTGTTGAAAATTTGGCTGCATTTGTCGGACTAATTCTTCTGTTGCAACTTCTACCAAGTAACCTAAATTATTCTGCACAACGGTTGTTAATTCTACTCCTAACGCCTCCCTCAGTTCTGGCGGTGCAACAGTTGCTTGAGAATGAGTCACCGGAAAATCTAACTCAATCCATGAACCTTGTCGTTTAGCAATCAGTAAGCCGCTTTTACTGTAGAAACGTGCGGTTTCATCTGGTAATAGATGCCCCTCAGACCAGAGTACATGACTACTAGCTAAGGTTGCATGACCACAAAGGGGTACTTCTGTTGTTGGCGTAAACCAGCGCAGATTAAAACCATCATCCTGTTTGAGTAAAAAAGCCGTCTCAGATAAATTCATCTCCTGGGCAACATTCTGCATCCACTCATCAGATTGAGGCGTTGTTAAAACACACACGGCGGCAGGATTACCTTGAAAGGGTTTATCGGTAAACGCATCAACTTGAGTAATAATTTGTTTCATATAAAAATCCGACTTGATTTAAGTAGATATATTACAATCACCTTGAAATTGTTACAAAATTTCAGAAACTCGGTTTTCTATAACTGGGTTTCTTCAGTGATTTGGGCAGTATCTTGGAGATAGAGGTTTGATACTTGTGGAGTAGCGATCGTGAATACAGAAGAATTTCTACGATTGATGGCAAAACAGCGTCCTTGTCCCCAAACCCTACCAAAAGCACTACAAGCCTTGTGGTATGACAAACAAGGTGATTGGAATCACGCCCATGATATTGTGCAGGATGCCCATGATGCTGATAGTGCTTGGGTTCATGCTTATTTACATCGCAAAGAAGGCGATTTAAATAATGCCCATTATTGGTATCAGCGCAGCAGTCAGCCAGCGTTTAGTGGAGATATCAACCAAGAATGGGAACAGATAACTTCTTTGTTGTTGAAGAAGGTAAATGCAACCAATGGATGCTGAGGAAATAAAACGGCGATATCAGGCAGGGGAGAGATATTTTCCTGCCGCTAACTTAATTAAAGCTAAGTTAATTGCTGCCTATTTGCCAGGAATAAACTTATGGGGGGCAGATTTAAGTAGTGCAAACTTAGCTAAAGCTAAAATGTGGGGTGCAGATTTAAGTAGAGCAAATTTAGCCAATGCTAATTTGACTAGAGCGAATTTGTGTGGAGTCAAACTTAATGAAGCCAATCTCCGAGGTGCTAAACTTAATTTTACTAAGTTGTATGGCGCAGATTTAACCGGTGCTTGTTATGACGATACCACCCTTTTCTCTAAAGGATTTGATCCTGTTAGTAGAAATATGCGGAAATTTTAATTTTGTTAATGGTTTATTTACAGCAGGTTCGATGTTTATGAGGTACAGCAACTGATTGAAAAAAGTAATGAGTAATGAGTAATAAATTTACTTATAGCGATTCCGAGTTAAGTGAGGTACAGATAATATTTTGAAACGCAGAGGGGCGCGTTCGCGCAGCGTCTCGCAGAGAAGTAAAGCGCAGAGGTACGCAGAGATTTATACCTCAGCAGACTAGGAAACACTATATTACTTATTACTTATTACTTATTACTCATGGTGTACCTCACTTACTTCAAAGGTGCTGTAATAATAATTAATTCATTTTCAACCAATTTCTAGCAACTGCACCAGGCATTACAGATAAATTTGATAGTTAATTTAAGATTCTTCGCCGACAGGTAGAGGGAAGGTTTCACCAGCTAGGTATGCTTGAAAGTTTTTCTTGAAGTATAACCAAGATGTCATGTCTTCACCGTCATCAAAACCTTTGGGAGCTTGTTTATATAAAGGTACGCGATTATTAATTTCATCTTGAAGTAACTGGGGTAATTCAGTTAAATCATTGACTTTACTACCAAAGGCACTATAGATTAAATGGCCAGGGCGATCGCTCATCTTCATCCAAGGCAACCATTGACCCATCCTATCCCAACTTAGCTGCAATTTTGATACTGAATTTAGTTCTGAGTTAAATAAATCTGCGGTTGGTACTGTGAGTTTAAATAGTTCTGCTGCTTGATAAATTTCATAGGGACTATATTCAGATAAGGTAGAATCTGCTGCTAAAGGGTTCGGATATGTAGGGAAAATATCAAAGACAAAAGTTGTGTTTTCTACATCTACTAGGGCGGGAAATTTACCTTTAAAACGACCCTGCACAGGGTTATTAGCAACATGAATTACTGGTAATGTTTCTCCTGTCCAGGGATTTTCCCATGTGCGTAAAATTTCATCTGTTTCTGGATTTAAATAATAAGTTAGTTCCCTAGAAGTAAAATCCCAACTACCGACTTCTGTAGGAATACACCGACTGACACTTAAACCCAAAATTTTAAATAGTAATTTTCTTCTTTCACCGGGGATAAAAGCGTAAATTTTCCCTTGCCAAGTGAGAAAAGTTGATTGGGTGGAATCAAGAGAAGAACGAGTTTTCACCCAATATTGAGCCTCTAATTCTTGAGTTTTAGCAACCATAGATACAATCCTGGAATAATTGGTAATTGGTAATGGACTTCGTCCCGCTTCGCTAACGTAATTCGTAATTCGTAATGGACTTCTCTGCGAGACGCTGCGCGAACGTCCCGCTTCTCTACGAGACGCTACCGCGAACGCTAACGTAATTCGTAATTCAGAATGGGCAAACAGGACATGATTTATTTTCTTGTCTACCTTGTCTCCCCCTGCTCCCCTGCCCCCTGCCTCAGTCCCTAGTCCCCAGTCCCCAGTCCCCATTCCCCAGTCCCCTGAGTCTCAAGGCGGCGAAATAAAAATAACCACAGGGGTAAAGAACTGTTAATGGCGATGAGCCGGACTAAATGACCTGTTGTGACAATTTCTACATTGTGATCTAGTGTTAGTGAAACTAAAATCATTTCTGCTGCTCCTCCTGGTGCGGTGACTAATAAACAAGTCAACCAGTCCCATGAGGTTAATTGCATCGCTAAAATAGTAGCGATCGCACCAGCAATTAAGGTCATAATTACAGACATTAAAGCATAACCTATAGTTCTTTTGCCAAAAGCAGGTTTTTCTCCCCAATACTCCCCAATAGTAATCCCTAAAAGCATTTGACCAATAATATTCACCAATTGGGGAGGATTAAAATTAATATCACCCACAAATGGCAACCAACCTAAAACACAATTCAATGTTAGTCCTAGGAGTAATGAGCCAAAAAAATCCCCCGCAGGTAGCTTGAAAATACCAGCTAGATAAACTATGAGTGCTGTGATTGGTAATGCTATTCCTAATAATTGTAGTTGTGATACATCAAAATTCAACCAACCACTATTAATTGGTAGGCTTGGTAAATTAAAGTAATTACCAACTGCTGTTCTGGCAATGAAGGGAATCAGTAAAACTACAGAAGTGACGCGAATTGCTTGCACCATTGCTACCAAGGTGACATTTTTATTATAATCAGCCGCAATTGATGACATTACCCCCACACCTCCAGGGACTGTAGCCAGCATGGCTGTCAACAGATTAGTGTGACTCAAGCGAGAGTAAATATAGCCAATACAACCACCACATAACAGTAAAAATAGAGTCAACAAAATAAACACGGGGATTCCAGGCCCTAGGCTAGTTAAATCAGTGTTAGCATTGGAAGCACCAACTGTCAGCCCTACTAATGCCATACCAACTTTTCTAGCCATGCGATTGGGGCGAGGAGAATATTGGTAAAATATACGACATAATTGCAAAATCGTTGTTCCCGCAGCAATACCGCCAAATATCCAAGCAATTCCGCCAAAGTGTAACTTTGTTAAAGCTAGAGCTAAAGGAAAGGATAATAGCAGTTCCAAAGTCACAACTATGAGTTTTTTTGCTGGTAGTCGTGGTTGGACAACTCCAATCTTTTGATTGGTGGTTTCCTTGGTGGCGGAAATAGGACTTACAGTTTGATTCATCTATACGCGCTTGTAAATTAATGTTACTATGCACTTCAATTGAGCGGTTTGATTGGTAAATTGCTCGTTTTTATCAGTATAAATATGTATTAAAAAAAACTAGTTGCTTATATTATAGAATTAAACCATAACATTAATTTAGAAAAGTTGATGAATTATTAAATAAATTGAACTTATACCGTTTCTTGATGTAGCTTGCCTGGCGTAGCCATAGATGCACTTTATTCTGTACTGTAGAGACGTTGCATACAACGTCTCTACTTATTTGGCGCAACTTCATAGAGAATTGGTATTACTTGAAATTCCACGGTTATCAATCGTCTGGACTGTTGACAACCTGAAAAAATGTATGGGTGCATTAATATCACTAATGCACCCAAGGCTGAATAACTCCAGCCAATGTATTAGTCCTCGTCTAAAGGCGGAAAAGCTTCTTCAAACTTCCATAATTCATCTTTATTGTTGACGAACCATGTTCTAGTGGCTGATGTCAATTGTTCCCAAATAATATCAGGTGGAATACCTGGAGAAGCATAGCGATATTTTTGACCAAGTAAATATAAATTTTGGGCTACTTCATCGGGAATACCAAATTCTTGCCAATCAACTTCTATGTGTCTCCCTGAAACTCCCGATGCAGGATCAAAAACTAACTGTGCGGTTCTGATTAAGTCAGCAAAGTGAGTTGGTTTGAGCATAGCTGACTGTTGAACATTCAGTGCTTGTTCATCTTCGTGAAACATATTCGCTGGAGTAATTAAAGGTGTGTGTAGGTTGAATTTACTACCAGAGATTTTGCTCCCAATTTTCTTTAGTTTAGCTTACCAGTAGCGGCGATTCAGACGTTGATTTTTATGAATTACCTGAATGGGTGAGGAAATGAGGCGCGATAATTTAGATAAGTTGAAGATAATTTTATTGATGTAATCTGAAACACTCCCTTGATCAACGAGAGAGCATTGGAGGTTAAAAATTATGATGGTAGTATTTTGGATAACAGTTATTTGCTTAGTTTGGCTTTTTGGCTTCACTCTGTTGGCTGAAATGTGGTTTTATGAAGAAGAACAGGAATTAGAAAATAAGTAAAACAGTGTAAATATTACGTAACTAACATATAGGACTAGTATTTTATTTCTGAAAAAATCTAAGTATGAGTAGGGTGTGTCAAGGCTAAAATAGTGTATTAGATGTAGGTTGGGTTGAGGAACGAAACCCAACATAAATATCGAAAACTTAACATAGATGCTGGTGTTGGGTTTCCTCGCGTCAACCCAACCTACAATTTCTTTGCAACATTTTAGGCTTGTCAGTTCACTACGTATCTGTTCAATAATCAAGTACGATTCCTATATTAGTAGGGTGCGTCAGATATCAACAATATGTTGATTGACAGCATTTAAGCGGTCTGACGCACCCTACAAGACTCTTGATTTTTATTACGAATTACGAATTACGTAGCTTGCTTCCCGCAGGGTATTACGAATTATTTAACCTGCTGGTTCAAATACCATCTGAGGAATTAATACATCCGCTTGTAATTCGCCAATTCCCAAAAAACGGCTTTCTGTTTCGTAAACTCGCACATTGCCAGTAATCTCTAGATTGAGAGTAATACGCTGTCCCTGACACCATTTCTTTGCAGAGATACTGGGTAAAGTTACAGATGGTAAGTGTTGTAAGGCTGCATCTGGGGAAGTAGGTTGAAAGGTATTGCTTTGTAATTGAGCTTCTAACTCCTCGAAAGTCAGACTATCTGCTAAATTAAAGCCACTGCTTTGTGTGCGGGTTAAAGCAGCAAGAGTTCCCCCAGTATTTAATACTTTACCTAAATCACGGGCGATCGCGCGAATATATGTCCCACTACCACAGGCTATCTCTACATCCAATTCAGGAAAATCTCCGCCTCGCCAATCCAAAACATCTATACTATAAATCTCTACTATGCGTGAGGGAACTTCTACAGTTTCACCTTGACGAGCTAAATCATACAACCGTTTTCCTTCTACTTGTATCGCGCTGTAAATTGGTGGTATTTGCTCAATTTGACCGATAAATTGCGTCAGTGCAATTTTCACCTCTGCTAAATTTAATTCTGTACAGGGTTGGGAAGTGATAATTTCACCTTGTAAATCATCAGTTGTAGTCCTCACCCCAAAGCGGACGGTGGCTTTATAGGCTTTGTCACTAGGAAGATATTGTAATAATCTTGTAGCTTTACCAACTGCAATTGGTAGCACACCCGTAGCAGCAGGATCTAAAGTTCCTGCGTGTCCTACACGTTTGAGCTTTAACAATTTTCGCACCCGCGCCACGCAATCATGAGAAGTCCAGCCAAACGGCTTGTTTAAGTTGATAAAACCTTGCACTGTGAAATTTGGTAGTTTGCCGAATAGCCATAATTCTAATATTATTGGGCAGCTTTTTACGAAGAAAGGCAGAGGGCAGAGGGCAGAGGGCAGAAGGAAAGAAAAATGCTTGTTGGGTTCAAGCCCCACCTATGAGTGGGTGGGTGTCTTTAATTTTGAATTTTGAATTTTGAATTGGAGCGTACCCCTTTGGGGAAGCGAGCTACGCGCAGCGTCTCGTAGAGAAGCGACTTGACTTCACAAATTCTCAGCAGACAACTCAAAAATCTAGATACCGAACTTTGATCAAAATCCGGTATCTAGCGAACGCAGTAATTACTTGACTTCTTCCGGCGCAAAGGCTTTGATTTTGCCTTTTTTAACAGCAACTACCACATCATAAGTTGCACAATAAGAGATGGTGACATTATTAGCCTTATTGTACAGATTAACTACCATACCTGCGCCACCAGGTTGAACCCCAATTGGTTCTAAGTCCCCAAAGAAAAAGCGACGCAATTGATCACCACTACCAAACTGACCCTTATTTTTGATCAGTAGGTCAATTTTTTGTTGTGCAGTCAACCCTGTAGCATCCTTCATTTCCGCAGCTGAAGCTTGACCCCAAGAAGGATTAACGGCTTGTAATGGAACATCAAAGACCGTCAACATACCAGCTAAAGCAACGGTTGTGAGTAGAGATGGTGCAAGTTTCATTTGTAACTCCAGTGTTTATTTATCCCAGCGATTACAGCATCTCAACAACTACTGAAGTTCACCTGAAACCTAAGTAGAGATTTCCTGAATTTACTTATGCAGGAAATTCAGTCAATACTCAGCATTTTCTCAGGAAAATTCCGTGTAAAGTACAGCATAAAAGCCGAAAATAGGGAAAAGGAAACGGGGACTTGGTCAACAGAGGAGCTAGGGGTGCGGTGAAAACATAACTCATCGCAATCAAAATCAAGTTAATTATTATGTAGTGGGAGTAGTCTAACTATGACCAAACAGAGAATTAAAATTCCTGGTCAAATTTATCTGTGGTTAGCAGTCTTAATTTTTGGAGCTTCGAGTGCAATTACTCGCAAATTAACCGAGATTGGTGCAGCCAACTTTTTAGATGGTCGTAACCCAATTTCTTTATGTAATGTTTTATTTGTGGGCAATCTCTGCGCCTTAACATTGATGATTTTCATTTATGGGCGACAGTGGAATAAAACCGCTTTAGAGCAAATTAATCAAAAACAATGGTTTAATTTGACAGTTGTAGCTATTTTATCAGGAGCTTTAGCCCCAGGGTTAATTTTTCAATCCCTAGCTTTAACTAATGTTAATAATGTAATTTTGGTAGGACGGATAGAACGGCCTTTGAGTTTAGT
>JBODRP010000115.1:0-15215 GCA_050633005.1 Trichormus sp. | reverse complement strand
TTAAGTCATGGCCTGCAATAAATTCTTCAACTAAATAAAAATTTTCGTCTTCCTCAAAATGAGCCAGTAACCGAGGAATACGGTCATTATTACCCAAGCGGTTTAATACTTTAGCTTCCGTCTCAAATAGTCTTCGAGCATGATACAAAGTATAGGGATTGATCGTTTGCGGTGAGAAGTGCTTAACAACACACTGGTCTTTATCAGGTAGTTTCCTATCAATAGCCAAGTAAGTAGCACCGAAACCACCCTCTCCCAGTTTGCTAATAATTTCGTAGCGGCCATCCAGGATTTTACCGATCATCAGATTCACAACTATGGTTAATTGATCTGAATTTTGACACGAAAAGCAAATATCTGCTGTTTTTTTAAAATCAGGATTTATGCAAGTATCACAATGGATGCTTATTTATCAAAAATGTATTGCAATATTTTAATCCGGTCGCGCCACTACTAGGGTGACAAGGCTAAAGTAGTGCAAATATATTAGTTCTTGTGGTATAGGCATGTTGCCCATCCCACAAGAGAATTTTAATGCAACATTTAAGGCTTGCCACGCCAGTACATTTTTTTGGCATCATTAAAGACGTGATTGATTGCGTCTCTACAATATTCAACAATCAACATTAATCATCTGATGATTTTTGCTGATCATTTTGCCAACGTCCAGCTTTCTTCACTGCTTCAGTCAACAGATACTCAATCTGTGCATTCACACTTCTTAATTCATCGGCTGACCATTTCTCCAGTAGTTCGTACAGTTTTTCGTCTACACGTAACAAAAATCGTTTTTTTTGTCCCATTTATTAGTTATAAAGTGTGCCAGTGTTAATAACAGGTTGGGCTGTTTGCTCAGAAGTTAAGACCACCAATAAATTATTAATCATTGAGGCTTTGCGTTCATCATCCAAATCAATCATTTGTTCTTGACTCAAACGGTTTAACGCTTCATTCACCATACCTACAGCACCCTCAACAATTTGCCGTCGGGCATCAATTAAGGCTTTGGCTTGTTGTCTTCTGAGCATCATTTGAGCAATTTCTGGTGCATAAGCTAAATGGGAGAGTCTAGCTTCAATGACTTCTACGCCTGTGACTTCCAAACGAGCTTGGAGTTCTTTTTGCAAGGCGTGAGCAATTTCATCGGGTATTCCCCGTAAAGATGGTGTGGCTGTGTCGTCGGTGCTGTCGTAAGGATAACGTATGGCTAGCGCACGGATAGCAGTTTCACTTTGGATAGCCACAAATTCTTCATAGTCATCAACGGCAAATTTTGATTTCGCGGAATCGAAAACCTGCCAAACCACCACAGCCGCAATTTCAATGGGGCTACCTTCAGCATCGTTAACTTTGATAATTTTACTGTTGAAGTTACGCACCCGCAACGAAATCTTTAGTTTACTAGCAAAGGGATTTGTCCACCAAAAACCCGATTCTCGGACTGTCCCCATATACTGTCCAAAAAATACCAAAACTATCGCTTGATTCGGCTCAACGGTAAAAAATCCCGATAGTGAAGGAATAATCACAATCAAGAGTGTAGCCGCTAACCAAGCCACCAACTCAGCAACAGTATCATCACCACCGATGAAATCAGTAACTTTGAGTCCTCTAGCCAATAAAGTTTCTAGCCCCGTGACTCTAGACCAAATATACCACCCTCCCAGAAGTGCGATCGCTCCTACTACAGCCAACATCACAAAGCCGTTCACCTTGAACGCCGGAAATTCCTTGATTTTTGGGTTCATAGTTCTTCTCAAACCATATTTATATCAAAGTGATATCATCATAGTATCAAAAATTTTAAATTACGCCTAATGTGAATTAGGAGAACCATCTATCCCATAAATAGCCTATGGGTGGGGCGTATCGAACTTGGTAGGGGCGGGTTAACAAACTTCTTTCATGATTAACTTTTGATCTCGGTGAACCCGCCCCTACAAATATCTAGGTATTCGCAAGATTTTAATTCGCATTAGACGTAAATTGCTATATTTTGTTAGCAAAGAAGGGAACAGGGAACAGTTAAATTCAGGAAACCTGGTTTACGCTTGTGAAGTAAATGTATGATGTAAACACTACATAAATTAAGGTCACGGTTATGTAATCCCTTGGCTCAATCAAATTCTCAATGATTGCGAATGAAAGTAACTCATTCGTGTCATTTCGCTACCTCCAGATTTTGATTGTTCTTACCAAGGTGTAAAAGTCATGGAACAAATCTATAAATATCCGCGTACCCATCACATTAAGGGTTCGCGGTTGCAACCTGGGGATGAAGACCTTGATAGTATCCCCTTTGCAACTATCAAAGAAAAGTATGTAGTAGTTGAAGAAAAAGTTGATGGTGCAAACGCTGCTATCAGTTTTACTGCTGATGGACAACTCCGACTACAAAGCCGGGGACATTATTTAACGGGTGGTGCAAGAGAAAAGCATTTCAACTTATTTAAACAGTGGGCATCTACCCACACAGGCGCGTTTTGGGAAGTTTTGGGGAGTCGTTTTCTTCTCTTTGGTGAATGGTTATATGCCAAGCACACGGTTTTTTACGATGCTTTACCCCACTACTTTTTAGAATACGATGTGTTGGATTTAGACAACCAAGTATTTCTTAGCACCCAACGCCGCCAGCATTTACTGGCAGGACTCCCACTGGTTTCTGTCCCCATTTTGTTTGCTGGTGAATTGCAATCTTATCAGCAACTTTTGGGGTTCTTGGGTGAGTCCCATTATCAAACATCTGCATATTTAGAAAATTTTCGCCAAATTTGTCAACAACAGGAACTAGATGTAGAACGTTCCCTGAAGCAAACTGACCAAAGTGCTTTGATGGAAGGTTTATACATCAAAGTCGAACCAGGGGATACAGTAACAGCACGTTATAAATATGTGCGTTCCAGCTTTTTAACTACCATTCAGCAATCTGATGGTCATTGGTTGAATCGTCCCATTATCCCTAATCAATTGCGTTCTGATGTGAATTTATTTTGATTGGTTTGTAGTCAGGACTTTAGTCCTCAAATCTACGAACAAATGTTACAACAATTTGAGGCAGGAAATATGAATTGGAATTTTCCCTATTGTCCAGATGCAAATGACTGGAAAATAGATTGGCAGGGATTAGAAAGCGAATTTGATTGGTTGCGATCGCTTGCTGATTGTCCCCAAGACCCCCGTTATCATGCCGAAGGTAATGTACTTATTCATACTAAGTTAGTGTGTGAAGCATTAGTAAAATTACCACAATGGCGAACCCTGCCAGCCACAGAACGCTCAGTGTTATTTGCGGCGGCGTTGCTGCATGATGTTGCTAAACCAGTTGCCACCCAAATCGCAACTGATGGTGCTATCTCCTCTAAAGGTCATGTCCTCCAAGGTGCAAAGATGGCGCAGTCAATTCTCTGGGATTTGCAAGTCCCATTCCGTCAACGGGAAGCAATTGTGGCTTTGGTGAAATATGGTAGTTTACCTCTGTGGTTTTGGGACAAACCCAACCCCGAAAAAGCAGTGATTAAAACTAGTCAAATCATCCGTTGCGATATGCTGAGTTTATTAGCCGAAGCTGATGTTAGGGGGCGATATTGTGACGACCAAGCCCAGTTATTGGAAAGGATTGCATTTTTTCGGGAATATACCCAAGAAAATCACTGCTTTGATAAACCACGCGCCTTTACCTCAGCCCATAGTCGGTTTATTTATTTTCAAAAAGAAAATAGTCATCCAGATTATGCAGCCTACGATGATACCCGCTTAGAAGTCGTGATGATGTCAGGCTTACCGGGTGCAGGTAAAGACACTTGGATTCAGCAAAATATACTTGATTTACCAGTAATTTCTCTAGATGCACTCAGGCAGGAAATGGGGGTTGCACCTGACACAGAACAAGGAATGGTAGTAAATACAGCGAAAACCATAGCCAAAGATTATTTAAGAACCGGAAAATCTTTTGTGTGGAACGCTACTAACATCAGCCGTCAATTGCGAGGTTCACTGATTCGTCAGTTTGCTAATTATCAAGCTAAAATTCGCATTGTTTACCTAGAAGCACCTTGGGAGGAATTACTGAATAGAAATAGCGATCGCACCGCCAAGTTACCAGAAAAGGTACTCTATAAAATGAAAAGTCGTCTAGAAGTACCAGATATCACCGAAGCGCAAGCGGTAGATTGGATAGTTGAAGGGGTGTAGGGGTGTAGGGGGCAGGGAGCAGGGGAGCAGGGGGAGCAGGGGGAGCAGGGGGAGCAGGGGGAGCAGGGGGAGCAGGGGGAGACAAGGTAGAATTTCTTACCCAATGCCCAATGCCCAATGCCCAATGCCCCATGCCCCATGCCCAATTCCCAATTCCCAATTCCCCATGATGATAATTGCTCACTTTTTAGCTATTTGTGT
The DNA here is from genome assembly GCA_050633005.1 of Trichormus sp. Taxonomy (GTDB): domain Bacteria; phylum Cyanobacteriota; class Cyanobacteriia; order Cyanobacteriales; family Nostocaceae; genus Trichormus. The sequence goes on along the minus strand of JBODRP010000115.1, from coordinate 10,823 downwards.
AGGTGTTAGCTTAGGTTTAATTGGTGGTGGTGGGTCGATTTTAGCTGTACCCATCTTAGTTTATGTGCTGGGAGTGCCAATTAAATCAGCGATCGCTATTTTTATGCTATTCAAAACGGTTTTTTAATTCCCGCTTCCCTACAAGGGAAGGGGGTTAGGGGGTTAGGTTTTTATCTCCGCACTACAACCAAAGTACCATGAGAAGCCCAATTGAACAGCTTGCGGGCTTGTTTGACTGGTAAATTCACACAACCATGACTTACGGGAGTGCCAAAGCGGTTATGCCAATAAGCACCATGAATGGCATAGCCTTTGTGAAAATACATGGCGTAAGGAACATCTGGAATATCGTAACCACGTCCTCGCATCCGGTTAATACGATATTTGGAATTAATCCGAAATTTGCCGAGGGGTGTAGGAGTGGAACGTTTTCCGGTAGAAACCCGAAAAGAATACACCAGTTTATCCCCTTCCCAAGCAAATAGACGCTGTGCTGAGAGATCAATGACAATTCGGCGATTTTGGGAGATTTCCTGAATATGAGATGTGGCGATACTCTGATCATTAACTGATGCAGCTAAGGCCTTGGGTGAATTGGGGTCAGCTGCGGTTGGTGGCAACGAAGATAGCAAAACTGCCATCATCATGATTCCACCAGTACACAATTTTCCTAAGCAATCTCTTCCGTTACTGCGAATCCAGTTTTGCATATTGCATCACCTTCTTATGCTAATAAAGTCATCAATTCCTAAACTTTGGATTACAGAAAATCCAAGATTCCAAACATAAAACTTGATGTTTGGGGAATGTAGAGTATTTTGAAGTGCAATTTAGCTCAAGTCAGGATTTACGCAGATTTGTTGAGGCAGACAGATTAATTCCCTATTCTATAGTTTATTTCAATTTTATTCATCCCAATTCTGGGAAATGATAGTCATTGTCTTGCTTTGGAGATATTTATATTTTTTTAGTCAAATCAGTACTCAAAACAAGAGCTTAAGCCCTTACTACAAATAGAAAATTTGATTTGCACTTTATTCTGTACTGTAGAGACGTTGTATGCAACGTCTCTACATCATTTATTTGGCGCAACTTCATGGAGAATTGGTATTACGCCAATACGGTACGTTATATGTTCTTTTAACGCACCTTACAAATTTAAGTTTTACTTTCTAAATCATCTCAGTCTATCTTTTGTAACTGCGCTACTCTTGGATCAATAATCTTCTGTCCTAGACTAGCAAATTTAACTGCTACAGATAGCTTATTACCTTCACCAAAAATGTGAGTTATTTCACCAAGACCAAAGGTTTTGTGTAAAACTCGCTCCCCTACTTGCCAATTTTGATTAACTGTTTGCTTGCCATTGGTTGTAGAATGTTTAGTATGAGTTTGCCGTTTTTGACCGGGATTTGCTAATAATTCTGGGGGTAATTCGTCGAGAAATTGCGATCGCATTGCGGGTTCTCGTGAGCCATATAAGCGGCGTTCACGGGCAAAGGATAAGTGTAAACGCTCTTGGGCGCGGGTAATTCCTACGTAACACAGACGACGTTCTTCTTCTAAGGCGGCTGGGTCATTCATAGAACGATAATTGGGAAATAATCCCTGTTCTAACCCGACTAAAAAGACAACGGGAAACTCTAAACCTTTAGACGCGTGTAATGTCATCAAAGAAACGGCTGTTTGTCCTTCTTTTAAGTTATCTAAATCGGAACTGAGGGCAGTACTTTGCAAGAAGGCTGTCAAAGAAACATCTTCGTTTTCTTCTTGAAATTGCAGTACAGCGTTGTAAAGTTCCTGGACGTTTTGGATTCTGTCTTCGGCTTCGTCTGTACCTTGATTTTGTAAGTCCTGGACGTAACCAGAATCTTCTAAAATCCCCATTACCATCTCCGAAACGGGAACAGTAGCAATTTCTGCTTGCCAACGGTTAATCATCGCAGCAAAATTATTCACAGATTTAGCAGAACGTCCAGCTAAGGTATTGACTGAGGTTTCATCGCTCAATATTTCCCAGAGTGTTGTGCCTAATTGTTGGGAAGCATTGATTAAATTATCAATGGTGGCTTTACCAATACCGCGCCGGGGTGTATTAATAACTCTTAATAAACTCACGGTATCGGCGGGGTTAGCGATCGCTCTTAAATAAGCTAAGACATCTTTAATTTCTTTACGGTCATAAAATTTCATCCCGCCAACGACTGTGTAAGGAATTTGATTCCTGACTAACAATTCTTCAAAGGGGCGAGATTGGGCGTTGGTACGATAAAGAATGGCAAAACTGCCCCAATTCAATTCAGGATGTTGATTTTCTAAGGTGCGAATCTGCCTAATCACAAATTCGGCTTCCGCTAGTTCATCATCTGCTTTGTGGCAATAAATTTGTTCACCTGCTCCCCTTGTCGGTTTGAGAACTTTATCAATCCGTTGGGTGTTATTTTCAATCAGTTCATTAGCAGCTTGGAGAATGTTTTCACAAGAGCGATAGTTTTCTTCTAACTTCACCATTGTGCGAGTATCTTCATCGGGCAGCCCATCTCCAAAGTCGTTTTGAAACTCTAGCAAAATGGTAAAATCTGCCATTCTAAAGCTATAAATTGATTGGTCAGCATCCCCGACTACAAACACTGACCGATTCTGCCATTCCCACTCACTTTTTCTTTCTTCGCCATTAGTTGCTAACAGACGAATCAGGTCATATTGAGTACGGTTAGTATCTTGATATTCATCTACAAGCACATGACAAAATTTGCGATGCCAATAGCCTAAAACCTGCTCATTTTGCTGAAATAATCTGGTAGGTATCAAAATTAAATCATCAAAATCGAGGGCGTTATTTTGCGATAGCCTATCTTGGTAAAGATTATAGACATTCGCTATCACTCGTCCGCGATAATTTGGTTGTTCTTGCTCTAATTCTTGTGGAGAAAAGCCTTGGTTTTTGGCATTACTAATGGCGTAGCGTACAGAACGAGGGTCAAATTTTTTATCGTCTAAATTTAACTGTTTAGTAACAATTTCTTTAATTAAACTCTGGACATCAGATTCATCAAAAATAGAAAAATTTTTATCCCATTTCCTGCCTTTTTCGTCTTGATACTTTTCAATATCAAAGCGCAGAATCCGAGAAAATAAACTATGGAATGTACCACACCATAGGTCTTTGATGGTAGTCTTATAAACACGCGATCGCAGTTTGGTTTGTTCGTATTCTGGCAGTAACTCGAATCTTTGTCCATGTTCTGCCATTGCCAACTGCTCTGCAAATAGCTTTTGAATCCTTTCTTTCATCTCCCGTGCGGCTTTGTTGGTAAAAGTTACCGCCAAAATATTTTCAGGCGCGACACGGTGTTTGAGGATTAAGTTAGCAATTCGGTAGGTTAAAGCGCGTGTTTTACCAGAACCCGCGCCAGCCACAACCAGCAAAGGGCCGCAGTAATGTTCCACTGCTTGACGTTGGCTGGGGTTAAGATGGCTGAGAAAGTCAATGCTTGTAGTCATGGTCTGAGGAGTGCTGATAACTTACTTAGTTAATGGTCAACAGTCAATCAATTTTAGATTTTGGATTTTAGATTTTAGATTATCCCCATACATTGATGTAGGGGCTTGAATCTAAAATTTTAGATTTTGGATTTTAGATTTATGCCATGTAGCTTGCTTCTCGCGGAGCGAGTATAAATTCAGTAGCCAGTTACGTGGGCGGGTTTCCCGACTTGAGTAAACTGGCGCGGGCTTTAAACCTTTTTAAATTTTGGATACTTCGACAAGTGATACAGTGAGCCTGTCGAACTGCTCAGTACAAGTTTTGAATCTTCAATCCAAAATCCAAAATTTAAAATCTAAAATTCGGTCATTAGTTACTCTACCTTGTCAGCTTCCCTGTTTACCAATGCCCTGTTTGCCCCATTCCCAGTTTACTCCTGTACTGTCAACGGTAGATGAACGATGAAAGTAGAACCTACGCCAATTTGACTTTGTACCACAATTTCACCACCCATCATCTGACAAAAGTGACGGCTGATAGCTAACCCTAGTCCTGTACCGCCATACTTTTTGGTAGTCGAGGTATCACCTTGAATAAAGGGTTGAAATAGTTGTTGTTGTTGTGTGGGAGACATCCCAATTCCTGTATCGGTGACATTGAAAGTAATCATTCCCAGGGGAGCTTCTAGTGAACAGTTTTCTCTGTCATTTTTAACTGTTAGGGTTATCTTACCGTTAGTAGTAAATTTAGCAGCGTTACTTAAGAGATTGAATAATACCTGTCGCATCCTGGTTTGATCAGCATACATTGTACCTAAATTCTCATCACAATCTACTACTAACACGTTGCCATTTTTTTCTATAGCTGGTTTAACTGTGAGGACAACATTATTAATTAGAGTAGCAATCTCAAATGTCTCTGGGTAGAGAGTCATTTTCTCGGCTTCAATTTTGGATAAGTCGAGGATGTCGTTAATTAGTTCTAGTAGATGTTTACCAGCACCGTTGATAGTTTCTAGGTCGGTGATGAAGTCTCCTGATAAATTGAGATCAGTGGCATCATCTTGTAGCAGTTGGCTTAAACCAATGACTGCATTTAAGGGGGTGCGTAATTCGTGACTGACATTAGCTAAAAATCTACTTTTAGCTTTGCTGGCGGCTTCCGCTTGTTCTTTGGCTTTTTCTAGTTCTTTTGTGCGTTCTGATACACGTTCAATCAGATGATTTAAAGATTTTGCTAATAAGCCAATTTCGTCTTCGGTGGTGACGGGTGCGCGCAAATCAAAATTGTGTTTGCGTGCTACTTGTTCAGCGACTTGAGTGACAATAATCACTGGTTCAGCGATCGCTCGACTGGTACGCCATGCTATGATGGCGGCGATCGCTACTGACACCAGCATACTCATCATCACAATTAATCTTTCTACTCCCTTGGCTTGTTCTACACCTTGTTGTCTTTCTGCCTCTTGTTCTTCAGCATGACGAAGGATATTAGTTAGGCGTTCTGATAACTGGTCTAGCTGCATGGCTGTTTGACCACGCATAATTTCTAGCAGCTTGCTTCTTGTAACAGCCACTTCCTCTTGATTACTTTCCTTTAAAACTTTTTCTATTTTGTCAACATAAGATTTTAAGTAAAAGGCGTAATCTTGTAATAGAGTTTCTAAGTTACTACTAGCCGCCGCTAAGTCATCCGGGTTTCTCCGAATAAATTTGTCGATTCTCAGTTCTAATTTCTTAGCTTTCTCTACATTCTGCAAAAATTCGTTCTTTTTCGCTGGTAGTACTTGTGGCTGTTCTAAAAACGCTGCCATTTTAAAGCTATGCAGTTGTGCGCCCATGACTGCATCTTTATACTCACTCAGTAATTGTCTTTGTTCTTGGGCTTGATTAAATTCCCTGAGTTCTCTCCCACGGTAGTAATTGGCAATAACTAAGCCGGTGAGTGAGCCGAAAAAGCCAATGCCAATCGCCACAAAATAACCATAACCAATTTTCTGATGTATGCGCCAAGAACTGGCTTTGAGTTTCCCTCTTGAGGGAAATTCTATAGTCGGGAGTTCATCGTTGGATGTCTCTTCTACTGGCACTTGTTCGTTTTCTAAACTGCTGTCCATAGGGATTGGCTGTTGAGTTTGCATCCCTCAAATCTCCTTATCCCTCCCGCAAGAATCACCAAATCAGTCTTACTTATACAACTACTGCCAATATTGATCAAGACTTCAGATATTTTCTTTGATCACAAGTACCATCAATTGCTTTCTATAATTCGCATGATTTAATCAAATTTCAGTAGTTTTGATACGAATTTTTACACGTCTTTTTGTTAACGCTAGCAATTTGCTACTTGTAAAGTTGGCAGTTAATGAATCTCAATTTTCTGATACATAGGTATAATTCAGTCCAACACTCAAGTTTCCTTGATTGTCAACTGTTACCTGTGTTGGTTGTAAATGCTTTTTTTCTCCTGTATTTTTGCCGGGCAAATTTTGTATGACGGTATGGCATATTCTACTTTAACCCATTTCTACTATGTCCTGGCTGATATATCGCTAGTTATCTGAAGTCATGAGAGTGAAACTTCACCAACATCTTCAAGGATTATCGTCTTAGATGTTGCAAAATTCCACAGGGCTAATTTACTTTACTAGAACTTTCTACCACTTCAGCACAGGAATGCTAATCAAAAACACAAATAGGGAACTTTTGCTGTTAATTATTTTTACTCTAGAATCAAGGGTTGCTTGATTAAGGAACAAGAATAAAAATTTTTGTTAAATATGTACTATTTTGCTGATTATATGGTCAATTCTATCACAAATTGACTTTATTTGGTAGAAATTAGCATTTTTTACTGCTATGAGGAAAACCCTCGGCTGAGGAAGTTTCTAGCCAGAGGGTTTACCAATACATTTATTTTGCAGTAGGATTGGGGTCTACTTTAATGCCTGAGCGATCGCGCCAGACAGGGAATTGTTGAGTGCTTGTTTCAAAAATTCCGCTTTATCGGTACGCTCCCAAGGCAAGTCTAAGTCATCTCGTCCAAAGTGACCGTAAGCTGCAACGTCCTGATAAAAACGTCCGCCTCTTTCACTTGGTAAGTTACGTAAGTTGAAGGTGTGAATAATCCCAGCCGGACGTAGTTCAAAGTTTTGTTTCACTAGTTCCAGCAAGGTTTCATCATCGACTTTGCCTGTGCCAAAGGTATCGAGAAAAATGCTCACGGGTCTAGCTACACCAATGGCATAACTCAACTGCACTTCACATTTTTCTGCCAACCCAGCCGCAACGATATTTTTAGCTACATAGCGCGCTGCGTAGGCGGCGGAACGGTCTACTTTTGTGGGGTCTTTACCGGAGAAAGCACCACCACCATGACGGGAATAACCACCGTAGGTATCTACAATAATTTTCCGTCCGGTCAAACCAGAGTCACCTTGAGGGCCACCAACCACAAATTTACCAGTGGGGTTAACCAAAAAGCGTGTTTCTGAACTGGGTTTAATTTCCAGGTCGCCAAACACTGGTTCAACTACAGCCGTCCACAGGTCTTGTTTAATTTTGGCTTGAACTGCCGCATCATCGGTAATATCACCGATAGTAGCAGTGTGCTGGGTGGAAATGAGGATGGTATCAATACCAACAGGGCGACCATCTTCATAAGTAACAGTGACTTGGGTTTTACCATCAGGACGAAGATAAGGCAAATCACCAGTTTTTCTGACTGCGGCTAGTCGGCGAGCAATGCGGTGAGCCAAACTCACAGGTAAAGGCATCATTTCCGGGGTTTCGTTACAAGCAAAACCGAACATGATACCTTGATCACCAGCCCCAATACTGTCAAATAGTTCTTCACTATCTTGCTCACGGCTTTCTTGAGCGGTGTTCACACCTTGAGCAATATCGGGAGATTGTTCATCTAAAGCAACAATCACACTGGTACTGTTCGCAGAAAAGCCATTATCAGCATCAATGTAGCCGATTTCCGCTATTTTCTTGCGGGCAATATTGACATAATTAACATTGGCTTTGGTGGTGATTTCACCTGTGATTAGCACTAAGCCAGTATTTACAACTACCTCAGCCGCAACCCGACTAGTGGGGTCTTGAGAGAGTAAGGTGTCTAAAATCGTATCAGAAATCTGATCACAGATTTTATCAGGATGACCTTCAGTAACTGACTCAGAAGTAAATAAGTAACGTCGAGACAATAGAGTATTCCTCCTGTAAACGTATTTTCACTGACTAAACATTCAGATATTTAGTGCAGCTACTCATTACTGGAATCATAACAATATTGACACATTCACTAGTTAGTTTCCTTGAATTAGTCATGAAGAATACAAAAGTACAAAATTTGACCCTCCGAATTTTAGATTTTAGATTTTGGATTTTGGATTCTTTAGTGAAGATAGATAGGGAACAGAGTTAGGAGGGTATCGAGTCCCTGTTCCCTTTTACAGAGCGATTTTCGCGGTTCTCACTGTGGTATCACTGGTATTTTCGACGCGGAAACCGAGTTTTTCACAAACTCTTTGCATTCCATTGTTATCAGCGAGGATATCGGCTGTGATTTGGGTAATTTGCTCATCGCGTCCTATTTGTAGGAGTCGCCGGACTAATTCTGTACCTATACCCTGGCATTGATAGCGATCGCTAATTAATATCGCAAATTCAGCTGTATTAGTGCCATGCAATTTACTTAATCTCCCCACTCCTAATATTTGTCGTGTTCCGGTTTGTGGATCTTGATGTTCTACGACTAAGGCCATTTCCCGGTCATAATCAATAAAACAGATACGTGTTAACCGCTCGTGGGTGATGCGATGGCTTAATTTCATCAGGTGGAAGTAGCGGAAATAAACGCTTTCTTCTGAGAGTGTCTCATGAAATTTCACCATTAATGGCTCGTCTTCGGGACGAATGGGACGGATAGTTACGGGTGTACCGTCTTTCATTGTCCACTCTCCTACATATTGGATGGGGTAGGGACGAATAGCTAACTTTGGTAATTCTGCGGCTGTCATAGTTGGCTCATGCAGCACTACCCGCGCATCTAAGGCAATGAGTGAGGGGAATGGTGAATTTTCTTGAGTGTTTTTCTGGGGAGTTGCTAATAAGGGATTAATATCAATTTCTTTAATCCAAGGTTGTTCCACTACTAAGTGACTAAAGGCTACTAGCAGTTGCTCCAGGGCATCCATATCAATGCTTTGCCGTCCCCGCACACCTTTAAGAGCTTTGTAAATTTTTGTGTGTTCTATCATTCGCCGTGCCAAAGTTGTGTTTAGGGGAGGAAGAGCGATCGCACTATCTTGCAATACTTCCACTAATTGTCCCCCAGCACCAAATAACAACACTGGGCCAAATTGAGGATCTAAACTACTACCAATAATCAATTCGTAGCCGTCTATTTTCACCATTGGCTGCACAGTGACACCCAAAAATAATTTTGATGCTTGAGTGTTGAGGGTTGACTGTTGACGGTTAACATTCGCTGCAATTGTCCGATAGGCGTGACGTACAGCATCGGCATTTTGTAGGTTTAACTGTACACCACCCACATCAGTTTTATGGGTAATAACTTCAGAATAAAGTTTGACAACAACGGGATAACCTATATTTTCTGCACATTCCACCGCCTCATCTTCAGTCTTAGCCACACCAGTAGTCACAGTAGGAATACCATAGGCGGCTAAAATCTGTTTGGATTCGTATTCTGTTAAAATCGTCCGTCCGGCTTGACGAGCTGAGGAGATGATATTCTCTACTAATGTCCGATAGGGAATACCATTACCAGCGTCAATGGCAGGTAATACCGGAGTTTCGTAAATCCCACGCAGGTTATAGCTAGACTGCCACATATAACTAAATACCCGCGCCGCCGTATCTGGGTAGGGATAGGTAGGGATACGTTGACGATTGAGGATCATTTCCCCATCTGCCACATCTGCACCCCCCATCCAACTAGCAAGTATTGGTTTACCAGCAATTTGGGCGTAGGGTTTTAATTGTTCTGCGATTTGGGTGGGATCAGTCATGGCTTGGGGTGTGAGAATCACCAGTAAACCATCACTATTGGGATCTTTGGCAGCAATTTCTAAGGCTTGGGTATAGCGTTGAGGATCAGCGTCACCGAGAATATCAATCGGGTTGCTGTGACTCCAATGTTTTGGCAAGATTTCATTCAGGGCAGTTATCACTTCTGGGGAAATGGTGGCAAGTTCTCCCCCAGCTTCAATGAGTGCATCAGTAGCTAGTACTCCAGGCCCCCCAGCATTGGTGAGAATTGTTAATTTTGATCCTTGGGGACGGGGTTGTTTTGCTAGTACCTCCGCCATATCAAATAAATCGGAAATACTGTTAACTCGTAGTACCCCACAACGGCGGAAAGCTGCATCTAAGACGGCATCGCTACCCGCTAAAGCTCCTGTGTGGGAGGCGGCAGCTTTGGCGGCGGCGGATGTGCGCCCGGCTTTAATCACGATGATGGGTTTAGTCAAGGCTACTTCCCGCGCCGCAGAGATAAAAGAGCGGGCATCACCAATAGATTCCATGTAAATGACTATACTTTTGGTTTGGGGATCATCACCCAGGTAATAAATTAAGTCACCCCAACCCACATCTAGCATTGAGCCGATGGAAACGAAGGCGCTAAAACCGACATTTTCCCGTACACTCCAATCAAGGATGGCAGTACATAACGCTCCGCTTTGACTGAGAAAACCGACATTCCCAGAGCGTGCCATTGTACTGGCAAAAGTCGCATTTAAGCCGCTTTGGGGACTCATCAAGCCTAAACAATTAGGGCCGATAATACGGATTTTACTATGGCGTACTTGCTCTAAAATTTGCTGCTCTAAGGCTATACCTGCCGCACCAGCTTCTTTAAAACCGGCGGAAATAATAATTGCTCCTTTCACTCCTGCGGCTACACACTCAGCAATTACCCCGGGAACAGTGGGGGCTGGGGTAGCAATAACAGCTAAATCAACGGTTTCTGGAATGGCTGCAATGGAGGGATAGGCTTTAATTCCCAAGACACTATGACGTTTGGGATTAACAGGAAAAACCGTACCGCCAAAGGGACTACTAATTAAATTCCATAAAATCGTGCGCCCGACACTACCGGCTTTTTCGCTAGCACCAATCACCGCCACACTTTGGGGTGAAAAGATGGCATTGAGAGGATTAACCTTTTCTGCCTGTAAAATATCATAAGCGCGATCAATCGTGGCATCGGTGCGATCGCTTTTGAGGTTGAGAGACTTTTGCATAATTCGTAATTCGTAATGATGCTCCCGCCCCGCTCCGCTAACATAATTCGTAATTCGTAA